>JAZULV010000144.1:0-4237 GCA_045603305.1 Lachnospiraceae bacterium | reverse complement strand
GTGTATGAATATATATTAATTGTGCATAAAAAAGATTGCTTATGTGCCTGCCACAAGGATGATTTAAAGTGGAACGAACTTAAGAGGCACAAAGGGGAGTAAGTGTGTATGAAAGGAGAAATACTAATGTCAGAGAAAGTAATTGAAAACAACAGGGTAAGCGTAATAGGGGAGATTATTTCAGAATTCACCTATAGTCATGAGGTCTTTGGAGAAGGCTTCTACATGACAGAGATATCCGTAAACAGATTAAGCGACCAGGCTGATGTGATTCCGCTTATGGTGTCAGAGAGACTTCTTGATGTAACAAAGGATATGAGAGGTAAGATAGTAGAGGCGAGTGGTCAGTTTCGTTCCTACAATCGTCATGAGGGTATGAAGAACCGACTGCTTTTGTCAGTGTTCGTAAGAGAGATTGAATTCTTAGAAGAGTTTGATGACTGTACAAAGACAAATCAGATATTCTTAGATGGTTATATCTGCAAGCAGCCGGTGTACAGAAAGACTCCGCTGGGAAGAGAAATTGCCGATATATTAATTGCAGTGAACAGACCATACGGAAAGTCAGATTACATACCGTGTATAGCATGGGGCCGAAATGCCCGTTATGCTTCCGGCTTTGAGGTTGGCGGCAGAATACGTGTATGGGGCCGAGTACAGAGTCGTGAATACACTAAGAGAATTGACGAGATCGAAAGTGTTAAGCGAACTGCTTACGAAGTATCAGTAAGTAAACTTGAAATAGTAGACGAGTGTTAAAATATGCTGAAAAATAAAGTTTTTTCGTGTTGACATATTAAAACACAGATGCTATTATATGCAATATATTATAAGGTAGAGGTTGCGTTTTCCATAAGTAGCTGCCGGATATGTCAGGCATAGATGAAAGCAGACGAAAGGGGCGGACGCCGAAGAGAGATACATCCTGAGTGTGTTTTTCTGGGCATATAATTAATAATTATATGACTGTCATCCTAACGGGTGGAGAGCTACTTGATTATTTAAGAATTATATTGTATTTATATATGATTTTTTAATAATTTATCTGGAGCTGGCCACGTGTCAGCTCCATTTTTAAGGTAAAGTAGCTGTGTAACTAGTAAACTTATTTAACATAAGGAGGAAGTATTATGGCAATTTTTAAAGGAGCAGGCGTTGCAATAGTAACACCATTTTATGAAGACGGAAGCGTTAATTACGAGAAACTCGCAGAGCTCATTGAGGAGCAGATTGCAGCAGGAACAGACAGTATTATTATCTGTGGAACAACAGGTGAGTCATCAACTCTTTCACATCAGGAGCATATTGATGTTATAAAGTACTGTGTGGATAAGGTTGCAGGAAGAGTTCCGGTTGTGGCAGGTACAGGATCTAACAGTACAGCAGAGGCAGTATATCTTTCAAAGGAAGCCGAAAAGTGTGGTGCTGACGGTCTTTTAGCAGTTACTCCTTATTATAATAAGTGTACTCAGAAGGGTCTTAAAGAGTACTATACAACAATTGCAGAGGCAGTTAATATTCCTATAATTATGTATAATGTTCCTGGAAGAACCGGTGTAAACATTCTTCCTCAGACAGCAGTTGAGCTTGCTAAGAATGTGGAGAATATTGTGGCTATCAAGGAAGCAAGCGGTAACATTGGTCAGGTAGTTAAGCTTGCAAGCATTGCAGAGGGATGCATTGATATTTACTCAGGAAATGATGATCAGATATTACCATTACTTTCAGTAGGTGGTATTGGTGTTATTTCAGTTCTTTCAAATGTTGCTCCAAGAAAGACCCATGACATGGTTATGAGCTATTTAGAGGGAGATGTAGCAACAAGCTGCAAGCTTCAGCTTGAGGCAATCGAGCTTATCGATGCTTTATTCTGCGAGGTTAATCCTATTCCGGTTAAGACAGCGCTTAACCTTATGGGCAAGAATGTAGGTCCTTTAAGAAGTCCGCTTAGTGAAATGGAAGAAGCCAATGTTGAAAAGCTTAGAAAGGCTATGGTAAACTACGGCATACTGTAAAAGAAGTTTTATCACTATTTGTGTTAACTAAGACATGGAGGCTTATTATGATAAAGGCTATAATGCACGGCTGTAATGGTAAGATGGGTCAGGTTATTTCCAACCTTGCAGCCAATGATGACAATATTGAAATAGTTGCAGGTATTGATTTATATGATGTAAAGCTTAATGACTACCCTGTATTCAAGACATTAGCGGACTGTGATGTAGAGGCTGACGTTATTATCGACTTCTGCTCAGCAAAGGCAGCAGATGCATTATTTGATTACTGTGAAGAGACAAAGATACCGGTTGTGCTTTGTACTACCGGACTTTCAGAGGAGCAGTTAAAGAGAGCAGAAGCACTTAGTGCAAGTTGTGCAGTGCTTAGATCTGCTAATATGTCTCTCGGTATCAATCTTCTTCTTAAGCTCGTAAAGGAAGCTGCGGCGAAGTTGAATGAAGCCGGTTTTGACATCGAGATAGTTGAAAGACATCACAACCAGAAGTTAGATGCTCCAAGCGGAACTGCCCTTGCACTGGCTGATTCAGTGAAGGAAGCTCTTACTGACGAGTATTATTATGTATATGACCGTTCACAGGTAAGACAGAAGAGAGATCCTAAGGAAATCGGTATTTCTGCGGTGCGTGGCGGTAATATTGTAGGCGAGCACGAAGTGATTTTCGCAGGAACTGATGAGGTAGTTGAGTTCAAGCATACCGCATATTCCAAGGCAGTATTTGCAAAGGGCGCTATTCAGGCGGCTAAGTTTTTAGCAGGCAAGCCGGCGGGCATGTATGATATGCAGGATGTTATACTTTAGTATCAGAGAGAAAAAACTGACGGCGATAGTACTTTGTAATTAATATTTTAATAATGTAGAGATTAGACGGATGAAATTATGCAGATTTATGCAAAGTTTTAATCCGTCTTTTTGTATGTGAGGATATGCTAAATCTGAAGAAGCAGGTTTTCTTATTTACATTTAGTATACCCTTGAATATATGACGCTATTTTTATAAATGAAAAATTATTTTAAGAATATTATCGTTAAAACAGCACACACTAACATTACATTTGAAAGTAAAAAATAATGTAAAGGAGAATGATAAATGAAGAAATTTAAATCATTTGTTATGTGCATAGTTTTAACCATGATGTTTTCACTTCTTGCCGGTTGTGGCTGCGGAACTCCAAATGGTGGTGAAGGCGAAACTGATACCAGTGCAGAAACTACCGAAGACACAACAGAAGATACAACTAAGGCAGGAGATGATGCAACCAATGATAATAACGGTGGCAATGGCAACGGTGGCAATGGCAACAACGGCAATGGCGGCAACGGTGACAATGCCCAGCAGAGCACTAACGCTGATGGCAATATCGCAGACGATGCCGGTAACATGGTAGATGATGCCGGAAATATGGTTGAAGACGCTGCAGACGGCGTGGATAATATGGTTGATGATATGATTGACGGAGCAAGCGGACACAACGATGCAAACTCTACACAGGGTGGTAACCAGTAATTAAATAAGTTGATATAGAGCCGGAGAGATTTAAAAATATGCTCTCCGGTTTTTGATGTCTTATGGATTAATAGAAAGTAAGATACATTGTAAATTACCATAATTTGTGGTATAATAATGATAGGGTAAATCACGGGATATGTGTTATTTTTATTGAATACGGTATGGGAGGTGTATTATGAACGTTTTTTCTAAATATGAAAAGGTAATAGTAACTGAACAGAATATAGATAATGTTAGTAAAGCATTGAGTGAAGCAGAAATCAGTTTATCTAATTATAAATACATAAAGAGTTTTTATGATGGTGATACAGAGAACGTAGTCTTTTCTCCTAAGAGTGAAGGTTGGGTGTGCTATAACTCCTTCGTACCTGCTGTAGAAATGAAGGTAGCAGGTACTGATAAAGGCACAGAACTTCAAATGAACTTTGAACTCATAAAAGGAGTGAAAGTTATTATAGGACTTATGTTTGTATTCTGTGCCATAATGGAGATAGCACTTATAATTAGTTGTGTGAAAGGTATGATTATTATTAGGGGGATTACAGATGTTTTGGTAATGTGTATACCTTTGCTTATAATAATTTTTATACAAGTGTTAGCACGTGTTTGCATGAGAATAGTATCAGGAGGGTTTATAAAAAAGATTAGGGAGATTGTGAAATAGGGAAGAATGTATATTTTGGAGGGTATATATGAATGAAATAGATGAA
>JAZULV010000143.1:0-17051 GCA_045603305.1 Lachnospiraceae bacterium | reverse complement strand
ATTATCCAGACACCTACCTTCAGAATGTAACTTTTCTACAATTTCGTTACGAAAAACCAGATGTGTTAATGCTCTTGACATGTTCTGTAATATTTCTTCATTTATAAATTTATTTTCCCTTTCTCTTGATCATTAGTGCTCCAACATATTTTCTATAAATATCTGAATGTGTCAAGTAAGGGACAAAAAATAGATTTTACAGCCTCTGTTATTTCAGCAATCCTCCATGAAAATAGCACTCATAAATTAGTTCATTCATCCAATAGATTTCCTCATGTCCCTGAAACCAATTAAAATCCCCGGAAACCTTACACTTATACGTGTATTCTCCGGCCTGATAATATTCAGGCCCCCGATAGGGCATTAGCACATCCGCATTTCTAAGTGCTTCCTTCAGAAAATTTCCGCTAAAATTCTCTCCCAGAACCCTCCCCATGTAATTCATTGCATAAACTGCTTTACCATTTTTCCATATGGCTTCTTCTCCGGCAAACTGCTCACTGCCAACATAGGTATCGTGATATACATACTCACCGCTCTCATATCTGAAATCATGTGAATCAAATCTCGTAGAATCTGTTTCATTCATAAATGCGGCGTATGTATTCACATTTGCTTCTAACCGAAAAGCGATTATTTCCTGCACACTATCCTGCTTTAAAGGGGCAGGGGCGACAGCACATTCCTGGTCCCTTACAAGGTAGTCGATGGTAACATTCATAATATTGCTGATTTGAATCAAATTTGCAATGTCCGGATAAGTTTGACCGGCTTCCCATTTTGCTACTGCGTTTCTTGAAACATGTAATTGTTCTGCAAACTCTTCCTGTGTAAATCCTTTATTCTTTCTCAGCAATTTTAATTTTTCCGAAAAATTCATAAAATATCACCTCCAAAGCTAAGATATCAATTTAAAAGATATTTTTAAATATAATACCTGTTACGCTTTTGATATTTACATTATACAAATTTAGTGTTTCACAATGAATGCTCTATTGGTGCCAAATCTGTTATATTATCAAAATATGTGTTGTCAAACAGCCCAATATGTCCTCTACATCTCATTCATTATTTGCTTCCAAGAGCAATATTTTTCCTGCTTCAGACAATATTCTCATCTGATATGATGCAATCTCTTTTAAAATTACAAATCGTTCTTCCTTATCTTTTCCTTCACGAATCATTTGTGCATTGTGTGTTTCCAAATTAGAGAGAACTGTAAGTTCATTGATCGTTGCATAATCTCTTACATTGCTTGTCTTTGCCAATTCCGGATTTGCTACCCGCCATGCTTTTGCTGTAAATCCAAATAATGCTACATTCAGCAAATCAGCCTCTTCCGCGTATGCAATCCATTTTAAATCACTTCTATAATCACAATGAGGTACAATATAATTCTTTACAGCATCGGTTTGTATTAAATAATTATTTTTACTTAGAAATCTTTTTGCATTCCATTCAAGTTTCTGTCTGTCATTCTCTTCCTCTTTTAAACGCTGAAATTCCTTAATTAAATATAGTTTAAAAACCGGGTTAATAGCAGAAGCAAATTCAAATGCAATATCTTTATGTGCAAAAGTGCCACCATAACGCCCCTTTTTAACAAACAGACCTATCGCACCGGTTTGCTCAATCCATTCGGATACACTTGGTGTAAATGTTAAAAGACCTGCTTGTTTTTTAAAGTGTTCAGATTCGAACACTTTAAAATCCGGATTATATATTTCTTCCCACGTGGATAAAAATTCTAACGTAGTTCTTGTTCGTAACCAATTTCGTACCACATCAGCCGCTCTTGAATTTTCCGACTTTGCCGCCGCCATATCTGTAATACAAATATAATCATCAATATCCGCATTAGATATCGTAATCGGTATATTCTGCACTGTAATAACTCTATTCTTCATCTAATCCCACCTTCATTTTCTTTCTTAACTCCTCATATTTTAACTGGTAAGCAATTAATCTTGGAATATATTCAGGCGGTGTCCTCCGTCCTGATTCCCAATCCTCAATAGTACGAAGCGGAATTCCAATATATACTGAAAAGTCTTTCCTGTTCAGACCAGTTTTTAATCTCAATTCTCTTATTTCATTTTGTATATCCATATATGTATTCCTCTGTTGATTTTCTTTTTTATAGTATAGCATATATATTAAAATAACGCAATGCGTGGTTTTTAGTGTTTAGATTTTGCCATATAATCCACTCGCAATCCGTGCGGCATTCGCAATCCGCTTCGCTTCTTGCTCATGTACAGCTTTCGCCGTATGTTGGTACATCGAAAAAGACTTCATGGCAAGCAAGCTTTCCAGAAGTCTTTTTCTCGTCGCACCGCACGGGCTCAATGCTCCAACATATTTTCAATAAATATTCCATACCCTCTCGTTGGATCATTCACCATCACATGAGTCACCGCCCCAATTATCTTTCCATTTTGAATTATCGGACTGCCGCTCATCCCCTGCACTATCCCTCCGGTCATTGCTAACAGCCTGTCATCTACCACACTGATTACCATGTTTTTATTTCCCTTAGCATTGTAATCAATCTTCTCTATATTAATCTGATACTCTCCAACCTCACCGTTTACACTGCAAAGTATATAAGCTTCACCGGTTCGGGCGGTCTGGCTAAAGCCAATACATAAAGCTTCTCTCCCCTGACTAAAGCTCTCAATATCATCTATCACTCCAAATACTCCAACATCGGTATTTGCCGTAATATAACCTTCAAAGGTATTCTCACTATAATTTATACTTCCTATTAAAGAACCGGGCTTACCATTAGTACCCTTTATTATTTCATAGACATAGGCATCGTATAAAGCTCCGTTATCAACTTCAATAAGTTGTGATGTATCCACATCACTTATACCATGGCCTAATGCTGCAAACTTCCCATCTAAAGCAATATATGTCAGGGTACCTATACCCTGAGTATCGTCTCTAACCCAGATACCGACACGATAACAATTATCATTGCAGAGTACCGGAGTTACCCGAACATTTATCTCTTCACTGCTTCTTCTTACCGTAAGTATAATATCTTTCCCATTAGAGTCTGCTATGTGCTTCGTTAATTCTTCCTTAGTGCTGACACCATCACCATTAACAGCAAGAATATAATCTCCCGAACTAATCAGTCCGTATGCCGGCTCTGCCATGGTACCATCTAAAAGGCAGACTTCTCCTGTACCTATAACCATTACTCCATCAGTATCTAAGTATATGCCAATAGGCTGTCCTCCGGGATATACCATCTTCTCTTCAACGATGGACACTTCAACATCCGCGATATTAAATATACCGAATAATTTTAACTTTAGATTGCAGCTTCCAATATCGTTGCCTGTTAATGTAATGTTCTCTGCAACCGTAGTTGTTACATTAACTATGTCAGCCGGAAGTGATGAAGTCATGTATGAGGCTGCTTCTAAAGAATCTTCTTCTATATCTGCTGATATTGGAAACCCTATATTTAAATTATATTCTTCGCCCTGTATAAGATAAATTCTCTCCGGAATTCTGTAATTTAAAAAATAATATATATAACATATCAAAAATATAAATGCTGCAATAAGCAGGTTAAATAAAAAAATCCGATAGGCTTTTCTGCGTTCCATACATTCCTCCTTAAAGCTTTTATCTTTAGTATGCGGTAATGTAATCAAATCACACTAGAAAATTAAACCTATCAGATTTAATTATAATTAAAATTTGTTTTTAAAATCATTTACTAAGTTCTTCATTTCACGAGCATTATTTAATACTGCATCTGTTATTACTGCACCACCTAAAAGTCTTGCCAGCTCTTCTGTCTGTTCAGAAGAGTCTAATTCAGCAATCTTAGTTACAGTCTTGCCATTTTCAACAGTTTTTATAATTCTGAAATGATTATCAGCCATGGCAGCAATCTGTGGTAAGTGGGTTATGCATATTACCTGATGTTTTTTAGCAATAAGTCCAAGTTTTTCTGCAACCTTCTGGGCTGTTCTTCCACTGATACCGGTATCAATCTCATCAAAAATCAATGTCTCAATATCGTCACTGTCGGCTAAAACAGTCTTTATGGCAAGCATAATTCTGGAAAGCTCACCACCGGAAGCGACCTGACCTAAAGGCTTTAAATCTTCACCAGGATTGGTAGATATTAAGAACTCTAATTCATCATAACCATTCCTGCCAACACCGTCCTTCTTTGAAAAATTCATATAAAACTGAACTTCAAGAAAGTTTAAATCTTTAAGTGTCTGCTTAATTAACTCCGTAAGAACTACTGACTCTTTTTTACGTATTGAAGATATCTGGGAAGCGTAAGCAATAACCTTGCTCTCAGCTTCAACATAGGCATCTTCAACCTCAGCCTTACGAACTTCAAACTGTTCAAGCATATCAAGCCTTGATTGCTTCTCTTCGAGAGCAGTTAAAATCTTCTCTACTGTAGAGCCATACTTTGCCTGCATGTTATGTATAACGTCCAGTCTTTTCTCTATGTCGGATAAAGTCTTTGGGTCATATACAAGGTTGTCTGTATATTCTTTTATGTCTCGGCATACTCCGGATAATATATCATCCACAGATTCAAGCTGATTTGTTATATCTTCAAGATCTGTATCAAGTACACAGGCATCTCTTAAATACTTTACAGCTCTTCCGATACGCTCTCCGGCACCATCATAACTGTCGTAGCCTATAAGACCGATGACTTCACTTAAATCTTGAGCAATACTTCTGCCGTTGGATAACTTTCTGAACTCATTGGTAAGGTCTTCTTCCTCACCCTCTTTTAAAGCAGCTGATGTAATTTCGCTAATTTCATATTTAAGAAAATCAACTTCTCTCAAGCGTTCATCTTCATCCAGTTCAAACTCATCCAGTTCGTCACCAAGTCTGGTGTATTCTTTATAAGCCTCTTCAAGCTTATCCTTAACATCTCCAAACTTGTCCCTGCAGTATTCATCCAGAATCTCTAAATGCTTTGATTTATTCAATAAAGACTGGTGTTCGTGCTGACCATGTATATCAATTAGAAGCTCTGTAACCTTGCGAATCTTTGATGCCGTTACAGTCTCATCATTAATCTTGCAGACGCTTCTGCCATTTAATACTCTTCTCGATATTATAATAGTTCCGTCTTCCGGATAAATATCCATAGACTCAAGAAGTGTTATGCGTTCATCCCTGTTCTCTATAAACACAAGCTCAACAAGGGCCGAATCAGCACCGCTTCTTACAACATTCTTTGCAGTTTTCCCTCCAAGTGCAACATTCACTGCATCAATTAATATAGACTTACCAGCTCCGGTCTCACCGGTTAAGATGTTAAGTCCATCCCCAAGCGTAATATTAGCATCGTTTATTAAAGCAAAATTCTTAACATGTATGCTTAAAAGCATTTGTATTCCCCCTACTCTTTGGAACTTACTAACTTACGAATCTTTTCCATTAATACTATCGTGTCATCTACAGTACGCACGGCACACATGACAGTATCATCACCGGCTATACTGCCTACTATCTCACTAAACGATAATGCGTCCAATGCAGCAGCAACTGCCATGGCCATACCGGCAACAGTCTTAATTACAAGAATATTTTGTGCCATATCTACTGATACAAAACCGTCTCTTAGAACTCTTATGTACTTATCACTTAAATTACTTTCGTGTTTCTTTAATACAGTGTACTTCTGCTTGCCATTGCCCGTAGAAATCTTGTATAACTTTAGTTCTCTGATGTCCCTGGAAACTGTAGCCTGTGTAACATTAAAACCATTTTGATTTAACATTCCCGCAAGTTCTTCCTGAGTCTCAATATCGTACTTGCCAATTAACTCTACAATTTTACTGTGTCTTTCGATCTTCATAAATACTCTCCAGTCGGCTAGTCGCTACACATCTTATTATGCATAACATTTAAGAAATTATATCCATTCAGACGAATTAACCTTACAACATCTTCAGACTTCTTTACTCTTAAGATATCTCGATTAATCATTCTTGTCATAAACTTTCCATCAAAGCCTATTATTACGTCAGCACTTTCATTTCTCGGTATATCAGCTAATTCAATCTCTATTACCGAATTATCAGAAACAATGATACTTCTGTCAGAAAGAGAATGAGGTGCTATAGGAGTAACTGCAAATACCCTTGATGATGGTTCAACAATTGCGCCTCCTACAGAAAGGCTGTAAGCTGTAGAACCGGTCGGTGTGGCAACTATAAGCCCATCACTCATAGAACTCTTCATATTCATTCCGTTAAGGCTTATATTCAGCTTTATAGCACTTAATCCGTCACATCTTCTGACAACTATGTCATTAAGACTAATATCATGCTTTATCGTCTGACCGTCACGAATCAGTTCACCCATTATCATAATTCTATCTTCTATAAAATAATTACCCGAAAGTAAAGTATCAAACTCTTCTTCAAAATCCTCCGTATTGAACTGGGCCAAATAGCCTAATGTGCCAAGATTAAGTCCTGCAACCGGTATATTAAGCTTCGCCAAAGAAACAGCTGAATGTAAAAATGAACCATCTCCGCCAAGGATAATAATTAAATCCGTGTCAGCCGACACATCTTCACAGTGGGCATTCTTTAAATTTTCATCATCAGAAAAAGGATATATTTTTTTTATTGAATAATCTTTGCCCTTCCGGTTAAAATATTCACATAATCGATTTGTAATAATTAAATCAGGATCTTTATCCATATTTACAATCAGATAGAATCTATTCATACCAAATCCCTCATGTCTTATATACATCCAATATCTACAGATACTATAAATCAGATATATATATTCAATTCATTAACATTAATTCAAAACTTCATGAGCCTTATCTACAATAACTTCAGGTACTATGCTGTCAGGAAGTACCGACGTATCATTCTTTAAAAGATGTACAAGATATTCAATATTGCCTTCCGGTCCCTTAACCGGTGAAAAATCCAGATTCAATATCCCAAAACCTATAGAAGAAGCATATTCAATAACCATTTCAATAACCTCAACATGTACCGACTTCTCTCTTACTACGCCCTTCTTGCCAACCTTTTCACGTCCGGCTTCAAACTGGGGCTTGATAAGACATACAACCTGACCATCATCCGTCAGTAATTCCCTAACCGGAAGAAGCACCTTTGTAAGAGATATAAATGACACATCTATTGAAGAAAATTGAATCTTATCTGCAATATCATCCGGAGTTACATATCGTATGTTAGTCTTCTCCATACAGACAACTCGCTCATCATTGCGAAGCTTCCAGTCTAACTGTCCGTGTCCTACATCAACCGCATATACCTTCACGGCGCCATTCTGAAGCATACAGTCAGTAAAACCTCCTGTAGAAGAACCTACATCCATACACACCTTATCGGTAAGCTCGATATCAAAGTTATCCATAGCTTTCTCAAGCTTAAGACCGCCACGGCTTACATACTTTAAAGTGTTACCTTTAACTTCAATCTGAACATCTTCTTTAAAAGTAGAACCTGCTTTATCTTCTCTCTGACCATTTACAAATACATTACCGGCCATAATCATGGCCTTTGCCTTTTCTCTGGAATCTGCCAGTCCGTTTTTAACAAGAAGTATGTCTAATCTTTCTTTCATCTGTCTACTCTCAATCCTTATAATTTATACAGAATATATATCCGCTTTGGCCTCATACGCCTGACACTCTTCAATAATTCTCTCAACTATTGAATCTGCATCAAGACCGACAAGACGTCTTAATGAAGCGATGTCACCATGCTCTACAAAACTGTCTGCAATTGCACAATTTATAGTTCTTAAATCACGGTGATTTCTCATAATGTATTCAGTAACTCTCTCACCGAATCCACCTGCTAATATATTCTCCTCAATCGTCACTATCAAATGATGATTCTCTGATAATCTGTCAATAAGCTCAGTATCCATAGGCTTAACAAATCTAGCATTCACCAAAGTAGCATTAAATCCAAGCTCACTAAGCTTCTCTCTTACTTCTACAGCAGTCTCTACCATATTGCCTACTGCAACTAATGCAACATCAGTACCTTCATAAATCACTTCGCTCTTGCCAAGCTCAATCGGTTCATCAAACTCTTTAAGACCTGAATATGCCTGTCCTCTCGGATATCGAAGTGCAACCGGAGAATCCATATTCATAGCAAACTTAAGCATCTTTCTAAGCTCATATTTATTCTTTGGAGCCATCACTGTCATATTCGGCAAGGTACCAAAAAAGGTCAAATCAAAGATACCCTGATGAGTCTCACCATCACTTCCAACCAGACCGGCTCTGTCAATAGCAAATACAACATGAAGGTTCTGAAGACAGACATCATGTATAATCTGGTCGTAGGCTCTCTGGAAAAATGATGAATAAATAGCAACCACCGGCTTTAATCCACCCTGTGCCATACCCGCAGCAAAGGTTACTGCATGCTCCTCTGCAATGCCTACATCAAAAAATCTGTCCGGATATGCACCGGCAAACTTTTTAAGTCCGGTGCCCTCAGGCATAGCTGCAGTTATAGCTACCACCTTATCATCATGCTCTGCAATATTGAATATGGTATGTGCAAAGGCATCTGTCCATGATATAGCATCCTTCTTCTTTTTAGGAAGTCCTGTTGTTATGTCGAAAGGTTCAACTCCATGAAATCTTGATGGATACTTTTCTGCCGGCTCATAACCATATCCCTTCTTAGTATGAATATGCAATACTATCGGTTTATTTGCCTGCTTAGCTTCATTAAGAATTTTAATAAGTTTAGGTATATTGTGACCATCATAAGGACCGATGTATGTTATATCAAGATTTTCAAATAACATCCCCGGAAGCATAAGCTGCTTAATACTCATCTTTGTACGTGAAATACTTTCCTTAATCTGATCTCCTACTATAGGAACCTTTCTTAAAGTTCTTGTAACTCCGTCCTTGAGTTCATTATATCTCGGGTCGGTACGTATATCCGCTAAATATTTTGAAAGTCCACCGGTACTTTCAGATATAGACATATTGTTATCATTTAATATTATAATAAAGTTAGTATCTAACTTTGAAGCATTGTTTAAAGCTTCGTAGGCCATACCGCCTGATAATGCACCATCACCAATGACTGAAACTACAGTACTATCCTTACCTAAAATACGTGCAGCCTCTACAAGACCAATTCCCGCAGAAATAGATGTTGAGCTGTGTCCTGTATTAAATGCATCATACTCACTTTCTCTTGTCTTTGGAAAACCGGATAAGCCTTTATACTGCCTTAATGTATCAAAATCATCTTTTCTTCCTGTAAGTATCTTATGAGTATATGCCTGATGTCCAACATCCCAGACAATCTTATCCTCCGGCAGATTCAGAACATAATGTAGTGCAATAGTAAGTTCAACAACACCTAAATTAGAACCAAGATGTCCCCCATATGTGCTTGTCTTATCAATAATAAACTGTCTAATCTCATCAGCTAAAAGCTCCAGTTCATTCATTGAAAGCTGTTTTAAATCACTTGTACCTCGTATGTTCTCAAGTAACATAAAATTCCTCCAGTAAATTTGTTTATTTATTTCTGGTAATCAGTTCAAGAATCAACTCTCTTAAAAAATCATTCTTATATGGTAGTCTGTCAAGACTGTCAATAGCCCTCCTAGAATAAAACTCTACCATCTCACGTGCTTTATCAATACCATATAAAGTTACATAAGTAGTCTTATTGTTCTTGTCATCACTTAATACCGGTTTGCCAAGCACTTCACTTGTACTTGTAACATCTAAAATATCGTCCTTTATCTGGAATGCAAGTCCTACATCACCGGCAATCTGCTCCATAACTGATACTTCTTCATCACTTGCACCTGCTAAAATAGCACCAATCATCATTGAAGCTTCTAACAAAGCTCCCGTCTTAAGTTTATAAATAAAGTCTAAAGTATCCTTTGGAACAGGCTTATCAGTAAGCTCTACATCTACAGACTGACCGCCTACCATACCATAAACGCCTGACTTATTACCAAGCACTCCCATAGCCTTGCCGACTAAATCAGCTCTATCGGTAAGTGTAAATGCCTTCGCAGCCGCTTCAAAGGTCATAATCATAAGAGCATCTCCGGCAAGAATAGCCATATCTTCCTTATAAACAACCCAGGTAGTCTTTCTGCCTCTTCTGTATTCATCCGCATCCATAGCCGGAAGGTCATCATGTACAAGAGAAGAAGAATGCATAAACTCAATTGCTGCCATGAAAGCCTCAATCTCCTCGCCGCTTCCGCCGAAAAGCTTGTACACTTCATTCATAATCATAGGACGAAGTCTCTTTCCGCCATTCAGTACGCTGTAATTAACTGCGTCAAAGCATGTCTGCTGAAAATCCTTTTCACTAGGTAAATACTTTTTAAGTATGTCTTCAATATGTTCTGTTCTCTTTATCATTTCCTGCTTAAAGTCCATATTCAACACCTCTGTCGTTAATAATCTTTATATTTTTTTCTACAGTATCAATCTTCTTTCCACAGGCTTCTACAAGCTTTACGCCGGCTGCATAAAGTGCAAAGGTATCTTCCAGCGAATGTTCGTTACTTTCAAGCTCTGATACTAACTGCTCTAACTTCTCAAAAGTCTTGTCTATAGAGTCATTTTCATTAATATATTCTTCCTTTAATAATGAAACATCCATAATATACCCTCCGTCTTTTAAACCAAACAGTGATAAGCCTACATACTGTCACTTTCTTCAACAATTGCCCTAATACGGCCATCCGCAAGATTAATATAAACTTCGTCACCAACACAAACCTGTTCTATACTTTTTAGTCTTTCCCCTGTAGACTTAGTTACAAAAGCATATCCTGAACTTATCTTTGACAATGGCGAACTTCCCTTAAGTCGTTCAGTTAATACAGCCAGACGATGTCTGTCAGTAATAAGTTTGTGCTCCATAGATATTTTTATGCGGCCCTCAAAATCTTTAAGTGCTGCTTTTTTCTCTTCAAGTCTTTTAGAAGGATGCCCTTTTTCCAGCATCATCTGATATACAGATATGCGATTTTTCAATGTATTAAGGCTTCTCTCCATAATACGGCTGAGCCTGTATTTATAATTTTCACAACTATTTATAAATTCATAATAATCAAATACCGCCAGCTCTGCCGCCGCCGATGGTGTCGGAGCCCGCATATCTGATACAAAATCAACTATAGTATAATCGGTTTCATGGCCTACTGCTGAAATAACAGGAGTCTCACAGTCAAAGACTGCCTGAGCCACTATCTCTTCATTGAACGCCCATAAATCCTCAATGCTTCCTCCGCCACGTCCAATTATGATACAATCAAGCCCCATAGTATCAAGGACCTCTATACCTTTAACAATAGTTTCAGCGGCACCTGTCCCCTGCACCTGTGCCGGATAAAGATAAAGTTGTACATAAGGATTACGTCTTGAAGAAACATTAATAATATCCTGAATCGCCGCACCGGTTGAAGCAGTAACTATACCTACCTTTGTAGCAAATCGAGGAACCGACTGCTTGTACTCCGGTGAAAACATGCCTCTGTCTTCTAACTCCTGCTTCAATGCTTCATATCTAAGATATAAATCACCCTGACCATCCTGCTCTATCTTACCGGCAAACAACTCATACTTGCTGTCCCTTTCATAAATAGACACTGTGCCGGTCACCTTAACCTTCATACCCTCTTCAAGCTTGAAATTAAGGCCTCGTCTGTTACCCGCAAACATAACACAGGAAATACAGGCAGTTTCATCCTTAAGTGTAAAATATATATGTCCTGAATAATGATACTTGCAATTTGATATCTCTCCTGACACACAGACAGAGCTTAAGAGATAATCTGTTACAAACATATTCTTAATATATCCGCTAATCTGAGATACGGTATACACACTTACAGCCATTAATCCACCTGCTTACTGCCCCTGTCTTACTAATCTTGCAAGAATACCATTAACAAATGAAGGTGAATCATCTCCGCCAAACTTCTTGGCTAACTCAACGCCTTCGTTAATGGCAACCTTCTCCGGAACGTCCTCGTCATAAAGCATCTCATATAAGGCAAGTCTAATAATAGTCAAATCGACTTTAGACATTCTCTTAGTCTTCCAGCCCTTTGCCACTTCGTCAATCTTCTCATCAAGAGAAGTAACCACCTCATATATGGCATTAACCTTGTTCTTAAGATATTCCTTCTCTGAATCCTCAATAGGAGTCTCTGCCTCATCGAGATATAACTGGGCCTGATCCTTTAATTCATCCAGACTGTCATAAAAATCTCTTCTAAAAAGCATAAGAAAAACATGCTCTCTAAGCTCTCTTCTTGTCATTATCTCTTTTCCTCCAACATCACAAAACAATAATACAATATTCGAGTAAATACGCGATGTGCTTTATAAAAAAGAGGGTGATACTAATTCACCCTCTCTTCACTTGTAAATTACTATTTTGACTTGTCAATATTCACTCCTGTAATCTTAATATTAACATCAATTACTGATAAACCTGTCATATTCTCAACTGACACCTTAACCTTCTCCTGAACCATAGCGGTAACAGACGGAACGCTGTATCCATATTCAAGTATCAGTGCTATGCTTACAGATACGTTAGTATCAAGAACCTCAACCGAAACACCCTTAGCCGGATTCTTTACCTTCAATCTATCCGCTATCTCATTAGAAATGTTACCTGACATTGAGTAAACACCCTCAACCTCAGAAGCTGCAATACCTGCTATGGCAGCAACAACATCATTTGCTATCTGAACCATACCAATTCCCGGTTTCTCCTGCTTTATCGTATAAGTACAGCGGTTCTCTGCTTCATTAGACATGACAATTACCTCCTGCTGTATGCAGCCAAAGCTGCAAATTATTCTTTAGACTATTATAGAATAATCTTAGTAATTTGTAAATGCTTTTATTCTTCAATCTCCAGCAGGGTAATAACTATATCAGACAATTCATATCCTGTTTCTCTTTTCACGATATCTTCAATCTGTGCTTTTTCCGCATCAGTAATACTCTTTCTGCCTACAATAACATCGACATATTCATCACTTATACAAACTATCGAATTATCAAAACCTTTTGCACCTAATAATGATTCTGTTGTTGATTCTTTTCCTGCTAATTCAGTCAATTTAAGCATGCTGTCAACAGCAGACTGTCTTTGCTCTTCTGACAAACTTTCATTATTAATCAGTTCATTGAGAGTCTCTTTATTCTTAGCTCTTGTCTGTTCACGACCAAGCTGAACACCGGCTACATAATCCACAACAGTCATTCCGTTTGTAAGTACTGCCTCGCCGGGCGTATCATCTATGTTTGGCTTACTGTCAGGTTCTTCAGCTACAGTATACATATCTATAAGTTCTCCTGAAGAGGCAGTCGTATCCTGGGATGTTTCAGCATCTGCATCTAACTCAGCATTTGTCATATCTGACTTATTATCTTCATTAAGTGTTGCATCTTCTGTTTCGGACTGTCCGGTATTTGCCATAACTGCTGACTCATTTTCTGCAATAATGTCTGCTTCAGAAATATCAAGAAGCACCTTTCCATTCGCCGTATCAACGTCAGCATTGGTTATTGAATCCTTGTCAGCTTTTCCGGCATAATTTAGATACCCGGCAACTACAATCATAACTGCCAGTAAAGTTAGTATTACCTGGTTTTTTTTAAATATTTTTTTCAAATTTTCTTCTCCTTTATATTAACTCGCCTTTAATACTTTAATTTTATGTACCGGTATATCAAATAATGCCTGTACAGCTTCACTTATTTGTGTTTGTATCGTCGCACTTCCTGCACCTTCTGCAATAACCACAACTCCCGCTACTTTAGGATAAATCTGCTTAATCACATAGGGTTCACCACCCGAAGAATCACCTGATAGAACTGTTGTATATGAATATGAATTACTGTTCACCGTTCTCTGACCGCCATCACTGTCAGTTTCACCGGTTACACTTGACTCAATACTGCTATCAGTCTGAAAAACAATCTCCTCAGACTCTTCAAGCGTAATCATAACATCAACCGCACCTGCCCCTGCAATTTTCGATAACAGAGTTTCCAGCTTTTCTTCTAATTCATTTTCATAATCAGAACCCTTAGTTTCTTCCTCTAAGACAACCTGAACGTCTTTCTTTTCAGATTGTTCCTTTGTCGGAATCGCCAGAACAACAATTAATATCCCCGCCGCCACTAAAATAATCCATTTTTCAGGTCCGGCTTTTTTAATTTTATTAATATCAAACCAATCCTTAAACTTCATACTATTCCCCAGTCACAAATACATCTATATCTTCACTGTTAAGATTAAACTGTCCTGCTATATGTTTCTTTAGTTCATCAAATATATAATTTCCCGCCTGGGATACTGCATTTACTGCTTCATCACCAATTTGTATTTTATCGACTTTTATCTTATTATCCTTTTGTTCGGCAGACAAAAATACTTTTAAACCTGTTATTATTCCGTAGTCTTCAGAATTTTCATCTGTGACTATTTCAGCTTCAATATCATTAACCTTGTATCCTTTTTCTTCAACAATTCCTTTTATAGTTTCACTAATGGCCGCCTTATAGGAAGACAAGACACTGTCAGTATACTCACCCACCCCTGTAACAAGCTCAGTCTTTACATTATTTAGCTCCATTTTCCCAATACATACTCTTAAAATATCATTATATATTTTTTCTATGGAAAAAACTTTTCCTGTAGGTCTTAATACAATTAGTATCAATATAAGGCCCATAAAAAAACGTATATATTTCAAAAATTTTCTGCCACTTACCAGATGACTGATTAACGACATTATTAAAATGAATCCCACTATTGCTATTACCCAGTCTTTTATTTCACTCATACCGACTCCTTAACACTTATATTACTCGTTTTACAATAAATTAATTATGTAACCGGTACAGTAAATGCACATACCATAGCAATTATCACCATAAACAATGCTGCAGTATAAAATATAAGCATAAGTAATGCTTTTGTACCATCAGCATATGATGTTATAAGTTCTGTAATACGTTTATCTGTTACAGGTTGTACTATTGCGGCAGTAAATTGCATAATCATCTGAATAATCAGAATCTTAACCACCGGTATCAGGCAAATAACTGCGAGAAATACAAGTGCTGCAGTTCCTATACCATTCTTTATCAGATTTGCTGTGCCGAATATCAATCCGGCTGCCGAATCAATGGCACTTCCTACACCGGGCAGTGCAGAAAGTGTTTTAGTCAATAAATTCGTTTTTACTGAATCCGCATAAGGAAGAATCATATTTTGAATCACACTTATTCCTATGACTATGCCAAACAATGATTTAGTAAGCCAGCCGACTGCTTTAATTGTCAGCTCGCATATCTTTGCCAGCTGACCTTCTTTAGTCATGTTATTTGCAGTAACAAAGGCTATATACACTTTTAATGCAGGAAGAAGCACCTTTAAAAATAACCACTCTACAACACCTGCAGCTGCAACTGTCAGCTCATAAAATGCAATTGATGCCATTGACTTCCCTGTAAAAATAACTGCAAGATAAAAAGAAGGTATTAATGCCATAATAAATTCAATTATAAATTCAATAACTTCACTAACCAAAGTATATGCTGTTAAAAATGAAGTCATTAGTAAAGTAGAAATGATTAAATATGAAATAAAAAATCCGGTCTCTCCTACCTGTCCGTTATCAAAGGCATCTGCAAAATTAGTAAACATAGCACTTACAGCCGCAATAACAATTACCTGCCAGAATATATCTTTATTAGTTCTTACCTCTAAGGTAAGCATATCAATAACATAGTCTCCTGCTTCACTTAAAAACTCAGAAAATTTTCCTTCAATAAGCAGTGTAACCATAGAGGAAAATGATATATCAGAAAAACTGTTTGAATTATTAATAACATCGTCTAACTCACTAAAATCAAATTCATTCAAATCTTTACTATAGTCATATTCATCAATTTCCCCGCTGCTCTCAGTTTCAGAAGCTAATATCTTGTTTGTAGGTAAAAGCATAAAGACTACAGCCACAAACAGAATGATTATCTTTATTTTTTTTATATTATTTATCACCATATCTATTCAAAAAAAACATTTATTAGTTCAAGCAATGATAATATTACAGGCATACTGATAGCAAGTATTGTTAGTTTTCCAAACATCTCTATTTGATTAGCTATCATGCCGCAGCCTGCATCTTTACATATTGCAGACGCAAATTCAGACACATATGAAATTCCTATCATTTTTATGAGTATCGAAATATATGTATCATTTACCTTTATAAGCGACTGTATTCGATTTATTGTATCAATTATGTATTCCAGTTGATGGTAAGCATATAAAAATATCAATAAACCTGCTGAAAATGTTACATATAGTCCAAATTCATTTTTTACCTGCTTTAACTGAAGGTACAAAAGCACAGAAACAATTCCGATTATAGCAACCTTAAACATACAGCCACCTACAATGAAAATAATGATTTTATTGATTCAAACAAATCAAATATGTACGGAACCAGCCAGTATAATACAAGTATAAGTCCGGCAAGACTGGTAAGAAATGCGTGTTCTTCTCTGCCGCTATGCTTTAATACCTGACATATTACCGAAACAAGTATACCCACTGCTGCTATTTTAAAAATTAAAGTAACACTCATGATACCTCCAATGTACTTAATTTCATTTTACTAAGTCAGTGTTCTGACCTTACTACAATAAGATAATTGCAGTCAGTATTCCCATAGACACACCTAAACTTTTATACATCTTAATCTTTTTTTCTGCATCCTGATTAAGTTCATTTAACCGTAAAGAAAGTCTTTCCTTATACAATAGAATACTTTCACTCTGGGCTTTTAAATCCAGATATCCTAAATTGTCACCTAATGAACTCAGTTCATCTATATCCTCTTTATCAAGATTAGTGCTCTCTAAAAGTTTACCGGCTTTATCGCTCCATATTTCATAAAAACTCTTACCGGTATTCTGCTTAAGTTCAAAT
>JAZULV010000142.1:0-21202 GCA_045603305.1 Lachnospiraceae bacterium | reverse complement strand
CTCTTTTTCAGCCTGTAAAGGATAATTATTTAGATGGTAAAAATGATATTAATCTGGAGTATATTTATCGTGAAATCTTTAGCGGTTATCAAAGACAACTCCCGGATTTTATAGAAACAATAGAAAAACACTATGAAACTTCAAAAACTTCTTTTTCAGATGTTCCTGAAGAAGACACTCAGATTCTTCAGCTAATTTCATTAATCAGCTCCTTAAGCTTTGATATATACTTGAAAAAGTATATGGTAGAATCACTTATCGACCAGATGAGCGAACGATACAATTCAGGTATTACCAATGATAAATCATCAAAAAAGGATAACTAAACCGTACTGAATAATATATCATAATGTATATTAATTAAAAATATCAACATATATAATTAAGCCTTAGGCCAGCCATATATCGACTGCCTAAGGCTTATTAATTAATTATTTACTGTTAACCAAATAACTATATGTTAACTGCTAAATAACTGTACCCAATAGTACCAGTATGCACCATTCTGATCTACATAATATCCTACACCAATTTTATTATAATCAGGATTAAGGATGTTAGCTCTATGACCCGGTGAATTCATCCATGCTTCAACTACAGCTTCCGGAGTTGAAAAACCTCCGGCAATATTTTCTCCGGCTTTATAGCATGTATAATTAAACTCACCTAAAACAGTATGCCACTGTGAACCATCCGGGCGGGTGTGTTCAAAGACTGTAACTATCTCTTTCGCACGAACATCAGCTGCTGCTGTTAATATTGTATCAAGAACTAACATATTATTAACACCATTTGCAGCTCTGTGCTCATTACAAAGTTCTACAACTCTGTTACGGAATGCTGCGTTAGGATCAACTACTGCCTGCTTGTAGCTGTCACCGCTATTATCATATTCAGAAGTATTCGCACCCTTACGAACTAACCTAATCTCTATTGCTTCAAGTCTCTTTGCATAACCACTGGTTCCGGAGTTCGCTCCGTTCTTAGCCCAGCCGAGCCAACCGAAAGTCTGTGAGTGTACTCTGTAATAAACATCATAATAATTAGCAACATCACCATATAACTCTATCTGAATAGCTTCAAGACGCTTTGCCTCTCCACTGGTTCCGGAGCTTGCTCCGTTAGAAAGCATGGTTCCTTCCCAGCCGTAACTCTGTATATGTGTTCTATAGCGAATGCCGCCGGCATACTTATTACCTACAAGTTTAATCTGGATAGCTTCAAGACGCTTTGCCTCGCCACTGGTTCCGTTCATAGCACCATTGCTGCTCCAGTCTAACCAGCCGTAACTCTGTACATGAGTTCTATATGTAACGCCCATCTCTGAAGCCTTTGGTACCAGTTTAATCTCTATAGCCTCAAGTCTCTTTGCTTCTCCGCTTGTACCTGCCATAGTACCGTTAGAAACCCAGTCCATCCATCCGTATGTCTGAGCATGAACACGATATGTAACATCATAATAATTAGCAATATCACCGGTAAGCTTAATCATAATACCTTCAAGTCTCTTTGCTTCTCCGGTTGTACCATTAGCAGCACCATCCGCTGACCAGTCAAGCCATCCGTGTGTCTGCACATGAGTCTTATACATAATACTTCCTGAATATTCGCTTCCTTCAAGCTTTATTCTGATTGACTCAAGTCTCTTAGCCTCACCGCTGGTTCCTGCAGGCTTACCATCTTTAACCCAGCCCTGAGAATCTCCATAGGTCTGAACATGAACTGCATAAGAAACAGACATGCCCGCTGCCTCTGCTTTATCAGGCACTACAGTAACTGCAAATGATAATGCCATGATAATACATAAGAATACTGATAAAATTCTCTTCATCTTTTACTTCCCCCTTTATATATTAGTACTTTGCGTAACAGATGGCATCATTTATTTGCCATCTCTATTTAATCATTTACAATTGTAAAACGTTTCTCTTGAATTGTCAACCATTTTAAATAATTATAACTGTATTGACTATAAATTCACTCTTTTACACTATAACTTCCATGCTAATAATGATAAACAACTATAATTTAACGAAGCAGAAGAAATATACACACAAAACACGCAAACATCTACACGCAAACATGCCGCCCCACTAATGTGGAACGGCACGTAAAACACTATATATTATTTAGCTTATTAATATAATCTTAAATACCATTAATATTAGCATCCATCCAGTTAATTCTTCTCTGGAACCAGTTTCTGAGATATGTTACTTCATCATCCCAGTCACCCTGACATAAGATATTCTCCCAGCCATTGTTACCATAACCCCACTTATCAAAGTTAAGTTTATAAGTATACTCAAGAACATCATAGTACTGATTGATATAAGACTCTGATTCATTTGTATCAGTATATAATGCTAATACATCATCACGAATCTCCCAGTAACGGGTCTTAACTGCGTTCTTAAATTCACTGTGTCTCATAAGTGCTGAGAATAAGTACTCGTTCTTTACAAACCAGCCTTCAGGATTCTCTGTATTGTTACATGCATATGTACCTGCTGTAAGGTCGAAGTCCCAAATAGGTCCCATGTGGAGTTTCTCTCCTCTTGGCTTATAGAATCTTGCACTTGCATACATTGCATCGTTGTTCTTAAAGATTTCCTGCATAAGATAGAAGTTAACAGCTGAATCTAAGTCAAGAAGATCTGTCCAGTACTCACCCTGACTGTTATAACCATTTGATGAGTACACAGCCTCTTCCATTCTGTGGAAGTAATTCTGTATGTAATTATACTGAGCCTGATTTATACCATCTTCGAAAGAAGGACTCTCGAATACCATAGCCTTATGTACCTTGCTTGCACCAAAGTATACTTCATCCGGCTTAACTCTTTCATATGGAGTAATCTCGATGAGATATCCACCTGAAATTGTAGCTTCATCTGTTGCATCCGGTGTATCCTCTAAGTCATCAATCTCAACTCGGTTGTCATCAACTCTAACCTGTTCTGATAACAAATAGCTTCCTAAATGTTCACCATTCATTACAACGTCTACAAATACACTCTTAACTGTGTATGGCATTCCAATTGAATCACCTAATGTATATGCTAACTTATTTCTCATAAATGACTTATCATAGTAGTTAGCAAGGAGACACCAGTGCTTATTCTTACCCATACCAAAGAGGTCAGCCTTACTGTCAAGCTTAACCTTATAAGGCTTCTTTGGAGCTTCCCATGTTGAATTACCACGACCTCTGATATACTCTAAATCAAGTGTCAAATCTTTAAGAGTTGTGCCTGTATATTCGCAAATATATCCTTCCGGTGAAGTAACTAAAATATTACCATAGCACTCAGCAGTTTTATCAAGGCTGCTGTTCATAGCGTTGATAGTACCAAGAGATTCATCAATATTTATGTAAACTGTAGGAATTGTAGCATACATAAATCTGAAGTCATTAAGCTCAAAGTCTGTACCTGAAGCATTTCTGCTAAGAACAACCTCAATCTTAATCTTCTGTGAACCCTTAAGCCCGGCCTCTGACAAGTCGAACATAGCTCCGCCTTCAAAGGTTGTAATATTATCTGCTGATTCAGTCACTGATAATATCGGAGTTGTGCTGTTTCCTGCGTAAACATTAACTACTGTTGAAGGATCAGCAACTGTAAGATCTAATATCATCTTATCAACAGTCTCACTAAAATACATATTCTCTTTAATCTCATATGTATATACTAATGATGAAGAGTCTGCTGAATTATTAACAGTACCCTTAGAAGAAACTGAAAGTCTTCCGCCTGTTGTTGTTACTAGACCTGCATTATAAAGTCCTGCAAATGTATATTCACCAAAACCGTCTAAGCATGTAGCTCCTGTACTAGGATCTGTTACATAATCAATCTCGCTCTTTTCAACTACAGAGTAAGACTTTGTATATGTATTGTTGTTCTCGTTGCCTTCTTTATATCTGTTAACATCATCAACATGAGCTGTAACAGAATATGAACCTATAGAAGATGCATTCCATGACTTTCCATTTACACCGCCATTTGCTGTTAATAAAACAGTCTGACCCGGCTTAATTGATGATGTATATGTATCTGACCACATATATGAAGGGTTACCAGCAACAGTAAACTTAACACCTGTAATAACTCCTGCAGGAGTTGAAGCAGTACCCTGATTCTTAACTACTGCTGAGAATACTACGCTGTCACCTTCTTCAGGATTTGCCGGACTCATAATAATATCAGTTACAACAACGTCCGGATCACCATACTCAACAATTTCTGTTGTAGGTTCCTCTGTTGTAGGCTCTTCTGTTGTAGGTTCCTCTGTTGAAGGTTCGTCACCACCTGCATATGCGTTCTTCACCTTGTTATATGTTGTGAAGTATGCACCACCTAAGGTATTGGTGACGTTACCCTGCTCTGTACAATAATATGTCTGAATAATGCCGTTAGCATCATAATATGTAATATATGGTCTTGCAGCCATATCTGTATCATAATACTTCTCGCTAATACCTAAAATAACTGCTGTATAATATCTGCTGTCATTCTCGTATTTATATGTATTAACTGCAGGTGAAACAACCATACCGGTCTTTACATATTTAGCCTCTTCATCCTTTACAAGCATACCGCCGGCAGGGATATTGCTCTTCATAGTAACAACTGTACCATATCCCAATCCCTTATCTGATGTGCTCTTTGGTCTGATATTCGCATTAAGTGAACTGAGTTTCTTTAAATCATCTTCTAAACCAAGATTAATTCTTGTAATAAATCTGATACCTGAAGTTCCGTCAGAAGCATCTCTGTACTGAACACCTTCAAGATAGAAATCTGCAGAAGCTCCTACACCAACTTCAAGCCAGCCGGCATACAGGGTTGTATCAGATGTAACACCGGTATTAAAATCATATGCTGTGTAATTAGCCGCATTAATATCAACAATGCTGCCATGATTGCTGGTATACCAACCCGCAAAAATAAAACCGTCAAAAGCTACTTCAGGAATATCCTTAATAGTCTGTCCTCTTTCTACTGTAGTTGTAGATACTGTTGCACTGCCATTTACAAAAGTAACAGTATAAGTTTCAGCAGCCTGTGCTGCATCATTGTTATACTTAAATAAAACTACACTAAGTACAGCAATCACAACCGCTACAACAACTCGTAATCTCCTTGAATTTTTTTTCATTCTTTTCCCTCCATTAGATATTATTATTAAAAACGTTTTTCACTTTAAACCACAAAATTAGCAGTAAATCAACATATAATTCATATTGACTGATATAAATTATACATTTTGTGACAAACGCCATAATAATATATTTTGTCCAACGCCTTTACTATACTATATGAACAAAAAAACGTCAAGTAAAGATATATTATTTGTGGTATTAACCAACTTTTTTATCTGTGTTATTTTCTTATATTATCCAATATAAAAATCCATTAGTAAAAATGTTATAAACCCTATAATAAGTGCATAAGTTGCCAGCCTTTCATACCCGTGGCTATGAGTTTCGGGTATCATCTCATCACTAACAACATAAATCATGGTACCACCGGCAAATGCTAAAGCGAAAGGAAGTATAATTGTCGCAATATTTACCGCACTAAAGCCTATCAATGTACCGATGATTTCAATTACGCCGGTAAAGCAGGCCAGTAAAAACACTCTTTTCTTTGGTACTCCGGCCATAATTAATGGTGATACAATAATCATTCCTTCCGGTATATTTTGCAGGGCAATTCCTAAAGCTACGGTTATTGCATTGCCAATGTTTTCTGTTCCAAAACCTACCCCTGCTGCAATCCCTTCCGGAAAATTGTGAATCGCAATAGCAATAACGAATAAAAGTACTTTATTAAGACTGCTTTGTTTTTCAGGATGTACTTCTTCCTTGTCTGTTCCGCTTAAATGATGCAAATGAGGTGTAATTTTATCCGCAAAATTTAAAAACAACGCTCCAGCAAGTATTCCTGCCAGTGTTATCCAAATATTCCCCTCTTCTACCGACGGAACAATTAGACCAAGAATAGCTGATGCCAGCATGATTCCTGCGGCAAATCCAAGCACAGAATCATTAAACTTATGCGAAACCTTATTAAATATAAACCCTAAAACAACACCAAAAATCGTAGCTCCGCCCACTCCGAGAGCTGATATTATAGCTAACTTCATTAAATCACCTTCAATAAATATATTAATAATCATTTTATATAATGTTTACATGTACTTATACAAATTATTATAATCTCTTTTATAAAATAATAAAGACTATATGTATTATTTTATAAATAAAAAAGTTATCTACTCATTATTACCAATAAACTCTTTATTTGCAAATTTCTATATAAAAGCACCGGCAAAGAAATATAAATTCTCTGCCGGCACCGGTAATTATTAATTATTGAATTGTTATTTACTCAACAGCAGTAAACTCCTCTACGTAAATTTCTTCATCATTCATATCTACGTATCTTACAACTACTACCGGATCTTTTACATTAACAGCCTTTGTAATCTGTGCAGCTAAATCTGTAAATGTAGATGACTGCTCATCCATACCACTTTCAAGAGCTTCTGCCAAACCATCCATATTCTCAATATCAAGATACTTAAATGTATATATTAATTTATTACCTTCGCCAATAATATCTACACTCATTCCTAATTCTTCGTACTCTTCATTCATTTCATCAATGTCACTCTGTACTTCTGCATCAACAAATGCCTGAATACTCTTATACTTGCCCATTCCACATGCACTAAGTGCAACTAAAGCTAATGCTAAAACAAGACATGCTATTACTCTTAAATTCTTCATAATTATTTAATCCCCTTTGTATTTTATTTTTTACTATTATAACAACAAATAAATAATTGTCAATCTTTGTTGGATAATTGTTTTTGCAGATATTTTAAAATTATTCTTGTCTGTTTATATAAAAACTTGTCTTATTTTTTATGAACCTCTATAATAAACATTACAAGCAAAATACAAAGAGGTATCACTTTATGTTTGATTTAAAATCCAGATTAAATTTGCGTATAGGAATGCGTAATATAAAAACTGCTATATCAGCAACATTATGTGTACTTATATATCTTTTATTTGACCGCAATCCTACCTTTGCATGTATCGGTGCCATATTTGGTATGGGAAGTGACATGGAGAACTCTATTTCCAGTGGTGGCAATCGTCTTGCCGGTACAATTTTAGGCGGAGCTCTTGGGATGTCTCTCTTTCCTATTTATACATATTTCCATCCCGACGGAGGCCTGCATTATTTACTTCTATTATTTATGTTCGTTGGTTCATTGCTTCTCGTGCTGGTATGTCTGTTCTTTAAGTCGCCCGGAGCAATCCAGCCTGGAGGTGTAGTGCTTTGTATTATTTTATTTAACACACCCGTTGATTCCTTTGTGTCTTATTCTCTCAACAGAATATTTGATACTGCCTTTGGAGTTACATTGTCTGTTCTAATTAACTACTTCTTCCCGCGAGAACGTATAGTAAAGATTTTAACCAAGCTAGGCATACCTACATCAGATGATAATAAATAAAACTAAACCCAGAGTAAATCACTTTCGATATATTCTGGGTTTATATACTATACAATATTTACTTATGATATGGTTCATTCTTAATTATTCTATAACTTCTATATATCTGCTCCAGCAATATAACCCTCATAAGCTGGTGCGGAAATGTCATCTTTGAAAAACTCAGTTTGTAATCTGCCCTCTCCAAAACTTTGTCTGAAAGTCCAAGAGAACCGCCTATAACAAACACAATATGACTAATGCCCCTTATACCAAGAGCGTCTATTCTTTCAGATAATTCTACGGAATCAAGCATCTTTCCGTCTATGGCGAGTGCTATGACATGTGCACCTTCTTTAATATTAGAAAGTATTCTCTCTCCTTCTTTTCCTTTGATTAAACTGACCTCTTTATCTGAAGCATTATCCGGTGTCTTTTCATCAGCTACTTCTATTATCTCTATCTTACAATAAGCCTTCAGTCTTTTTGTATATTCTTCTATTGCCTGCACATAAAACTTCTCTTTAATTTTACCAACACATAATATTGTTATCTTCAATCTTATATTCTCCTGATGCTCATTAATTCTATTTCTTTTGATATTTATATCATAATTTAAATTATCTGTGAAGAACCCTGCCGAAAATACTATTTGTAGTTGTACAAAAAGATTTTTTACATTATAATAATTTTCAAAACAAATGCAAGAAAGGATTAATAAATATGTCAGAACAGATTTATGAAGGCTGGGATGATCCTGAGAAGGAAGCTATTATATGCACAGCAAAGTCAGACAAAGCAAAAAGAATATTAGAATATTTAGAATACAGCGAAATTAACGCATACAGCAAAGCTACCGATAACGAGGACTCTTTAGAGATTATCGTTGCTGAAGGAGATGCAGATAAGGCTCTCCAATATGTTTCTTCTTTCCTTGTTCAGGAGAAGACCCGTGCATACAAAGCTTCTGAATCAGGCGAATACGATGACGCAGATAACATTTACTCTGCTGATGATTTGGAAAGCAAGGAAGAGGTTTTTGAGGTAAATGCAAAATCACACTCATACCAGACTAATTCAGAAAAGTATAACAACAGTACTTCTTCAGCTTTTTCATTTATGATAGTAGGAACAGGTCTGCTTGTAGTTATTGCACTTGTTTACCTTAATGTTATTGATTTGCCGATACGCTTTAGTGACAATCCTATGCTTTCAATTATACTCCCTCTTGTGGCAGTTATATTTGAAATCATTGCAATAGTTTCCTGGAAGCAGGCGCAAAAATACAGAGCTGAGATTGGTACCGAAGAACAGTTTGACAAGGATATAAAAGAATGGTTCATTAATAAGTATACTTCTGAAAACATCGATGCCCTTTGCTCTGAAAAGATTCAGGTTGAGGATTCAAATACTGTTAGTTTATCTCATAAAACCACTGATAATATTTTTGATAATGATAAGACTGCAGACAGTGCTTCTGATGATAACACAGAAGAAACTGATATAACAGAAGCTGCAAATGATAATGACAGCATGGTACCAACTGAGATACTGTTTTTACAGAGAATAGAGGCTATCGAGAAAATAATCAACGAAAACTATCCTGACTTAGACAAAGGATACGTTGGCGTGCTTAGCGAAGAACTTTATCAGAAGCTTTTTGATGAAAGTAATTAATTAGAGAGTTAATTAAATATAAGAGGCAGATTTAAACAACATTCAGGTTAGATTAATCAGTCTAACCTGAATACTTTTTAAATCTGCCTCTTAATCTTAGCAAAAGAAAAAGCACCGAATTAAATCGGTGCTAAACTTTAGTAGCGGAGAAGAGATTTGAACTCATGACACCACGGGTATGAACCGTGTGCTCTAGCCAACTGAGCTACTCCGCCATATGGGACCTACAGGGCTCGAACCTGTGACCCTCTGCTTGTAAGGCAGATGCTCTCCCAGCTGAGCTAAGATCCCTGAAACAGTCTTATTTGCGACTGCTTAGATAGTATACTTTGTATTGTACGAATTGTCAATACTTTTTCAACAATTTTTTATGTTTTATTTTTGATTTTTGACCGTTTTATTTTTGATTGCTTTTTTAGCCTTTTACCCTGCTCCATATGTTATTAAAAATAAATAAAAAATATTGCACATAAAAAAAGCTGTGCTATAATTTACATACATTTATTATGGAGGTAATCTATGAAGAAGCTTATTCTAAAGTATAAGCAGGCCTGGGTATTTTTATATGGTTTGATCTACTTTCCATGGTTTCTATATCTGGAACACACGGTAACCGACCGTTTTCATGTAATATACTCACCACTGGATGATCTGATACCTTTTTGCGAATACTTTATTATACCTTATATTTTATGGTTTATATATATGGCAGCCGGCATGGTTTTCTTTTTATTCCTGCGTCCAAAGCAGGAACTGTATAAACTGGCATCATTTTTATTTATAGGTATGTCCATCTGTCTTTTTATTTGTACTATATATCCTAACGGCCATACCATGCGCCCGGATATTGATTTTGATAAAAATATATTCACAAGGCTTGTGGCTTTTATTTATTCGGCAGATACCAATACCAATATACTTCCGAGTATCCACGTATACGGAACCATAGGAGTACATATTGCAGTATGCAAGTGTGAAACATTTAAGAATTATCCTGCTGTTAAGATAATATCAGGTGTTCTGGCGATATTAATATGCCTTTCAACAGTATTTTTAAAACAACATTCCTGCCTTGACGGTTTTGCTGCTATAATACTTGCTGCTGTCATGTATGTTCTTGTATATGTACCTAACTGGGAATCAAGCACCGATACCGGTTTAGATGTCGTACCACAATAATATAACTACAAAAGGATTTAATCCCGCTAACTCATGGCAGAATTAAATCCTTTTAATTTTATACCTGCTCTAATAATTCATTAGTATCAGGGGTTTCTTCTTTATTCTTATCTGATAATATCTTTTCTATAGCGAGTATCATAATAATAACCACCACACATGCCATTATAGTCCATACAACAAAGCTGCCCCACGAACTATAACATCCCTTCAGTATATTACCTTCCTTCTCTAACACTGTAATAACAGAAGCTCCGCAGCTTATTAATATCGGTGCTATGACTGACTTATATCTCTCATATACATATATACACAGCACAGACATCAGAAATGAATATACTCCCTCTGAGAAACTTACACAATAAAAAGCAAGCAAGGCAGAAATCAATAATGCAGCAATTTTTTTAGACATCTGCTCTTTTAATCTATTGTACAATAATCCTCTATAAATCAATTCATTCATTATAGGGTAAAGGATTCCAAACGCAATCATCTCAATAACAGGTTTACCAACGAACAGCGCATCACCGATATTATTCATACCGGTAAGTTCCCAGCCACCAAGAATAATCATAAAAGTGCCTCCAACACAGTATGCTGCTCCTAAAACCGGCAATAATAAATATTTATACCATGATACTTTATTCTCTTTCTTACAAACATCCGATGTGCTTTTTCGCTTTTTATCCATATTCATATACAATATCAAAAGTGGTATCGTACAAATAAATGTCACAGCATTAGCTTCATTTACAAAACCTGTATAGGTATCGAGAAGCTTTTCCAACATCTCTTCATTCATTTGCAATATATTTATTTCGTTATTCAGTATACAAATAATAAAACTAATTCCTGAAAATACAAATGATACCAAATAGCTTACCCCTGTATAAGTAAGTAACGGATAAAACAATCTCCAAAGTCTTTTTCCAAAGTTCTCTTGCATACACTGCCTCCTTTGAATCTTAAACAGTAAGAAATTCTAACACAATGCACGGAACATTTCAACAAATATTGTGTGTTTTATAAATATTTCATCATCAGGTAATATTTTAATTATACCGTGAATACAATAAACAAATATATATAAGGTGATATTATGCAAGCCTACTTAAAAACTACACAAAACAGTGACTCTACCGGCGAGCTGAGAGTAAATGTAACCTCTGAAGCTGATAACAGACCTATTGCAGACGCACTTGTAAGTATATCCTACAGTGGTGAACCGGACAGTGTATTTGAAGAAACAAGGACAGATTCATCAGGAAATACTGATGATATTGCAGTACCGACACCGCCATTAGATTATAGTTTAGAACCGGGGCTAAACATGCCGTATTCGGAATTTACCATCAGAATTACTGCACCGGGCTTTAATACTGTAGAAGTCAGCGGTTCCGAAGCACTTCCAACAGTTAAATCAATTCAAAACATCCGCCTTACTCCTCTTGATGAAAATGTATCTACTCCGGACCCGATAGTAATTCCGGCACACACACTGTACGGTGTCTATCCTCCTAAAATTGCTGAGGCTTCAATAAAACCGATTGACGAAACCGGAAGTATCGTGTTAAGCCGTGTTGTCGTACCCGAAACAATAGTTGTGCATGATGGCACTCCGAGGGACACTACTGCATCTAATTATTTTGTAAGCTACAGAGACTATATAAAAAATGTAGCCTCCAGTGAAATATATGCTACCTGGCCTGAGGCTACCATAAGAGCGAATGTACTTGCTATAATGTCCTTTACATTAAACCGAGTGTATACCGAATGGTACCGCAATCAGGGTTATGATTTTACTATAACTTCTTCAACTGCTTTCGACCATAAGTGGATATACGGCAGAAATATCTTTGATACTATTTCACTTATAGTTGATGAAATCTTCGACAGCTATTTATCAAAGCCTGATGTAAAACAGCCTATCCTCACCCAGTACTGTGACGGTCAAAGGGTAACCTGCCCGGAATGGATGTCCCAATGGGGCTCAAAATCTCTTGGTGATCAGGGCTACTCTCCTATCGAAATTCTGCGGTACTATTATGGTGATGACATTTATATAAATACTGCTGAACAGATTGCCGGTATCCCTTCATCCTGGCCGGGATATAATCTGGATATCGGTGCAACCGGTCAGAAGGTACAACAGTTACAGGAGCAAATCAATGTGATTTCTACTGCTTATCCGGCTATCCCTGCTATTACTGCCGACGGAATATATGGCGAGGCAACTGCTAATGCTGTACGAATATTCCAGTCTGTATTCGGACTTCCTCAAACCGGTATAACTGACTTTAGAACCTGGTACAGAATATCACAGATATATGTAGGTGTATCAGGAATAGCCGAACTTGTATAACCCCGAAAAAAAGCGTCCAGTAAAACTGGACGCACCGCTTAGCGGTAAAATCACTGCCGGTCAGGCTCTGTCTCCATTACACTGTTTTTATATTCAACAGGTGTCATGCCGGTCATTCTTTTAAAAACATGAGAAAAATGTGCTCCGTCTTTAAGCCCCACAGTCTCCGCTATAGTACTTAACTTAAGTGTAGGATTTCTCAACAACACCTTTGCATCTTCTATTCTGTAGCCATTGACTATGTCCGTAAAGCTTCTGCCCGCATACTGGTTTAACAGCTTGCTTAAATGCCACTTGCTTATATATATATCTTCGGCAACATCCTGCAAAGCTATCTTCTTCTTGTAGTTTGCCTCAATATATGCCATAGCCCTTCTTACAGCAAAGCTGTTAACATCTTCTGATTTCTGTTCCGGAATTACTACTCTGCCTTTTCTGCCGCGAACAGTTTTCTTAAGTTCCAAAACTCTATGCTTCATCGCATCTACGCAGTCCCTAAAATCATGTTCTTCTATAGGCAGTGATATATACCTCGTAACTCCTATGTTCATAGCTTTTTTAACAAAATCGAACTCCAGGTTACTGCTGATAAAACTAACAACTGTATATGGCATACTATTTATTAATTCATCCGCAATCTCAAACACATCTGTATCATCTTCTTTTGTGCATATAAAAATCATGTCCGGTTTTATCTTAAGTATCTTAACAATTTCCTCTTTAGTAGTAACAGTAGTCATTAAAATCTTACAGTCCATATCACTCCAGCAAATATCACTGACTGCTTCACAGTCAAAGGCTGAATGATACATCAACACAACTGAATACATATTATTCCTCCTGTAATGATGGCTTCATTCTGCTCTTAAAGAACAGAAGAAAAGGAAATTTGTTTTCAAAGGACATTTATTTTATTATAACCAATAATATTATTAAATTCAACAAAATATAAAATCAGAGTATCCTAAACTTAAGATACTCTGATTAAAAATTAAATTAATTCATTAATGCTTCAAGATTGCTTCTGATTGCCTTAATAAATCCTTCGCTGTCTGCAACTGAAACATTCTCAAGGCTTGTGATTAATGCAAGGTCCTTTGTCATAGTTCCTGACTCAATTGTATCGATTGTTGCCTTCTCAAGCTTATCAGCAAATGTAACAAGCTCTGCAATACCGTCGAGCTCTCCTCGCTTTCTTAAAGCGCCTGACCAAGCAAATATAGTTGCTACTGAGTTAGTTGATGTAGTCTCGCCCTCAAGATACTTGTAGTAATGTCTCTGAACTGTACCGTGGGCAGCCTCATACTCGTAATTGCCATCCGGAGATACAAGTACGGAAGTCATCATAGCAAGAGAACCAAAAGCAGTTGCTACCATATCACTCATAACATCGCCGTCGTAGTTCTTACAAGCCCAGATGTAACCACCCTCAGACTTAACAACACGGGCTACCGCATCATCAATTAATGTATAGAAGTAAGTAATACCGGCCTCTTCAAACTTAGCCTTATACTCTGCGTCATAAATCTCCTGGAACACGTCCTTGAAATAGTGGTCATACTTCTTTGAAATAGTATCCTTTGTAGCAAACCATACATCCTGCTTTGTATCAAGTGCATAGTTAAAGCAGCATCTTGCAAAGCTCTCGATAGACTTTGTAGTGTTGTGCATACCCATAGCTACGCCACTGCCGGTAAACTCATGTACAAGTTCTCTTGTCTCATTCCCCTCTGCATCAGTAAATACAAGCTCGCACTTTCCAGGTCCTTCAACCTTAATATCTGTAGCCTTATAAATATCACCATAAGCATGTCTTGCCAGTGTGATAGGCTTCTTCCATGATCTTACGTATGGCTCAATACCCTTAACAATAATAGGAGCTCTGAATACTGTACCATCAAGAATCGCTCTGATTGTACCATTAGGACTCTTCCACATCTGCTTAAGGTTATACTCCTTAACTCTTGCAGCATTAGGTGTAATAGTTGCACACTTAACAGCAACACCGTACTTCTTAGTAGCCTCAGCAGAATCTATAGTTACCTGGTCATTAGTCTCGTCTCTGTATTCAAGTCCTAAATCATAATACTCAGTCTTTAAATCAACAAATGGTAAAAGAAGCTCGTCCTTAATCATCTTCCAAAGAATACGGGTCATCTCATCTCCGTCCATCTCAACCAATGGTGTCGTCATCTTTATCTTATCCATTTTCATAATCCTCCTATATTTATTCAGAGTTGATTATAAAAGTAATTTCTTTTACTGTCAATGAAATACGAAAAATAGTTTACATTTTTAAAGTAATGCATTATAATTTAGAACAACTATGAAAATATATAAAGGAGACATATTATGAATATTTCATCATTACAGAAAGCCAGATATGAGTATTCACCAAAGCTTCCGGGAATGCTTAGAAACGGTATTGCAGATATCTGCGTTAAGGAAGGCGAAGATACTCAGAGCGTAGCTGATCAGGATAAGATCAAGGCACTCTTCCCAAATACTTATGGTAAGAAGGAGATCACATTCCAGAAGGGACAGAACACTTCAGAAGCTAAGAAGCAGGTTGTTGGTGTTATCCTTTCAGGCGGACAGGCTCCGGGTGGACACAACGTTATCTGCGGTTTATATGATGCTTTAAAGGCAACTAACCCTGAGAACGTTCTTTACGGTTTCAAGAATGGTCCAAGCGGACTTATTGAAGATGATTATATTATTTTTGATGATGAGTATATCAATCAGTACAGAAATACAGGTGGATTCGATATCATCGGTTCAGGCAGAACTAAGCTTGAGACTAATGAGCAGTTCGCTATCGTTGCTGAAGTTTGTAAGAAGCACGGCATTACTGCTGTTGTAATCATCGGTGGTGACGATTCAAATACAAACGCAGGTGTTCTTGCTGAGTATTTCGCAGCTAACAACACAGGTGTTCAGGTTATCGGATGCCCTAAGACTATCGATGGTGACCTTAAGAACGAAGATATTGAATGTTCATTTGGTTTCGATACAGCTACAAAGACATACAGCGAGCTTATCGGTAACATTGAAAGAGATGCTAACTCAGCTAAGAAGTACTGGCACTTCATCAAGGTTATGGGCCGTTCAGCTTCTCACGTTGCATTAGAGTGTGCTCTTGAAACACAGCCAAATATCTGCTTAATCTCAGAAGAAGTTGCAGCTAAGAAGATGTCACTTTCACAGATCGCTGACTACATCGCTGATTCAGTTGAGAAGAGAGCTGCTAAGGGCATGAACTTCGGTGTTTCAATCATTCCTGAAGGTGTTGTTGAATTCGTACCTGAATTCTCAGTATTAATTCACGAGATCAATGAGCTTCTTGCAGGAAGCAAGGCTGATGCATTCAACGCTCTTCCAACATGGGCTGACAAGTATGCATTTATCGAAAATGGTTTAACTAAGGAATCTATGGAAGTATTTGCTATTCTTCCAACAGGTATCCAGCAGCAGTTATTCCTTGAAAGAGACCCACACGGTAACGTACAGGTTTCTCTTATCGAGTCAGAGAAGTTATTCTCAGCACTTGTTGCAGACAAGTTAGCAGCAAGAAAGCAGGCTGGTTCATATAACGGTAAGTTCAATGCACTTCATCACTTCTTCGGTTACGAAGGAAGATGTGCATTCCCATCTAACTTTGATTCAGACTACTGCTACTCATTAGGATACAACGCATTCATGCTTATCCAGTATGGTTACAATGGTTACTTATCAAAGGTTTCTAACCTTTCTAAGCCGGCTAACGAGTGGGTTGCAGGCGGTATGCCAATCACAAAGATGATGAACATCGAAAGAAGACATGGCGAAGATAAGCCGGTTATCAAGAAGGCTCTTGTTGAGCTTGACGGCAAGCCATTTAAGTATTTCGAAGCTCACAGAGATGAGTGGGCTGTTGACACTTGCTTCGTATATCCTGGTGCTATTCAGTACTATGGTCCTGCTGAAGTTTGTGATATCACAACAAGAACACTTGCTCTTGAAAAAGAATAATTTAATTAGTGTATGATATTTGGAGCGGGATTCACAAATCCCGCTCCACTCTTATTACAAAAAAACGGGAATAAGTAACTAGTACTCTCCCCGCATAGCATTTAATATAAATTGAGATTAGTATTCAGAATATTCAATAAATGAATCAAGATTTATATCAATCCATTCATGTCCACCTGTACCTATCATATTTTTATCTAATGCAAAAATCCCATCGAAACTACAATGCAAAAAATAATCCTCATCACCAAAATACACTCCTAAATATCCTACCTGTATAGTATCTATAAGCTTACCTTCTAGATCTATTACATATACCCTGTGATTAGTTTGGGAAAAATCACTTAAATCAATCTCATCTGAGTCATCATCAAAATAAAAACCTTCACCGGCTAAATTCAGAGCATACTGGTTATCAAGATATAAATGTTTACCATCATATGAAAAAAACACAAATTCGTCAAGCTCATAAAAGATCTCATCTGTCCCAGAGGATACATCAAAACAATGAACTCCATCCGTTTTTGAGTAATATACTTTTCCGTCAATCACAGTGTAATCACCACTCACATCATCAAGAACTGATTTTACAGCATTTTCATTACTGTCATAATAACAGATGTTAAATTTAAAATCTGTATATTCCTTATCAAGTGAGCAATATTCAATAAACATTACACCATCTCCGTACCCTTTAAGCTTCTGTATATCAGCATCATAACCTTCATAAACATATAGAGCCTCAGGTTTTGCACCAGTTTCCAAAGCCACTTTATATAGAGTTGCACTTTTTCCACCGGTATATAATGCATAATATGCATATCCTCTATGAACACAAATCTTAGGAATTATATCACTTACAAACAAATCACAAATCTTCTCAGCAGATGAACCATCAAATGATTTCTTATAAAGCATCATCATTCCATTATTATGCAGCACATAGTATATGCACCCATGATAATACTGAATAGAATAAGCATCACCAAGATAAGCATCACACTCTTCTGTATTGTGCTCACACACTATATTTGAGCATACAGGATCTTTTTCTAAAGTTTTTTTATCAATAAAATATAGCATTCCCATGTATTTTGCATAGTATCCATCATCAACTGCTACAATATCAGCATTCTCATCAAAGAAAAACTGATAATCCGTCTCTGCATTATACTCAGTATTCTCAAATCGCTCTAATGGTATTACATCTTTGTTTAAGCTTTCTGACTGTTTTGAACATCCTGTTATTAGGCAAAGACAGCTTACAACAATAAAGATTATTGCTCTTTTCATATGTTACCTCATATTATATTAAAACTTGTATTTAAATGTATATAATAATTTATAATTCTTTACAGGATTTGTTGATCTGTATAATCTCATAATATTATTTTTATTACCTAATGTATTTGTAAATGTATACCCTGTTGGTGGCTTTTGATTTCTTATCTCACAAACCGGATTCTTATCAATTCCATTACCACCCTGATAAGGCCATGCTTTTACAGAATTTCCTGCTTTATTAAGAACGCTAGCTGTTCCCTCAAGCTTATAATATGCATCACTGCACTGTGACACTACAATATAGAGGTTTGTTTTACTAGTCATATATGCTATATTATGATTACCGCACTTATAACTTCCACCATATGCTAATGATGTTAATGATGTTCCTAGAATCATAGCCATACATAATACTGCACAAAGTATTCCTTTTTTTGTTCTCTTCATTTTATACTCCTTCAAATAATATTTAGTATGATTGCAATCAACAGTAGTTATGCTAACATACATTCTATTCCCTTTCAACAGAAATCCTTTTAACGGTCACTTAACTTTGTTAACGGTCATTTTTTTCTGTTATCGGTCACTTTTTTTCTGTTATCGGTCACTTTTTTCTGTTATCGGTCATTTTTTTCTGTTATCGGTCACTTTTTTCGCTTAACGGTCATTTTTTTAATCAGTATCTATATCATGTACAGTCGTTCCGGGATAAAAACTTAATAGTATCTCCTCATAATTCTTTCCCTTCTTTGCCAGTTCATTTGCTCCGTTCTGGCTCATTCCTACGCCATGACCAAAACCTCCGCCGGTTATCTTGTACCCTCTTAACTCTTCACCTTCCATAATACCTTCTATAATAAAGTACCCGCTAGGCAGATACTTCTGCCCGTCAGCAGTTGTACCGTCGTGCTTTGTATAAATACTGGCTTTGCTGCCAAGTATATTTCGTACTGCTCCGGCTTTATTTAATATTACAGTGTTATCGCTGCCCTCAATTAATAGCCGGTTTACAATTCCACCTGTACCTCTGCCCTGCACTTCTATCTTTTGTATGTCTCCCAAAGTATCTACATACTGAGGCATAAAGCTTCCATCCTTCTGCAAAACCTCCACATCCTCAAAATTATTTAAAGAATACCCTGATATATTTTCATTAATAATTTTTGATAATGTATCAATATCAAGACTAATATTCCATCTGTACCAGGGACATTCGCACTCCCAGTCAGAAGCATTTTTATTCTTTATTAAAGCACTAAACACTTTGTCATCAGTAACATCACAGGCTTCCCCATCAGACAGTTTTACTCCTGATAAATAAGGTAGTGCCGACACATCATTGCCCCACAGGGACACATCGGTGGAATATCCCCAGGAGGTTGAATAATAATATGTTGTGGTTGGCTCATCTCCATAAAAAAGCACCTTTCCGTAGGTTTCATCTACTGCCCTGCCGGTGTTTTCATTCTCTGCAAGATTGTTGTAAACCTGATATGTGGTGGTATCGTCTACATGGGCTCCAAGCTCAGCGTAGGAATTATTCATAATGTGTCTGTAAGCATAACTTCTGGCACAGACTGCCTGAGCCTTTAAAGCTTCAATTGAATATGATGAAGGCATCTCGCTTGGAAGCACCAGCTTTAAATAATCTTCCAGATACACCTCATTAATCATTAATATACCATCACCGGTAAGTGATAATTCGATTTTTCCCGGATATGAAGCTTCACCGCTCTTTCTTGATATATTTGAAAATAATATCTTGCCGCTATCCGAGGCTTCTATAACAATTCTTCCATTATTAAAATAAGCGCTTTCTTTATTTACCGAAAATTTTTCACCGGCTCCTACCGTGATATTTTCACTTCCTGCCGTCACCTTAAGCCCTTTTTCCGAGGAGCATACTATTTCATCATGATACAAGGACCTATATTCTGATGTAGAAATTACTACACGTATTTTCTCTGCGTCAGCCTCACGCACCATATAAATTCCACATATTTTATTTTCTGCTACAATAAATTCATACACATCATAGCCTACTATAAGGTCATCCATAGTAAGTTCCTTCATATCTCCGTAAGACTTGAATACATGTACATTCTCGTCCAGCTCCAAAGTATCGTAGCCCTCAATATCAATACGGCCATTCTTTATAGTGTGTATCGTTCCGCTTATCTTTTCAGTCTTAAGCTTTATCTTGGTAATACATCCTTTACTGGCACTTACATCAGCAATCACATACCCCTCTGTACCAACACTGCCTTTTATTTCAAATTGCCGTTCAAAACCTTTCAATCGAATTACTAAAGAACCTTCATTTTCGTACGCAATCACATTTTTATATTCAGCTTGCTCCTTTTGCGACTCAACCATTAATACCCGTTCCCCCAAAAAAGTCGCATAAACTTTTGTATCCACATAAGAATCAATTGCAAACCCCTCAAAACAATATACACCCTTATCAGTTACTCCATTCCACGCTTCAAGTTCATGTATATATGCCGGAGTTGCAAAAAGTGTTAATTCCTCTTTTCGTAGCAAATCTTTTTTATCATAAATTCCAATCAGCAAATCCAATATGTAATGCCAGCTGCTCTTTTCAATCGCCTCTGCTTCAGTATTGCTAAGACTTTCTATTATATCCTGAAGCTGGTCCGTTTTACCCATATCAGTAAAATCGTATTTGCACCGGGTAAGCATATAATTTATTTCTTCATTAGTAATATTAGCCGATAAAGTATCACCGTTTGCCTCTGTTAGCTCTGTATCTGCATATTCATTTTCATAGAGATAATTGAGGTAAGGCATAAACCAATAACTATTATTATCTTCATTAAAATAGTTATCAAAACTGCTGTCTTCACTATAACCTAATACTATCGCCGCCTGTCTGAAAGCCATAGCACGGCTTATTCCTTCTGTTTTTTCTTCTTTATTAAAAAATAATATTAAAAACATGACAATGCATGATACTGCAACCATCAGAATAAAGGATATCTTTCTCAGCAATTTTCTTTCTCGTATAAACTAATTATCCTTTATAGGGTGATTGGATTATACTTTTTCCTTTCTTTTTATTTTTGGTTATATCATGGAACTCATATGTTCCTGTATAATACTTAAAGCACTGTGGATTTGTTATTTTTCTATTACAGCTTTGACTGTTGC
>JAZULV010000141.1:0-6239 GCA_045603305.1 Lachnospiraceae bacterium | reverse complement strand
CCATAATTCGCTTATTCATAAAATATTATATAATAAACCTTATGATTGTATGACTAATATTATATGACCCAAAAATTATTCAGCATATTTTGCATCATATGCCAATATACCTGCTATAGTCTTACCGTCAGTAATTTCCTTGCTAAAAATCATTCTTTTAAGTTCATCAATAGTATATGCTTCTACATCAATATATTCAAACTCATCCAGTTTTTGTTCCGAAGGTTTTAAGTCTGTTGCAACATAAATACCTATGAGCTCGTTAGTAAATGCAATCCAGCTATGTACATCAATAAGCCACTCCATATGACCGGCTTCATACCCTGTCTCCTCCATCAGTTCTCTGGTAGCACATAAAAGCATATCCTCTCCCGAATAATCCAGCTTACCTGCAGGAAGCTCCAAAGTTATATCGTCAATCGAATTTCTATACTGCTTTACCATAAGCAATTTGCCTTCTTCGGTAACTGCAACTACTGCCGCAGCTCCCGGATGCTCAAGATAATCCCATATGGCTTTATCACCGTTTTCGTTCACAATATAGTCATTATACATAGTAATAATATTACCTTCATGTGCTACTTCTCTTTTTACACGTTTTATTTTATTCACAACTATCACTCCGTTTCATACTTAATTAATAGCAATAATAATAAATATAAATAAAAAAGGCAGATACCAACAATGCGATACCTGCCTAATCTTAACTTTCCGTATTAATCCATACTATTTTGCATAATCGGTTACTCTTGATTCACGAATAACATTGACCTTAATCTGTCCCGGATACTCAAGCTCATTTTCAATCTGCTTTGAAATATCTCTGGCCATTAAAATCATATCATCATCGCTAACCTGTTCTGGAATAACCATTATACGAATTTCACGTCCAGCTTGAACTGCAAAAGACTTATCAACTCCACTGAATGAATTAGTTATCTCTTCTAACTTCTTAAGTCTATTAGTATATGTTTCAATAGTCTCTCTTCTTGCACCAGGTCTTGCAGCAGATATAGTATCCGCAGCCTGTACAATACATGCAATAAGTGACTGTGGCTCAACATCGCCGTGATGTGATTCAACAGAGTTGATAACAACACCTGATTCCTTGTACTTTCTACATAAATCAACACCAATCTGAATATGTGAACCTTCAATCTCGTGGTCTACAGACTTACCAATGTCATGAAGAAGACCTGCTCTCTTAGCAAGACGAACATCAACACCAATCTCAGCAGCAAGTAATCCGGCTACATGCGCTACTTCTATAGAATGCTTCAATGCATTCTGTCCATAGCTTGTTCTATACTTCATTCTACCTAAGAGCTTCACAAGCTCAGGATGAATACCGTGTAAGCCTACTTCCAATACAGCATTCTCACCCTCTTCACGTATAGTAGCCTCTAATTCCTTCTGTGCCTTCTCAACCATCTCTTCAATTCTTGCAGGATGGATTCTTCCGTCAATAATGAGCTTCTCAAGAGCAATTCTGGCAACCTCTCTCCTAATAGGATCAAAGCCTGAAAGAACTACTGCTTCCGGAGTATCATCAATAATCAAATCTACTCCTGTAAGAGTCTCAAGAGTTCTGATATTACGTCCTTCACGACCAATAATACGTCCCTTCATCTCGTCATTCGGAAGCTGCACAACTGAAATAGTAGATTCAGTAACATGATCTGCAGCACACTTCTGAATAGCTGTGACAATATACTCTTTTGCCTTCTTGTCAGCTTCTTCTTTTGCCTTAGATTCTAATTCTTTAATCATCTTGGCAGTGTCATGTTTTACTTCGTCTTCAACAGTCTTCAAAAGATATTCTTTTGCCTGTTCGGAGGTATATCCTGAAATTCTCTCCAATTCAGCGATCTCTTTATCGTACAGCGCTTCTACGTCTTTCTTCTTACGTGCCAGCGCTTCTTCCTTGGAAACAAGACTTGCTTCTTTCTTTTCAAGTGCTTCAGCTTTCTTTTCAAGATTTTCTTCCTTGTTCAATACCCTGCGCTCATAACGCTGAACTTCAGCTCTACGTTCGCGGGCTTCTTTTTCAAGTTCATTCTTAGTTCTGATTGATTCTTCTTTTGCTTCAAGAAGAGTCTCTCTCTTCTTTCTCTCAGCAATACTTTGCGCTTCATCTATTATCTCTCTTGATTTTTCTTCAGCCTTACCAACCTTTGCTTCATAGTTCTTCTTATATATGGTAACAAATAAAATCCAAGAGATTGTGAATACAATTAATGCAGTAATTATAATAGCTATAATTATCGGTAAATATTCACCCAACAGGAGCACCTCCCTCTATTTAATTTTCATTGTACAAATACTACAACAAATAAATTTTACACTTTCTACATGCTCTTGTCAAGTGTAAATCTATTATTCTGTTTCATCTGTGTGAACATTATCTTCAAGACTGTAGAATTGTCTGACTTTTTCTTCTACTTCACGCATAATCTCCGGGTTAGTCTCCAGATAAATCTTGGCATTCTCTCTACCCTGTCCTATCTTCTCACCATTGTATGAATACCATGCTCCACTCTTTTCTACAATGCGATTCTTCGCAGCCAAATCGAGAATATCTCCTGCCACAGATATACCCTTACCAAACATGATATCAAACTCTGCTTCCTTGAAAGGAGGCGCTACCTTATTCTTAACAACCTTAATTCTGGTACGGTTACCAATCATCTCTCCGCCCTGCTTCAAAGTCTCAATTCTTCTGACATCAAGTCTGATAGATGAATAGAACTTCAGCGCACGACCACCGGTAGTAGTCTCTGGATTACCAAACATAACACCAATCTTCTCTCTAAGCTGGTTGATAAAGATAACGATACAATTGGTCTTACTTACAACTGCAGTAAGCTTTCTAAGGGCCTGTGACATAAGTCTTGCCTGCTGTCCTACATGAGACTCTCCCATCTCACCGTCAATCTCTGACTTAGGTACCAATGCTGCAACAGAGTCAATAATAACAATATCAACTGCACCGGAGCGTACCATAGTCTCTGCTATCTCAAGGGCCTGCTCTCCGTTGTCCGGCTGGGATATGTAAAGGTTATCAATATCTACACCGATGTTCTTAGCGTACACCGGGTCTAAAGCATGCTCTGCATCAATAAATCCGGCAATACCGTCTCTCTTCTGAACCTCAGCTACCATGTGAAGAGCAACTGTAGTCTTACCACTGGATTCAGGACCATATACCTCAATAATACGTCCCTTCGGTACACCGCCTAATCCCAATGCAATATCAAGGCTTAATGAGCCTGTTGGTACTGTCTCAATATTAAGAGTCGCACCTGGATCGCCGAGCTTCATAACTGATCCCTTACCATATGCCTTCTCAATCTGCATCAACGCAGCGTCTAATGCTTTCATCTTATCTTCTTTAATCATACAAATCTCCATTCCTTAATATATAATTATAAAAACATATTCTATGCCTGCACTTACAAAGCATCATATAACGAACTTATGTTCGTATCTTGATATAAGAATACTATACAACTAATAAAAAGTCAACCTAATAATGTCTCTTTTTCAAAATTGCCATAGTATTAAATTAAATTAAATTAACGTTGGGGGAAAATAAGAATGCCGGAAAAATCAGAATGTTAAATAAATTATATATTGAACAGTCAAAAACTACAAGCCTATATATGGATTTATTGCAACATACTTATACTTTTATCGCAGCACACTTATCATTTAGCAATCACTATCCGAAATGTTACGCTTAATTAATTCTTTTTGTCTTTTTTCTTCTGCCTTAACCTGCTTCCACAGTGCAAGACTTTCCTCCGGTGTATTAACCACCACATCACCAAATACATGAGGATGTCTGCGTATCATTTTCTCAGAAAGCATTTGAACCACATCTTCAAAGGTAAACCATCCCATTTCCTTGGCAATCTCGCTCTGCAATAGTACCTGCAAAAGCACGTCTCCAAGTTCCTCACAGAGATTATCCTTGTCATTATTATCTATTGCCAAAAGCACTTCCTCAGTCTCATCTACAAGACATTTCTTTAAAGACTCTAATGTCTGTGCCCTGTCCCATTTACATCCATTCTCACTGCGTAAAATCGTAATAATCTCCTGAAGCTCACTAAAATCGTGAGGTGTCTTTTCAATGTATTCTTTACCGTTGTGTTTCATTCCCTGTTCCTCCGTTAAGTTATTACAAAATATATATTTTTATTAAAGAAAACAATACAAACTAAAAGTATTATATCATCAATACTGTATAATAAAAATATCATCAAAAACTTTTTTAGCGGAAGCTTACTAACACCGCCTTATCCTCATCATAATGATTGTATCCGCCAAAAAAACCGGTCTGCTATATCCATCTTTTTTACTCATATAATAATCTCCTCTTCATATATTTATTTGTTTACTTTTTGCCTCTTTATGCTCTAATAGTAAATTATTCAATGTCCAATAAATGCCACAGTGCTAATGTTCGTATTTTTGTAAAACTTGACACAAGCAACTTTCTTTTATGTCCAAATACAAAATACCGGACAGCCCTAAGACCATCCGGTATATTCAATCTTTTCATTATAAAATTTATTTGTGTTCGCTGTAATCCATCTTGTCCAGTATATCTGAATAATCAAAGGTTGCAAAGTAATCTCTTGCTGTCTCTGCTCTTCTGATTAACTGTACACTGCCATCTTCCTTAAGAAGCAGTTCTGCTGATCTTAACTTACCGTTGTAGTTGTAACCCATGGAATATCCGTGAGCTCCTGTATCGTGGATAATAAGGAAATCGCCCTTATCAATCTTCGGCAACATTCTGTCAATTGCAAACTTGTCACTATTCTCGCAAAGCGAACCGGTAACATCATACATATGGTCACATGGTGCATCTTCCTTACCGGCAACAGTTATATGATGGTATGCACCATAAATAGCCGGACGCATAAGATTTGCCGCGCAGGCATCACAACCAATGTACTCCTTGTGAATGTGCTTCTCATGGATAGCCTTAGTTACAAGGCAGCCGAAAGGTCCCATTGCAAATCTTCCAAGCTCAGTGAAAATAGCCACATCATCCATACCAGCCGGTACAAGAACCTCTTCATAAACCTTACGAACGCCCTCGCCGATTACCATAATATCATTTGGCTCCTGTTCAGGACGATATGGAATACCGATTCCGCCAGAAAGATTGATAAATCCGATATGAACTCCAACCTTCTCCTTAAGCTCAACCGCAAGCTCAAATAACACCTTCGCAAGCATTGGATAATAATCATTAGTAACTGTGTTACTTGCAAGGAAAGCGTGAAGACCAAAGTTCTTAACACCCTTCTCCTTAAGAATCCTGAAACCTTCTATAATCTGGTCATGGGTAAATCCATACTTCGCATCGCCAGGGTTGTCCATAATATCATTACTAATCTTAAACACTCCGCCCGGATTGTATCTGCAGCTGATTGTCTCAGGAATACCTGCCTCTTTCTCAAGAAACTCAATGTGTGTAAAATCATCCAAATTAATAGTAGCGTTAATCTGGCGAGCATATCTGTACTCCTCTGCCGGTGTAGCATTTGATGAGAACATGATACCATCGCCTGAAAAACCAAGTGCATCAGCTAACATGAGCTCAGTCATAGATGAGCAGTCACAGCCACAGCCGTATTCCTTCAATATATTAATCAAATACGGGTTAGGATTCGCCTTAACAGCAAAATACTCTCTGTATCCTTTATTCCATGAAAAAGCTTCCTTCAACTTCTTAATATTATCTCTGATACCCTTCTCATCATATAAATGATAAGGTGTAGGATATGTCTTATCGATTTCTTTCAATTGCTCAAGTGTAACAAATGGCTTCTTTTCCATAATATTTCTCCCTTCGTGAAATCAGTCCTTTACAATTTAAAGCCTACCGAATGATTTGTCAACCATGCAATTTTTATTTATGAAAAAAAAACGAATTGTTTTTATATAATAAGCATGTAGTAGTGAGTACCACCGGCTTAGCCGGGGGGCTGCTCTGCCCCTATAAGGGGCTTTTACCTGCTTGCGCCCGGAAGGCGCACTGACGGTCTGCCAGCTGCACCACATCCACAGCTGCCCTTAAAAGGGCCTTTTCAGTGCTTCCTTATTCCGGCGCAGCCCCTTTGGGGCTTGCTGGTTTGCTTTGATTTCCTACTACCTCTCCAAGAGGTTTATTTCTTGTTTTTCTTCACCGGCTCACCCGTGAACGGGTCTATATATTCTAC
>JAZULV010000140.1:0-69925 GCA_045603305.1 Lachnospiraceae bacterium | reverse complement strand
AAGGTTTTTTAAATGGGTTATGAACAAAATATGAACGAATAATACTGTATAAAAAGATTTTTGATGCTGTATAAAAAAGATTTTTTGTACAAGGTAGACATATTAAGGCTGTTTTGATAAAATTAATAGTAACTAAATTTTTAGGAATAGAGGGATTTATTATGATTAGAACTTATTATTGTCCTTCATGTGGTGCTGCATTTGTTTTTGATCCGGAAAGTCAGATGTTAGTATGTGAATTTTGCGGTAACAGCATGACAAATGAAGAAGCAGAAAGAATTTCTGCTGAAAAAGATGCAAAAGATGCAAAAGATGAGAATGATTCTGATGTAATAAGTGAAGATGATGCAGCGTCAAAAGATAAACTTGATAAGCTGGATTTTAAAGTTTATACCTGCAGAACATGCGGTGCAGAGATTTTAACTGATAAATATACTACTGCAACTATGTGCAGTTACTGTGGTAATCCTGCACTTATGGAAGATAGAATAGAGGGTATTTTAAAACCTTCTTATGTTATTCCGTTTAGTGTTGATAAAGAAAGTGCGAAGGATATTTTCAAAAAGTGGACCGGCAAAGGACTCCTTACGCCTACAGATTTTAAGAGTAACAATACTTTGGAGAAGCTTACGGGCATGTATGTTCCTTACTGGATGTATGATGTGGATGTCGACGTGGATATGAATGCTCATTGTACAAGAGTTACCCGCTCTGTCAGAGGAAATTATGAGTACATACAGACACATAATTATAGTGTCAGAAGAGTTGCTAAGGGACAGTATTTTAAAGTGCCTGCAGATGCTTCGGAAAAACTTGATGATAATATGATGGATTTGCTTGAACCTTTTAGCTATGACAAGATGGTTGATTTCCAGGAGCATTACATGCAGGGATATCTGGCAGAAAGATATAATTATGAGGCTGATGGCATTGCGGACAGGGCAATCAGAAGAGTATCCGGATATGCGGAGACTGATGTCAGGAATTCAATATCAGGCTATGCAACGGTAAATGTTTTGTCTAAGAATGTGAATGCGGATGTGACAGATAACAAGTATGCAATGCTTCCGATTTGGATGTTGAATTATAAATATAAAGATAAGGATTATATGACTGTCATTAATGGTGAGACCGGAAAGCTTGTCGGCACTCTTCCTATCAGTGCAAAAAAGACAGCTGTTAGTTTCTTATTAAGTACAGCACTTGTATTTGTTATTATGAGTATTTTTTCATTGATTTTAGGATAAAGGGAGAGCGAATATGAAGAAAAGAGTATTAGGACTGATATCAGCCATTGCTGTCTTTGGGTTCGTATTAACCTGTGGATACGAAGCATTAGCTTCAGATGGCTGGGGCGATGATTTAGGTATATCAAAAGTTACTGATGACGAAGAGAGAGTGTTTGACTATGCGGATATATTAGAGAGCAGTCAGGAGAACATACTTGCAGAGAATATTGAATATCTGCAGGATAAGCATAAGATGGATATAATTATTCTGACATCATCTGATATAGATGGAAAGTCATGGGAGGCATATGCAAATGATTTCTATGATGAGAATGCATTTGGATATGAGCAGGACTATGGAACAGGTATTATATTCCTTATATCAATGGACAGTAGCAATAGAGGTATTACCATAACTACTTCAGGACATGCTATTGAGAATTTTACTGACCTGGAAATAGAATGGATGTATGATGATATAATTCAGTATATGTACAATGCTGATTACTATGGCGGATGCGTTTGTTTTCTTGAATTAGTTGATGATTATGTAGATAATTCTGAAGCCGCAGAAAATGGATACTATGACGAAGAACTTAATGACTGGGTTGAGGTGAAGGTTTCACCTTGGAAAAGAGCTTTTTCAATAGACAGTGTGATACTTAGATTATTGATTTCTGCAGCTGTCGGAGGCATTGTTACATTAATACTGCGTTCAAAGGCAAAGACAAAGACTACTGTAAATAACAATACATATCTTCAGAAAGGAGGTCTTAATTATTCGGTAAGAAATGATGCCTTTACCGGAACAACAGAAGTAAGAAGAAGACTGCCTGACAGCAGTAGCAGCCCAAGCAGAAGCGGTGGCGGCGGTGGCGGTCGAAGCTCAGTTCACAGAAGCAGCAGCGGAAGAAGTCACGGTGGCGGCGGAGGCCGAGGCTTTTAAGTAATAGTAAGATAAGATTACATAAGGTTAATTTAAGTGTATATCAGATTGCTGATGTATAGTATATTTAAATACCGACACTATATTAGTTAGATTATATAAAGGAGATATACCTTAGAGGTATTATATTAATTATGGCAGAGAATAAGAAACCTATAGTAACAATTGAGATGGAAGATGGCAATGTGATAAAGGTGGAACTTTATCCTGAGATTGCTCCGATTACAGTTGACAATTTTATAAGCCTTGTTAAGAAGGGTTTTTATGACGGACTTATATTCCACAGAGTAATCAGAGGATTTATGATTCAGGGCGGCTGTCCGTTAGGTAACGGCACAGGTGGACCAGGTTACTCAATAAAGGGCGAATTTGAGGCAAATGGTATTGAGAACAACTTAAAGCATGAGAGAGGAGTCATTTCAATGGCACGTGCTTTGGACCCGGATTCAGCCGGTTCACAGTTTTTTATCATGCATGAGACTTCACCTCACCTTGACGGACAGTATGCTGCATTTGGTAAGGTTACTGAAGGTATGGAGACTGTGGATGCTATTGCGTGTGTAGCTACCGGTTGGGGAGACAGACCGTTTGAAGATGTAGTGATGAAGAAGGTTACTGTAGAAGAATAATAACTTAACAGACTGTATGCGGGATATATCTGTGTACAGTCTGTTTTTTTGACAGTCTGTATTTTATTTGATATACTACTAATAATAAGCTTAGGCGCGATTTGCACTTGGAGGTAAGACTATGGACAGTATTCAGATGAAGGCATACGGAAAGATAAATCTTTCATTGGATGTGACCGGTAAGAGACCGAATGGTTATCATGATGTCAGGATGATTATGCAGACTGTAGGCATATATGACCTGATTGTACTGACTAAGACTGATAAACCGGGAATTACTGTTACTACTAATTTAAGTTTTCTTCCGGTGGATGAGAATAATCTGGTATATAAGGCTGCAAAGCTATTAATGGATGAGTTTGATATTAAATGTGGTATTAGTATAAATTTAAAGAAGAACATTCCGGTGGCAGCAGGTATGGCAGGCGGCAGTTCTGATGCGGCAGCAGTACTTGTCGGAGTGAATAATATGTTTGGACTTAATCTTTCAAAAAAGGATTTGATGGAGAGAGGCGTGAAGCTGGGGGCTGATATACCTTATTGTGTCATGAGAGGAACTGCACTGGCAGAAGGTATCGGTGAGGTGCTTACACCATTATCGCCTATGCCTGACTGCTACATACTTATTGCCAAACCGCATATAAGTGTATCTACAGCTTTTGTATATAAGAATCTGAAGTTAGATACCATAGAGAAACATCCGGATGTGGATAAAGTAGCAGAATGTATTGAAGCCGGTGACTTAACAGGTGTTGCACTTAATATGGATAATATACTGGAAACAGTTACGGTTCCGGCATATCCTGTGATTAATGACTTGAAGAATATGATGAAGGAAAATGGTGCCATAAATTCCATGATGAGTGGCAGCGGTCCGACAGTGTTTGGTATATACGATGATAAGAAAAAGGCTGAGAATGCATACAGTATTATTAATAAGAGCGGTATGGCACGACAGCTGTTTTTGACAAAACCTTTCAATATATAGCCGGATGTAATTATTAATAAAGAGTTTTTTCATCCGGATATATTGCTTTGGTAAGAGAGAATGTGTGGAGGAGATATATGTCTGAGAATTATAATTCGGTGAAGAATCTGCAACTTGAAGTTCATAAAGATATACCTTTAAGAGATGAAGTGTTTATAACTTTGAGAAAGGCTATACTTAACGGTGATTTGGTACCGGGACAGAGGCTTATGGAGATTGCTTTATCGGAGAAGCTTGGGGTAAGCCGTACTCCGGTACGAGAAGCAATTAAGAGATTAGAAGCGGAAGGTCTTGTAATCATTATTCAAAGAAAGGGTGCAGAGGTAGCAGGTATTTCAGGAAGCCAGCTTAGAGACGTGCTCGAGGTAAGACTTGCTTTAGAAGAACTGGCAGGAGAGCTTGCCTGCATGAGAATTACTGACAGTGATATTGCAAAACTTAAAAGTATAAATAAGAACTTCATTAAGATGATCGGGGATCCGGACACACCGGCTTCTGAGATTGCGAAGTCTGATGTGGATTTTCATTCTGTTATTTATAATGCAACCGGCAATAAGCGACTTATTCAGATGGTCAATGATTTCAGCCAGCAGATGTACAGGTACAGACTTGAACACATAAAGGAACTTGAAGACAAGAGTGTGCTTGGGGCAGAGCATAATGAAATTATCGAGGCTGTATCATCTAAAGATGTAGTCTGGACGAGAGATGCAATAAGAAGCCATATTAACAAGCAGGAGCAGGCTATAGTACAAAAATTAAAGGAGTGATAGTATGACCTTCAAAGAGAAGTATCTTGCGGGAGAGATTGATTTTTACGAAATAGACGATTATATCAGCGAGTGGAACTTTAGCGATGACATGCGTACTTTAAGAGAGTTTCTTGGACTTAACGCTGAAGAAGAAGCGGTATGGATAGATGAAAGTGATGAGGCATTGAAAGAGATGCTTGATAAACAGAAGTAAGTATATAAATGCATCGTATCAGAAAATGGTACGATGCATTTTTTGAAGTAATAAAGTGTGCATGAGAGGCTGCATAAGTACAGCCTTTGTTATTAGTCATTGAGCCATTCATTTATAGTATCAAGAATTAATGAACGAGGCTTTACGGTAACATCTTCACCGCCATACAGTAGTGACTGATAATCATTATCGCCTACTATACTGTGAAGAGAGTTTTTTGAATCTTCAGGAACAATGCCATAGGTTAAATCAACAAAGCACAATGGAGGGTAAAGAACACACCACCAGTTTTTACCCGAAGCGTTGCCTATACGTATACATAAGGCGTCGTAACAGCCTGACGGAAAGGTAAGATCACCATATGTTTTTACAGGGAAGTAAGTGTTTTCCACACTAAAGTCAACGGTATAACTGTATCCTTGTTCTTGTATAATTTGTGTAGCAATACTGATTAACTGTTCTTTGTTTTCGTGTATGTAATTGATGTAATCAGATTTGCTTGTAAGGCCGGCTGAATTGTTTTCGATATGATTTACAATTGCTTCTTTTACTGCAAGTTTTAATTGCTGGTCTTCTTCGGAATCACTGTTGGCGATAACATGAAGTCTCAATATTTTATCTGCAAGCCTTTCTGCTGTAGTTTCATAATTATTTGATTTAATACATAAAAATGCGATTGCCGCAATAAACATACATATAAATATCTTTTTCATAACTGCCTCCTAAACTTGTTGTTAGGAGTATTTCCAATAAAAAAATAAATAATCATAAAAAATAAAAATGTTTCTTTTGTGTGAAAAATATATTAATACATTCATTTGTGTATTGAATAATTTATGCTTTAGGGGTAAAATGAGTAAAATTGAAAGGGGTTGACTATATGAACAAGAAAAGTATAGCAGTAATTTTTGGAGGACAGTCATCGGAACACGAAGTATCATGCCGCTCTGCTGTTACAATTATTGAGAATGTTAATAGTGATAATTACGATATATTTATTATAGGAATTACAAAAGAAGGCAAGTGGCTTAAGGTTGACAGTGTCGAAGATATTAAGAATGATACCTGGAGAAACAGTGAGGTGTCAGCGGTTATTTCACCGGACAGAGAACACCATGGGGTTCTTATCACTGAGAAGGGTAAGCTTACTGTAAAGAAGATAGATGTTATCTTCCCGGTTCTTCATGGCCTTTACGGCGAAGATGGAACTATTCAGGGTGTATTTGAGTTAGCAGGTATTCCTTATGTGGGCTGCGGAGTTTTAGCTTCAGCAGTATCTATGGATAAGGGATATACAAAGATTATAGTTGATACATTAGGTGTTCGTCAGGCGGAGTATGTGCTGGTTCGTGCTGCTGAGCTTAACAACATGGAGTCTGTAACAGAGTGTATCGAGAGCAAGCTTGCTTATCCGGTATTTGTTAAGCCTTGTAATGCCGGCTCATCTAAGGGTGTGTCCAAGGCAGAGGACAGAGAAGGTCTTGTGGCAGGACTTTTAGAGGCTTTTAACCATGATAATAAGGTGTTGGTAGAAGAGACAATCATAGGCAGGGAAATCGAGTGTGCAGTTCTTGGTGGCAGTGATGTGAGAGCTTCAGGAGTGGGAGAGATACTTGCTGCATCTGATTGTGCATTTTATGATTATGATGCGAAGTACATTAATGCGGCATCCCAGACTGTAGTTGACCCGGATTTGCCTGCGGACACGGTAGAAGAGATTCGTAAGAGTGCGGTGAATATATTCAGGGCTGTTGATGGATTCGGATTGTCAAGAGTTGATTTTTTTGTTACAAAGGACAATGAGGTTGTATTTAATGAGATAAATACTCTTCCGGGCTTTACTTCTATAAGTATGTATCCGGTGCTTTGGGAGAACAGGGGCATATCAAAATCACAGCTGGTTGAAAAGCTTATACAGATGGCATTTACAAGAAGAGCATAGTGTGAAGCAGAGCTCATCAGCTTAGTTTCACAAACCAAATGTACTTGTGAAGAATGAGGAGTTTTATGCAGAAGAATGTATTGATAAATGTAAAGGGTACTCAGTATCTGGATGATGATAAGGATGTTACAGAGCTTATCACCACCGGAAGTTATTATGAGAAGAATAATAAAGAATATATATTATACGAAGAAGTATCTGATGACAGTCTGCAGGTGACCAAGAATACACTGAAGTTGTCTGAGGACGAGGTGGAGCTTATACGCCATGGCGAGAGTAATGTGAACATTGTCTTTAAGGCGGGAGTAAATTGGGAGTCATATTATATGACACCGGTTGGAAGCATGAAGATGACCTTCTGCACTAAAGAGGTGGACATTGACAGAAGTAAGGACACTTCGATATCTATTATGATTAAGTATGCGATACAGTTTGATTATCAGACAGTAGCAGAGTATCTTATGGAGATAGATATAAAAGAACTTGCAAGACAGTAAGTGCAGTAAAATTTAGTATTATATAAATATGGATGTATCTAAAGATATGGGCATTTTCGCTTTATGGTGAGAATGCCTTTTTGTATGTTTTAGATGGTTTATTGGACAATTTAGTTATTGCTTAAAATGCAGCACAATAATAATTTATCGCAATTCGATAAAATATTATTGCAATATGTGAAATGGAGTGATATAATACATATAAGTTATTGCTGAATTTAACAAATGGAGGTAATTGTATGACTCAAAAAAAATTATCAAACTGGCTTAAGTTTATAATAGTATTATTAGGATTGTGTGGATTGATAATTTATTTGTTTGTATTTCCTGTGATAGGCGATAGTATTATTTATTCATACCCTGAGTTTTCTTACTGGTTTTGGCCTTGGCTGTTTTTTATATGGTCTACGGCAATACCTTGTTATGTGGTTTTGGGCTTTGTATGGTCTATTGCAGTGAATATCGAAAAGGATAATTCTTTTTCAGAAATTAATGCGAAAAATTTAAGTCGTATTGCTTCACTAACTGTGATAGATTCAATTTGGTTTTTTGCCGGTAATATTATTTTGCTGCTGATGAATATGAATCATCCGAGTGTGCTGTTGTTTTCTGTGCTGACTATTGCTTTTGCAATTACGCTTGCAATTGCGGCTGCACTTCTTTCTCATTTAGTAAAGAAGGCAGCAGAGTTGCAGCTTCAAAGTGATTTAACGATTTGATGTATGATATAAATATGGTAGGTTGAGGTGGCTGGATATATGGAAGATGAAATTATTTTTAATATTGATGTAATGTTAGCGAAGCGCAAAATGAGTGTTACAGAATTATCAGAGCGAGTAGGAATTACAATGGCTAATATTTCTGTTTTGAAAAATGGAAAGGCAAAAGCTCTTAAGATTTCTACTTTGGCAAAGTTGTGTGCTGCACTTGACTGCCAGCCAGGGGACATTCTGGAATATCGAAAGAAGAGTTAGGGGATGAGTTTTATATATAAAGTAACAGGAGGGGTAAATGTGTATGTGAGAAGTTTGAGGTGTGTAGCAATATTAATGATATTAGTGATGTTTACTAATGGCTGCAAGAATGAGGATGAAAAAGTGCTAAGTGGATATGTTTCATCAGATGAATATTTTGATTCTTCATTTAAGGATTATACGGATTATTGTAAGTATTATTATAATGATAGCTCAGATTATGATTTTATTAATAGTAAATTCTATAAATCTGTAACGGACGAAGATATTAACGAATTGAATGATTTCTTTGATAATTTTTATGCTTGGGTTCAGTACCGGGAAAATTATAAAGAATCGTATGATTTTAATCCTAAGTTGCAGGTTGATACCAATGATTATTTTTATATAGAGGTTACAGATTCTAATGATATTTATGGAAAATATCATAATTACGACATTTATTATTATGATACGGAAAGGCATATATTGTATTATTTCCATAATAATAGTTAAGATGAAAAAGAGCCGGGCGAATCGCCCGGCTCAGATTATGCGCATTAAAGTATACAATAATTGTGTTACTTCTTTTTCTTTGCATTTGTCTTAGAATTGCTGTTGTCCTGACCCTTACCGGCCATTGTGGCAAGCTTGTCCTTAGCTCTCTGAAGAAGCTTCTTCTTAGCAGGTGCCTGAAGAATAGCGCCGCGAACTCCCCTGACATCAGTGATATAGATACCACTGATGGTTGCTTTTACTTCCTGCTTTACCGGCACCTTGTCAAATACTGAGGCGTCGCACATAAGTGACATAATCTTCGGACCTACTTTCGCTTTAACGATAGGTACCTTTGACCAGCGTAAATACTTAGGTGTTTGTTCGAATACAACCTTCGGAAGACCTGACTCTTTAAGCTTCATCTTCTTTTTATCGATAATAAGCATGGAAACTGTCTGGGCCATAGAGTCCATCATGTTCTTCTGTTCTGCCTGCTTCTTCTCCATACGCTTACCAAAGAAATAAAGAGCGATTGCTGCGACAACAAGGACAACTGTAATTACTATCAATACAATAGTAAATGGTTTCATATGTAAACCTCCTATATGTCTGTTTCTATTAATTATAGCATTTACAACCAAGAGTTTCAAGGCTGACATTACCTAAAAGGCGAAAATACATGTAAAAATTGTGTTAATTAGCTTAAAAATAATAAAAATTCGGTTTGACTTATTGATTTTTGTGTGTTAATATGTAAGGTGCATTATATTGGAATAATGCCCTCGTATGCGTAGCAGAGGGGTAGTTTATTAACGATGGTTAATTGGTTTGTTCGAATATTTGCGGATAAACCGATTCTGTCAACAGTTATTATGACTGTTAGTTCAGTATAAAGAAAACAGGGGTGAAACGTCAATGGAAAAATGCAGAATACGTCCGGTAACAACTGGAAAGAGCATTAGAATGAGTTACTCAAGACAGAAAGAGGTTATTGATATACCTAATCTGATTGAGATTCAGAAGGATTCCTATCAGTGGTTTCTCGATGAAGGCTTAAAAGAAGTGTTGGAAGATATTTCTCCTATAGCTGATTTTAGCGGACATCTGAGTCTGGAACTGGTTGGGTTCGAGCTTTGCAGGAATGATGTTAAGTATACCATCGAAGAATGCAAAGAGAGAGACGCAACATATGCTGCTCCGTTAAAGGTTAAGGTTAGACTTATAAATAAGGAAACTGACGAGATTAGTGAGCATGAGATATTTATGGGTGACCTGCCGCTTATGACTGATACAGGCTCATTCGTTATCAATGGTGCAGAGCGAGTTATAGTAAGCCAGCTTGTTCGTTCACCTGGTATTTATTATGGTATTGCTCATGATAAGATTGGTAAGAAGCTTTATTCATCTACTGTAATTCCAAACAGAGGTGCATGGCTTGAGTATGAGACTGACTCTAATGATGTATTCTTTGTAAGAGTTGACCGTACAAGAAAAGTACCTGTTACTGTTCTTATCCGTGCCCTTGGTTTAGGAACAAATGAAGAGATTAGAGAACTTTTTGGTGAAGAACCAAAGATAGAAGCTAGTATTGCAAAGGATGTATCAGACAACTATCAGGATGGTCTCCTTGAGTTATACAGAAAGATTCGTCCGGGCGAGCCTTTATCTGTTGACAGTGCAGAGACTCTTATTGGCGGTATGTTCTTTGATCCAAGAAGATATGACCTTGCAAAGGTTGGTAGATATAAGTTCAATAAGAAGCTCCACTTTAAGAGCAGAATTACCGGTCATGTACTTGCAGAGGACGTAGTTGATATGTCTACAGGTGAGGTTATTGCAGAGGCTGGTACTAATGTTACAAAGAGTATTGCAACTGATATTCAGAATGCAGCAGTACCATTTGTATACATTGACTGCGATGGACATAAGGTGAAGGTGCTTTCTAACCTCATGGTTGACTTGTCAAAGTATGTTTCCTTTGACCCTGCTGAAGCTAAGGTTTCAGAACTTGTTTTCTACCCTGTATTAAGAGAAATCCTTGAGGAATGTGGAGATGATGAAGAGGCTGTTAAGGAGACTGTAAGCAGACGCATTAACGACCTTATTCCTAAGCACATTACTAAAGAAGATATATTTGCATCAATTAACTACAATATTCATCTTGAGTACGGTATTGGTACCGATGATGATATTGACCATTTAGGTAACAGACGTATTCGTGCGGTTGGAGAGCTTCTCCAGAACCAGTACAGAATCGGTCTTTCACGTATGGAGCGTGTTGTAAGAGAAAGAATGACAACACAGGATCTTGAAGGGGTTACTCCACAGTCACTTATTAATATTAAGCCGGTGACTGCAGCGGTTAAAGAATTCTTCGGAAGTTCACAGCTTTCACAGTTCATGGACCAGAACAACCCTCTTTCAGAGCTTACACATAAGCGTCGTCTTTCAGCTCTCGGTCCTGGTGGTCTTTCAAGAGACCGTGCCGGTTTCGAGGTTCGAGACGTTCACTATTCACACTATGGAAGAATGTGTCCTATCGAGACTCCTGAAGGTCCTAACATCGGTCTTATCAACTCCCTTGCAACCTATGCAAGAGTGAATGAATATGGTTTTGTTGAGGCACCTTACCGTGTGGTAGACAAGAGTGTTGACCCTAAGAATCCGGTAGTTACAGATGAGGTTATTTATTTAACTGCGGATGAAGAGGATAATTATATAGTAGCACAGGCGAACGAGCAGCTTGATGAGGATGGACATTTTGTACGTAACAACGTATCAGGACGTTTCCGCGAGGAGACATCTGAGTTCCAGAAGCACACTATCGATTTGATGGACGTATCACCTAAGATGGTATTCTCAGTTGCTACATCCATGATTCCGTTCCTTCAGAACGACGATGCTAACCGTGCACTCATGGGCTCTAACATGCAGCGTCAGGCAGTACCGCTTCTCTTTACAGAAGCACCGGCTGTTGGTACAGGTATGGAGAATAAGGCAGCAGTAGACTCAGGTGTGTGTGTTGTTGCTAAGAACGATGGTGTAGTTGAGCGTTCAGCGTCTAACGAGATTATTATCAGAACAGAAGATGGCAACAGAGATGTATACCATCTTACAAAGTTCAAGAGAAGCAATCAGAGCAACTGTTACAACCAGAAGCCGATTGTATTCTGTGGCGAGAAGGTTAAGAAGGGTGATGTAATCGCTGACGGACCTTCTACAAACATGGGTGAGATTGCCCTTGGTAAGAACCCTCTTATCGGTTTCATGACCTGGGAAGGTTATAACTACGAGGATGCGGTTCTTCTTAGTGAAAGACTTGTTCAGGATGATGTTTATACATCAGTGCATATAGAAGAATACGAGGCAGAAGCAAGAGATACCAAGTTAGGACCGGAAGAGATTACAAGAGACGTTCCTGGCGTAGGTGATGATGCTCTTAAGGATCTTGACGAGAGAGGTATCATCCGCATTGGTGCTGAGGTTCGTGCTGGAGATATTCTTGTAGGTAAGGTTACTCCTAAGGGAGAGACAGAGCTTACTGCTGAAGAGAGACTCCTTAGAGCTATCTTCGGTGAGAAGGCTAGAGAAGTAAGAGATACTTCACTTAAGGTACCTCACGGTGCTTACGGTATCGTAGTAGATGCCAAGGTGTTTACAAGAGAGAATGGTGACGAGCTTTCACCGGGTGTTACCCAGACTGTACGTATCTACATCGCGCAGAAGAGAAAGATTTCTGTAGGTGATAAGATGGCGGGTCGTCATGGTAACAAGGGTGTTGGTTCAAGAGTTCTTCCTGTAGAAGATATGCCATTCCTTCCAAATGGACGTCCTCTTGATATCGTGCTTAACCCTCTCGGCGTACCTTCACGTATGAATATCGGACAGGTACTTGAGATTCACTTAAGTCTTGCAGCTAAGGCTCTTGGCTTTAATATCACTACACCGGTATTCGATGGTGCAGATGAGAATGACATTATGGATACACTTGATCTTGCCAACGATTATGTAAATATGGAGTGGGAAGACTTTGTAGAGAAATATACAGATATTCTTAAGGATGATGTTATGGCATTCCTTGAGGAGAATAAGGATCACAGAGAGCTTTGGAAGGGAGTACCGATCAGCAGAGACGGTAAGGTTCGTCTTCGTGATGGTAGAACCGGAGAGTATTTTGACAGTCCGGTAACTATCGGTCACATGCATTACCTCAAGCTTCATCACCTTGTTGATGATAAGATTCATGCCCGTTCCACAGGTCCATACTCATTAGTAACACAGCAGCCACTCGGTGGTAAGGCACAGTTCGGTGGACAGCGTTTCGGTGAGATGGAAGTTTGGGCTCTTGAGGCATATGGTGCTGCATACACCCTTCAGGAGATCCTTACAGTTAAGTCTGATGATGTTGTAGGACGTGTTAAGACTTATGAGGCTATTATTAAGGGCGAGAATATTCCACAGTCAGGTGTTCCGGAATCATTCAAGGTTCTTATTAAAGAGCTTCAGTCTCTTGGACTTGATGTTAAGCTTCTTAGAGAAGACAACACAGAAGTTCAGATGATGGAGACAACAGAGTATGGCAATACGGACTTCAATTCATTGCTTAATGATAAGACATACAACAACTATGAGGAGTCATATGCTGAGTATGGTTATCAGGAGCAGGTGTTTGAAGGTGAAGAACTGGTAAGTGTTGATTCAAGCGACGATGCCGGTGCAGATCTTGACTATGATTATGAGAACTAATAGAAGGGAGAGCCGAACATGCCTGAGAATAATAATGAAAACTACGAGCCATTAGTTTTTTCTTCCATTAAGATTGGCTTGGCATCACCGGAGAAGGTTTTAGAGTGGTCCCATGGTGAGGTAAAGAAGCCGGAGACTATCAATTACAGAACCTTAAAGCCTGAGAAGGAAGGTCTTTTCTGTGAGAAGATTTTTGGACCTACAAAGGACTGGGAATGTCATTGCGGAAAGTATAAGAAGATTAGATATAAAGGCGTTATCTGTGACCGTTGTGGTGTAGAGATAACAAAGTCAAGCGTAAGACGTGAGCGCATGGGACATATTACACTTGCGGCTCCTATATCTCATATCTGGTACTTTAAGGGTATACCTAGCAGAATGGGACTTATTCTTGATATTTCACCAAGAGCTCTTGAGAAGGTACTTTATTTCGCTTCATATATTGTACTTGACAGCGGAGATACAGACCTTGTTAAGAAGCAGATCCTTTCAGAAAAGGAATACAGAGATGCCTACGATAAGTATGGTGATACATTTAAGGTAGGTATGGGTGCAGAGGCTGTACAGGAGCTGTTAAGAGATATTGACGTAGAAAAAGAGTCAGAGGAATTAAGAGCTGTATTACAGGAGGCTTCAGGTCAGAAGCGCGCCAGAATTGTTAAGAGATTAGAGGTTGTTGAGGCATTCAGAAACTCAGGTAATAAGCCTGAGTGGATGATTATGGACGTAATTCCGGTTATTCCACCGGATTTAAGACCTATGGTGCAGCTTGACGGTGGACGTTTTGCTACATCAGACCTCAATGACTTATATAGAAGAATTATCAACCGTAACAATCGTCTTGCAAGACTTCTTGAGCTTGGTGCTCCTGATATCATTGTAAGAAACGAAAAGAGAATGCTTCAGGAAGCTGTTGACGCACTTATCGACAACGGCAGAAGAGGCAGACCTGTAACAGGTCCAGGAAACCGTCCGTTAAAGTCACTTTCTGACATGCTCAAGGGTAAGCAGGGGCGTTTCCGTCAGAATCTTCTCGGAAAGCGTGTTGACTATTCAGGACGTTCAGTTATCGTAGTTGGTCCTGAGCTTAAGATTTATCAGTGCGGTCTTCCAAAGGAGATGGCGATTGAATTATTCAAGCCATTTGTTATGAAGGAGCTTGTTGCCAATGGCACAGCTCATAATATAAAGAGTGCCAAGAAGATGGTAGAGCGTCTCCAGACAGAGGTTTGGGATGTGCTTGAAGATGTTATCAAAGAACATCCGGTTATGCTTAACCGTGCTCCTACCCTTCACCGTCTTGGTATTCAGGCATTTGAGCCTATTCTGGTAGAGGGTAAGGCTATTAAGCTTCATCCGCTCGTATGTACAGCTTTCAACGCTGACTTCGATGGTGACCAGATGGCGGTACATTTGCCGCTTTCAGTAGAAGCACAGGCTGAGTGCCGCTTCTTACTCCTTTCACCTAATAACCTGCTTAAGCCATCAGATGGTGGTCCTGTTGCCGTTCCTTCACAGGATATGGTACTTGGTATTTACTACCTTACACAGGAAAGACCGGGTGCTAAGGGTGAAGGTATGATTTTCAAGAGTGTGAACGAAGCTATTCTTGCTTATGAGAATGATGCAGCAACATTGCACTCAAAGGTTAAAGTAAGAGTTTCAAAGACTATGGAAGATGGAAGTGTAGTAAGCAATATAGTTGAATCAACTATCGGACGTTTCATCTTCAACGAGATAATTCCACAGGACCTTGGTTTTGTTGACAGAAGCAAGCCGGAGAATGCACTTACACTTGAGGTTGATTTCCATGTAGGCAAGAAGGGTCTTAAGAAGATACTCCAGAAGGTTATTGATAATCATGGTGCTACAGATACTGCAATTGTACTTGATAACATTAAGGCAATGGGTTACAAGTATTCTACAAGAGCTGCCATGACAGTATCAATTTCAGATATGACAGTACCTGCAACTAAGAAGCAGCTCATTGAAGATGCTCAGGCAACTGTTGATAGAATTTCAAAGAACTTCCGTCGTGGTCTTGTTACCGAGGAAGAGCGTTACAAAGAAGTAATCGAGACATGGAAGAAGACTGATGAGCAGCTTACTCATGACCTTCTTTCAGGACTTGATAAGTATAATAACATTTACATGATGGCTGATTCAGGAGCCCGTGGTTCTGACAAGCAGATTAAGCAGCTTGCAGGTATGCGTGGTCTTATGGCTGATACAACCGGTAAGACTATCGAACTTCCTATTAAGTCAAACTTCCGTGAAGGTCTTGACGTATTGGAGTACTTTATTTCAGCTCATGGTGCTCGTAAGGGTCTGTCAGATACAGCTCTTAGAACAGCCGATTCAGGTTACCTTACAAGACGTCTTGTTGACGTATCACAGGAACTCATTATCCGTGATGTTGACTGTAGTGAGGATAGAGAGATTCCATACATGGAGATTAAGGCATTTGCTGATGGTAAGGAATCAATCGAAACTCTCGAAGAGAGAATCACAGGACGTGTTATCGCAGAGACTATTACAGATCCGGATACAGGAGAAGTGATAATCGAGGCGAATAAGCTTTGCAGCCGTAAGAAGGCAGCGAAGGTTATGGAAGTACTTGATAAGTTAGGCAGAGATTCAGTTAAGATTCGTACTATACTTACATGTAGATCACACCTTGGTGTATGTGCAAAGTGCTATGGTGCTAACATGGCAACAACTAAGCTTGTACAGGTTGGTGAGGCAGTTGGTATTATTGCAGCTCAGTCAATCGGTGAGCCTGGTACACAGCTTACCATGCGTACATTCCATACAGGTGGTGTTGCCGGTGACGATATCACACAGGGTCTTCCTAGAGTTGAGGAACTTTTCGAGGCAAGAAAGCCAAAGGGTCTTGCTATTATTGCAGAGTTTGGCGGAGTTGCAACTATCAAGGATACAAAGAAGAAGCGTGAGATTATCATCACTGATCCGGAGACAGGCAATACTAAGGCATACCTTATTCCTTACGGTTCACGTATCAAGATTCTTGACGGAGCAGTGCTTGAGGCCGGTGACGAGCTTACAGAAGGTAGTGTAAATCCACACGATATCCTTAAGATTAAGGGGGTAAGAGCTGTTCAGGATTACATGATTCAGGAAGTTCAGCGCGTATATCGTCTTCAGGGTGTTGAAATCAATGATAAGCACGTTGAGGTGATTGTACGTCAGATGCTTAAGAAGATAAGAGTAGAAGAGAGTGGTGACAGTGATGTACTTCCTGGTATCACAATGGATGTTCTCGATTTCAATGATATGAACGAGGCACTTATTGCTGAGGGTAAGACACCTGCAGAGGGCAAGCAGATTATGCTTGGTATCACAAAGGCATCTCTTGCTACTAACTCATTCCTTTCAGCAGCTTCCTTCCAGGAGACTACTAAGGTTCTTACTGAGGCAGCTATTAACGGAAAGGTTGACCCGCTTATCGGTCTTAAGGAAAATGTTATCATCGGTAAACTTATTCCTGCCGGAACAGGTATGAGCAGATATCGTGATGTTAAGCTTGATACAGATATGAATATTTATAAGAATATCGCTCAGGCACAGGCAGAGATGAAGCTTGACATGGAGCTTTTAGAGCAGGTTGAAGAAGAGAATAACGATGAGTTAGAAGATGATGATTTAACCGATGGCTTAGATGCACTTCTCGGAGCATTAATGTCAGATGATGATGTGGAAGACGCTGACGACTTTGATGATGTTGATGATTCATTTGAAGATGAGGAAGAGTAAATAAATATTGTGATATAATTAAGCGGGTATCCGAAAGGATACCCGCTTGATATTACCTAATAATACAAAAGTATGAAAAAGAAGTTGCCGTTGGCAACTTCTTTGTATTATTTATGATTATGAAATTGTTCTAATTCTTCATCACTAAGCTTCCTGCAGTTACCCTTTGGCATATCGCCAAGAGTAAGCGGACCCATCGAAATCCTCTTTAAGTAGGTGACTTCCTTACCGCGGGCATGGAACATTCTCTTGACCTGATGAAAACGGCCTTCATGAATAGTCAGAAGAATTTCGGAACCATCACATGACGAAGATATTATCTCAAGCTTTGCCGGAAGAGTCGGTTTCTCGTCACCAATATCGACACCTTCTGAAAATGCCGAAACATCGGAAGCATCCACGGGAGAATCTATTTTTGCATAGTATGTCTTGTCCACGTGCTTTTTCGGAGAAAGTAAATTGTGGGCCAGAGCACCGTCATTGGTGATAAGAAGCAGTCCCTCTGTGTCTTTGTCCAGACGTCCTACCGGGGCGAGATTCTTTGCAGTACTGTCTTTAACAAGCTCCATAACCGTAGGGTATAAATTATCCTTTACGGCGGTCACATAACCGGCAGGCTTATGGAGCAGATAATATTCGTAGGTAGAAAAATTTATAACACTGCCATTGTAGGCAACGGTATCAGCGTCAGGATTGATTTTGATTTCCGGCTTGGTTGCAGGTGTGCCGTTAACAGTCACAAGTCCCTTTTTTAATTTTATTTTAACTTCACTTCGTGTGCCGATTCCGGCATCGGCTAAGTATTTATCAAGTCTTACAAGTGCCATATAAGTCCTCCATGTTTTTGTTAGAGTAAATTTTAAAGTATCTAAATCAGAGCAAGACTCTTAAGAAGAAATACCCACAGGGTCAGCGTCACTGAAGATACTAAGGTTGCCATAACTACAACGCTTGAAGAAAGCACTTCGTCATTGCCCATGTTCTTTGCCATTATATAGCAGGTGACCGTAGTTGGTGAACCAAGCATAATAAGGATTGCCACCAGTGAGCTTCCTCTAAAGCCCATTGCAATAGCAAAAGGAAAAAATATTGCCGGTATAGCAACAAGCTTTATAAATGTGGCTATGACTGTAGGTTTTATCTTGGCAATAGCCTTTCGTCCCTCAAAGCCCGCACCAATAGTAATAAGTGCAATCGGCGTGGCAGTTGCAGCTACGTTGGTAATTGCTTTCAGCGCAATTGTAGGAACGGAAATACCTAAAAGTGAAAATGGCAGTCCGGCAAATATACCGATAATAATAGGGTTTTTAAGAATATTAATAAACGCTTTTTTGATATTGCCTTTGCCGGTGTTCTCCTTTGATGAAAGTGTTAATATTATCACTGAATAAATATTATATAGAGGAACAGCGGAAACTATCATGAGGGGTGCCATTCCTGAATTACCATATATATTTTCCACAAAGGCAATTCCAAGCACCGCCGCACTTCCTCTTGCAGCCGCCTGGGTAAATGCACCTACCATTGATTTATCCTTCATAAATATGTAGGTGAGCACCCATGTGCCCATAAACATAATTGTAGTTACCACCATGCAGAACAGTACAAATTTTAAATCAAATACCTTGGTAATATCAGCAGTTGCAATATCCTTAAAAAGCAGCAGCGGCAGGGCAACCTTGAACACATATTTGTCTGCAACACGGGTGAACTCTTTTGTAAGGAATCCTTTTTGCATAAGAAACCAGCCGAGCAGAATTACAAGAAAAATCGGAATGGTTGTATTAAGACTAAATATAAAATTCTCCATAAAAAGCTCCGTTTTAGTAAACATAAATATGGAACAATAAAGCTACATCAGGTAGTTTAAATTCCACAATATAGTATATATGTTTTCACGCAAAAAAGGAAGATAAATGATATAATGAATTTAATCAGAGAAAAGTACGGAGGTAGTTATGAACGATATTGCGAAATTGGTTCAGGCAGATTTATTTGAAATGCAGGATTTAAAGTACAAAGAATTTCATTCCGGACTTATGCCTACAATTGCTACTGACAGGATAATAGGCGTGCGCACACCCGAACTGAGAAGATATGCGAAAGAATTTTCAAAAACTGAAGATTCGATGAAGTTTATAAGGATTCTGCCTCACACATATTATGAGGAGAATAATCTTCACGGTTTTATTATAGAGAGCATTAAAGATTATGACAGGCTGATAGAGGAACTGGACAGTTTTCTTCCTTATGTAGACAACTGGGCGACTTGCGATATGATGCGGCCAAAGGTGTTTAAGAAGCATTTGCCTAAGCTTCTGGTAAAGATTAAAGAGTGGATGGCATCAAGTCATACATACACTATCCGTTTTGGTATTGAAATGCTTATGACTTTTTACCTTGACGAGGCTTTTAAACCGGAATATCTGGAGATGGTTGCAAATGTACGCTCTAAAGAGTACTACGTTAATATGATGATTGCCTGGTATTTTGCCACTGCACTGGCGAAGCAGTATGAGGAGGCTGTGCCTTATATTGAGAAACATAGGCTCGATACCTGGACGCATAACAAGGCAATACAGAAGGCGGTTGAAAGTTACCGGGTGAGTGATGAGCAGAAAGCGTATCTAAAAACCCTGAAAATTAAAATGTAGAGTCAAGAAATAAAAAAGATATTTTAAATCTTAAATTCAAAAAGCATTCCGCTAGATTATTATTGTCTGGAGGAATGCTTTTTAAATATTAATATGTGCAAGAAAACATATTACTCCTGAGCTTTTGCCAGAGCATTATTTATAACTCCAATGAGTGCCTGACTGGTGTATTGGGAATCGGAAGGTATCTCTAGCCCTTCGGTAGTCTGGTTAGTAATTATCTGTGAAGTAAGATTGCTTAAGGATGTTTCCATAAGAGGATACATAGTAGCGACACTCTCATCAAGATTTACAAAGTGTATGTCTTTTATGTAATTTTCGTCAACGGTCACTTGAAGGTCAATGTTCTGGTTGTTCAGTGTCATAGAGGCGGTATACACCCCGGCGGTGTAGGAAGCATCGGCAACAGGTGCTCCGGTTTCAGAAGTATTGTCCTTTTTATTGAACATACTTACGAATAATATAATAAGCAGTACAGCAAGTACAATAAAAATAAGGGTATAGATAATTTCCTTCATGCGCAGAACTACAATTTTGGTTTTAGAACTCATGGCGGCGCTCCTTTACGGTTTTTGTATATCTTATGGCGAAGGCAGTGTATTTATGATAAAATAAACAATAAGTAGAGAAATAATAAATATAGAGGATTCGTAGGTTTCGAGCTTTTGCCCCGTTTAGAAAATAGGCGTATCTACCCCAATTTAGTAGATTTGAGGTAGAAATGTGTAGTTGGGGTTGAATAACCGGGGACGAGCCACAGATATAGCAAATAATATGAAGCCAAGCTTTTATTGTAAGTTACTTATCATAAAATATTATCCTCGATAAGTGACTTCGCAGGCAAAGCCGGAGCGGAGCCTGGTGGATATTATTATTTATAAAATTATATAACTATTAAAAAATTTACACTCAAAAAAAAGAGAGCGGAGGATTCCAATGTCATTACAATTTATCATAGGCAGCTCAGGCTCAGGAAAGACATATCATCTGTATAAAGAACTGATTAGTATGTCTATGGAGCAGAAGAATTACAATTATATAGTGCTGGTGCCGGAGCAGGCGACCCTTCAGACCCAGAAGGACATTGTAAATATGCACCCGAATCACGGTGTAATGAACATTGATATTCTGAGCTTTGAACGTCTTGCCTACAGGGTATTTGAGGAGCTTGGCTGCACACCGAAGCTTGTTTTGGATGATGTGGGCAAGAATATGCTTTTAAGACGTGCCTTTGCCAAGGTAAGCGATGAGCTTAAAGTTTACAAGAAGAATCTTAAGAAGGCCGGATTTATTGACGAGGTGAAGTCGTTATTTTCGGAGCTTTACCAGTATAGAATCGGTGTGGAAGACTTAGAGAAGATGGTTGGTGATACCGAAGGCAGGCCTTTAGTTAACCGCAAGCTTAAGGATATTCTTTTGCTTAATCAGGCGTTTAATAAGTGTAAGAGCAAAGACATGATTGTGGCAGAAGAGGTGCTTGAGGTGCTTGGAAGGGTAATAGAGCAGTCGGACATTATTAAGAACAGCGTGGTCACACTGGACGGTTTCACCGGATTTACTCCTATACAGTACGAGGTAATAAGAAGATTATTAAAGCTTGCCAGAAAGGTTATCGTTACGGTAACAGTTGATGAGAGAGAGAATCCTTATACTTTAAGCGGCAATCATACATTGTTTTATTTAAGCCGCAAAACTATCGACAGGCTTAATGAAATTGCGGCTAAGGAAGGTGTTTCAAGAGATGAAGATATAAGAATAGGTGGAGTGCCTTATCGTTTTAAAGAGGTACCGGCACTTGCATTTCTGGAAAAAGAGCTTTTCAGATATCCTTTTAATGTTTCGGAGGCTTGTGATGGAATATCAGTACATTTAATCTCTAATCCTCAGGCAGAAGCGAAATTTGTGGCGGAGGAGATATACAGACTGGTCAGAGAAGAGAATGCAAGATACCGTGATATAGGTGTAATTGCCACAGATGTTGGGACTTACGGACCATTTATAAGTCAGTATTTTGAGCAGAATCATATACCATATTTCCTTGATGATAAAAAGAGCCTGATTGCCAATCCACTGGTTGAGTATATAAGAGCGGTGCTTGAGATTATAGCCGGAGATTTTGACTATCAGAGTGTATTCAGATATTTAAAGAGCGGATTCTTGTCGGAGCATAAAGAAGCAATATTTGAGATGGAGAATTATGTGCTGGCGACAGGTGTTCGTGGATATAAAGCATGGTCTAAGGAGTGGATGCCTCTTTATGCAGGAGGCGAGCACCTTAACATGGAGTGGCTCAACAGCGAAAAGGAAGCTGTCATGGCACCGGTGTTTAAGCTTAAAGAAGCATTTTCTACGGAGCTGACAGTGGATAGTGCCATTAGAGCATTGTATGACTGGCTGGAGAGTCAGTATGCTGACATGATGCTTGAAAGCATGGCAGAGGAGTTTGAGTGTGACAGTGAGTATGCACTGGCGAAGGAGTATCGCCAGGCCTACGGACTTGTACTGGATTTGCTTGACAGGCTTGTCGGTCTGGTGCCGGACGAGCCGATAACCATAAAAGAATTGTCTGAGATACTGGATGCGGGCTTTGAGAAAATAAAGGTCGGTATGATACCGCCATGCATTGACAGAGTTATGGTTGGTGACATGACCAGAAGCCGACTCAAAGACATAAAGCATTTGTTCTTTGTAGGAATGAACGACTGCTTTTTACCGAAGTCAAATGACGGTGGTGGAATACTTTCTGACTTTGACAGAGATATACTGTCTGAGCTTGGAGTTGAGCTGGCACCGGGCGTAAGGGAGAATGGATTTATTGAGAGACTTTATGTTTATCTTGCCCTTACCAAGCCTTCTACAAGCCTTACAATTACATTTTCAAAGAGCAGCATGTCCGGCAAAGGGCTCAGACCTTCTTCTTATCTGAATTCAATATTGAAGCTTTTTAAGGGGCTGGAAGTTATTGATGAAGACGACAACAAAGACGTATTCAGGAAGATTGTATCAAAGGAAGCTGCCCTTCAACTTTTGACGGAAGGTCTTAGAGAGTATAATGAGGCTAAAGAAAGTAATTCATGGAAGGAACTTTACAACTGGTTTGCAAAGGATGAGGCAAATAAAGCACAGCTTGAATTTATGATTGATAATGCTTTTCTTACTTATCAGCCGGAGAGCATAGGAAGCAGTCTTGCAAAGGCATTGTACGGCAGTGAAATAACCGGAAGTGTCACAAGATTAGAGCAGTATGCAGCCTGTGCCTATGCCCAGTTTTTGTCCTACGGGCTGGGTTTAAGAGAACGCAGGCAGTACGAATTTGCGGCGGTGGACATGGGGAACATGTTCCACAGCTCCATTGAGAACTATTTCAGACTGGTAAAGAAGAATGAAATGGTGCTTTCAGAAATTTCCGATGAGGAGAGAAATCGCCTTGTTAAGGAAAGTGTGGAAAGTGCCTGTGGAAATAACAGCAGTGATATATTAAAGAGCTCTGCAAGAAATCAGTACATGATTAAAAGAATAGAGAGAATTGTTGGTAAGACGGTCTGGGCACTGGGTGAGCAGATTAATCAGGGAAGCTTTGAGCCGGTCGGCTTTGAGGTGCCATTTGGAAGCGGTAACGAGGCTATGATTATTTCGCTTGATGAGGAAGCCCGGATGAAGCTTAAGGGCAGAGTTGATAGAATAGATACCTGCGAGAATGGTGATGATGTACTGGTTAAGATAGTTGATTACAAGTCAGGCAGCACAGGCTTTGATGTGTCAGAAGTATACAATGGACTGCAGATTCAGCTGGTGGTTTACCTTGATGCGGTAATGCGCCATGAGAAGCTTATCAATCCGGACAAGAATGTGCGAATCGCAGGAATGTTCTATTACAATATTTCAGACCCTATTGTGGACAGCGACAGGGGAGATATCAGCGACGAGACAGCAAGAGAACAGTCATTAGAGAAACTTAAACCTAACGGACTTGTGAACAATGATTTAGAGATTATCAGACTGCTTGACAATGATCTTGAGAAATGCTCAAAGGTAATTCCGGTTGAGCTTAAAAACGGTGAAATAAATTCTAAAAAGTCTGAGATTGCAAGTGATATACAGTTTGACAGACTGATAAAGCATGTAAGAGGCAAGATGACCGACTTCGCAGGTGAGATGATTTCAGGAAATGTTACTGCGGCACCTTACAGGTTAGGCAATAACAGTGGCTGTGATTACTGCAGATTTAAGTCAGTGTGTGGATTTGATAACAGAATACCGGGTTATTCCTACAGAAGATTACCATCAATAGATAAGGATGCTCTGTGGAAAAAGCTTGGAGAAGAGTTTGCAGAAGATGAGGGAAAGGAGGCTTGCACCGATGGCAACGAGCTGGACTAAAGGACAGTTAAAAGCAATTGATTTAAGGCATAGAAATATTCTTGTGGCGGCGGCTGCCGGAAGCGGTAAGACAGCGGTACTCGTTGAAAGAATTATCAGAATGATTACCGACGAGAAGTCTCCTATTGATATTGATAAGCTATTGGTTGTTACCTTTACCAATGCTGCTGCGGCTCAGATGAAGGAGCGAATAAGCATTGCTTTAGAGAAGAAGCTTAATGAGGAGCCGGAGAATGTACATTTACAGAGACAGCTCACCCTTTTAAATCATGCCAAGATAACCACAATTCATAGCTTCTGTCTTTATATTGTGAGGAATTATTTTGACAGGCTGGATATTGACCCGGACTTTAGAATTGCCGACGAGGGTGAGACAAAGCTTCTTAAAGCAGACATAATGAAGACTCTTTTGGAAGAAGCCTTTGAAAAGGCCGACGAGGGTTTTATAAAGCTTGTGGAAAGCTACGCTGTAGGAAAAAGCGATGCAATTATTGAAGGTTATATTGAACAACTGGATAGATTTGCAGAGGGCTACCCTTTTCCTAAGGAGCAGCTTGACTTATGGTACGAGGATTTATCAAAAACTGATTCGGAAGATTTGATGCAGACCGAATGGATGAAGTTCCTTATGACAGACATAAAACTTTTGACAGAGGAAATTATGGAGTCATACGAAAAAGCGGCAGAGATATGCAGGGAAAGTGATGGACCGAATTATTATCTTCCGATGATTGAGGCTGATTTAGAAGTAGTCAGAAAGCTTAACAAAGCCGATGATTATAGGGAACTAAATGATGCTTTAAAGAAGATGGAGTTTGTTCGCAAGCCTTCAAAGAAAAAAATTGAAGGTGATGTGGCTAAGAAAGAATATGTATCAGCTCTCAGAGACAGATGCAAGGACAGCCTTAATGATTTGCAGAAGCGTTACTGTGTTGAAAGCGTTGAGGAACTTTCGATGCTTTTAAAGCAGCAGGAGGAGCCTCTTAAAGCACTAATACTTCTTGCTAAGGAATATGGTGCAAGGTATGCAGAGGCTAAGAAAGAGAAGAATATAGTAGATTTCGGTGATTTGGAGCATTTTGCACTTAAGATTCTTATTGACAAGTGTGCAGACGAATATGTGCCTACAGACGTGGCTGATGATGTAAGCGGGATGTTTGAGGAGATACTGGTGGACGAGTATCAGGACAGTAACCGTGTTCAGGAGCTTATATTAAAGGCTGTGTCGAGGGAGCGTTTTAACCAGCCGAATATATTTATGGTAGGTGACGTAAAGCAGAGCATATATAAGTTCAGACTTGCAAGACCGGAGCTTTTCCTTGAAAAGTATAATACTTATTCAGAGGAAGATTCTCTCTATCAGAAGATTGATTTGCATATGAATTTCAGAAGCCGCAGGGAAGTTCTTGACTCTGCAAACTTTATATTTGAGCAGATAATGACAAAGAAGCTTGGAGGTATTGTTTATGACGATGCGGCGAGCCTTCATGCCGGTGCCGAGTATCCTAAAAGTGATAATAACCTTGCCACAGAGCTTCTTATAGTTGATACAGGTAAAGAGGCTATGGAGGTCCTGGATAAGGACAGTGATTATCAGAAGAGAGAGCTGGAGGCAATGGCTGTTGCCAGTAAGATTAAGCAACTCACTGATAAGGAAAATGGCTTCAAGGTTTATGACAGAAGCACCGACTCCATGCGAACTGCAAGATACAGTGATATCGTAATTCTGCTTAGAAGTTTTTCCGGGTGGGCAGATATATTTGTAAATACTCTTACTGACTGTGGTATACCGGCATTTGCCGAATCCCAGACCGGGTACTTTGATACACTAGAGGTTGGGACTGTTCTTGATTTGTTAAATGTTATTGATAACCCGCTTCAGGACATTCCATTGGCAGCAGTGCTTAAGTCGCCGGTAGGCGGACTTTCAAATGTGGAGCTTGCAAGTATTTTGGCCTTGTTTAAAAATTCACCTAAAGAATTTATGCAGGTTGGCAGTAGGAATGTAAAGGCTGATGTAACGACCGGTACTGATGTAGTGTCGTGGGATACTGCTGAGTTTGGTTCCGGTGAATTTGTATACAGCGGTTCCGGTTTATACGGTGCCTGTATGTATTATCTGGATAATGGAGACAACGAAAGTCTTAAAGCAAAGCTTGAGCGTTTCTTTAGTATGCGTGATGAGTTTGCAAAGATGGCACTTTATATGAATCTTGATGAGCTGCTTAGAGCTATCATGTCAAAGTCAGGTTATGCAAGAGCTGCTTCGGTAATGCCGGGCGGCAAGGTAAGACAGGCTAATTTAGAGATGCTTATAGAAAAGGCGGCAGAGTTTGAGAAAACCAGTTATCACGGACTTTTTAACTTTATAAGATATATTGAGAATCTAAAGAAATATTCCGTAGACTTTGGAGAGGCCTCAGTTATAGGCGAAAATGATGATATCGTAAGATTGACCACCATCCATAAGAGTAAAGGTCTGGAGTACCCTATAGTAATAATTGCAGGTATGGGTAAGAAATTTAACATGCAGGACAGCAATGGCAGAATCCTTTTTGAGCCCGACTTAGGAATTGCAGCGGATAGTGTTAATCTGGACAAGAGGGTAAGAACTGCTACTCTTGCCAAGAAGATATTTCAGAGGCAGATGGTGCTTTCCTCAATGGGAGAGGAGCTGCGAGTGTTATATGTAGCGATGACCAGAGCCAAGGAAAAACTTATAATGGCAGGCTGTGAGTCTAATATAGAAGGTCTTATTAATAAGTGGCAGGTAGTAGAAGGTCTTGAAGACATATGTATACCTTATACTTATCTTTCAAAGGCCCGTTCCTATATGGACTGGGTTGTTATGGGGCTTATGCGCCACAAATCGATGGCTGATTATTTGTATGGACAGCAAGCTTTTGATGGCACCACAATCAACAGTAACGGTGCAGATTTTGAAATAAAGATTGTTAAGCCTGATGAGCTGGTCAAAAATTTAGCATTGGATACCTTTGTTCAGAGTATTGAAAAAGATGAGCTGATAAACTGCGACAGCAGTGCGGTTTTCGACAAAGAGGCGGCAGAGGAAATAGAAAGCAGACTTTCATATACTTACAGCAGGATAGAAGAGCTGAACATGCATACAAAGGTGTCCGTATCTGAGCTTAAAATTAACAGCATGGATATTGATGAGTCTAAGCTTGCCGGATGGGTGACAGAGGACAATGTGATGAAAACTGCCGATGAGACAGGAGAACTTCGCCAGCTGCCGAAGTTTTTGCAGGAACAGGCACAGACAAGCGGAGCCTTTAGGGGAACTGCCATGCACAGAATCATGGAGCTCATTGATTTTAGGGAAGCGGCAAATCATACTTCTGACATGCTTGCTTTTGTGAGAAGTGAAAAGGAAAGGTTTTTAGCAAAAGGAAGGCTTCAACAGGAGCTTTATGACTGCATAGATGATAAAGGCATTGTAAAGTTCTTTAGCTCAGACTTAGCTAAGCGAATGATGGCAGCAGCCAAAGAGGGCAGGCTTTATAAGGAAAAGCAGTTTGTTATGGGTATTCCTGCCCACGAAATCGGTGGTGAATACAGCGGCGACGAGCTGATACTTATTCAGGGTATCGTGGACGTGTATTTTGAGGAAGGTAACGAACTGGTAGTCGTGGATTACAAGACCGACGCAGTAAAGACTGCAGACGAGCTTGTTGCCCGTTACAAGACTCAGCTGGATTACTATAAAAAGGCATTAGAGCAGATAACCGGTAAGAGGGTAAGCCGGGAGATGATTTATTCCTTTAAGCTTGGAGAAGAGATTGAACTATAGTAAAATGCTTCTTTGAAAATGTTATTTTTTAATATGTAAAAGCTTTGGTTTAAGAATTGGATAAGTAAGCATAAGAGATTATAGCATGAACGTGAACAATGGTTCTGTTATAATCTCTTTTTTTGAACGGTTTATTAAACTTATAGAGTTTATGAGTTAGATAAAAATATTTTTAAAAATGTACTTGACAAATATGTATCGCAGTGCTATATATAATATATCGCAGTTCGATACAGTGCGGTGCGATGTATAGAAGTGAGATATAGGAGGTATATACAATGGATGCTCATATAAAGAAAGTATATGTTCCCATGACAGAGACAGGTTTTTATATATTACTCTGTCTGCAGAGTCCGATGCATGGATATAGTATTGTCCAGAAGGTAGAGGCTATGACCGATGGAGAGATAAGGTTAAGTCCGGGAACCATGTATGGAAGCCTGTCTAAGATGGAGAAAGATGGACTTATAGTATTTGTTCGTGAAGAGGATAAGAGAAAAATTTATCATATTACAGAATTAGGACAGGAAGTATTGCAGTTAGAGTTAAAGCGAATAGAGCGTTTATATCGCAATTCAAGGGAGGGACAGTAATGAAGAACATTAAGACGGAATTTAGATTTTTTACAATACCGGAGTATGAAAAAGAGCAGATATATTTACAGAAGAGACATAAAGAAGGTTGGAAGTTTACTAATGTTATATTTCCGGGTTTTTATCAGTTTGTAAAATGTGAGCCGGAAAACGTCGTTTACCAGTTGGATTACAATCATGAAGGTCTTGCTAATAAAGATGAGTATGTACAAATGTTTGCAGACTGTGGCTGGGAGCATATTCTGGATTTTGTAGGTTATAGCTATTTTAGAAAGCCGGCATCTGAATTAAAAGAAGATGAAGGTATATTCTGTGATGATAATTCACGATTGGATATGATGAGAAGAGTTTTCAAAGGAAGAATGATTCCATTATTAATTATTTTTTGCTGTATCCTGATACCACAGCTTATTAGTCAGACTTTGCTAAGTGGTTTTTTTAGTCCGTTGCCGATTATGTTTTTAATTTTATTAGTTATATATGTAATACTTTTTGTAGCGTTTGGCATGCAGTATTGGCAGTACAAGAAAAAGTTGAGTGGAGAGTAATTGTAAGACTAAACAGATTTGAAGTAATTTGATTCTACTCTTGAAGAAGTTTTTTGTGCGCACGGCTAACGATTTAATACCGGCTTTCAAACAAAGTGGCCTTTGCTTCATAGATTAATGAATCTGTGAGGCAAGGCCACTGAATTTATATATTTACATCTCGACCGAACTTCTTACACTTCCAAAGGATTTTTCAGAACTATTGTTACGTTTACCGATTACCAGTGAGATACAAATGAATGCAACTGCAAAACCAAGCTGGATAAGCATATTAGTTAAAACAGGCTTTAAAGCAGTAAAACTATAGTCTGATAATGCACATATACCATCCAGTGATACATTGTACCAGTAAGCCGGAGTGAATTTTGATACTGCCAGTATATTGCTTCCTAAAAGCTCCAACGGTACAAAGGAACCGCCTAAAAAGCATAGTGCCAGGGATAATATATTTGCAATAGAATTCTGTGTGTTCATATCTTTTATAAAACTGCATACCAGTAGGGAAAGTGACATTGTAACAATCATATACATAAAACTGTTTAATAAAATAAGTCCTAAAGCTCTTATATCAATGTCAGGTAATTTGCCGGAGTGAATTATTAGTCCAAAGCCATTTAAGAGTAACCAGCAGCCTATGCTGACAAGTATATTGTAGAGCATAAGCTGGAAGCTTAAGCTTAATGATTTTAGCGGGCTGCTCATATTGCGCATACGAACCTCTGTCTGCGAAAAAGCCATGATTACAGTGCTGGTACACAGAATAATAAGTATCATAATAATGTAAGGCAAAAATCTGTAAAAAGATTTAAAACCATCCGGCACAGGTGTGCTTTCTGAATATTGTACCATTTCTACGTCAGAGCCTTTAGATAAATCATTTAATACATTTTTTACAATCTGCTCTTGGCTTAAAGATGAATCTGCCGTGTAATAGCCTGTTGTAAGATTGAAGTACTGATTTATAAGTATATCAAGATAATATCCGTCTATAGAGTCCGGTGAGGATACAGTTTCTATTGACATTTCCTCATCTGTGAACAGTTTTTCGTTAAAACCCTCAGGAATTATTGCAATGTATTCTGTTTCGTGGAAGAAGTTAGCGTCCTGCAGAGTTTCTTTATCATCTTCAAGCACAACGTTGTTACCTTTGTCTTTAAGATATTCAATCAGACCGTTAATTATTGGTGATTCTTCGTCACGGTTTATTATAGTGTAGTCAGGCTTTGCTTCTTCAAAGCTTGTGATATTCTGCTCTGTATAGAGGGAGGAGATAACAACTGAAAAAGGAATAAATATTAACAGGTAAGTGAGTATTGCACCAATGTGGCGCTTCATAATAATTAAGCAGGTTTTAAATACTTGCATATTTCTGTCTCCTTACAAATATAGTGGTCAGTCCGAACATTACTACAGACATTACAAGCAAAATTCCGATGTTAAGGAAATAGCGGTCATAGGAGTCGTAGTAATACAGACAATAAAATGCGTCAGTGATACGGGCAGCAGGGTTGAGCCATGCTACTATAGGTGCTTTCTGCATTACTGTATAATTAATACCGGTTACCATAAGTCCGGATAAGAAGCTTGCTATCATGGTTATGGCAATAATTACTGCGGTTTTAGCTGCGAATTTAAGCTTGTTATTTACCGATACTAAAGCACCGAAGGACACGCCGGTAAGGCTTCCTACAAGGCAGGTAAGTATTACAAGGCCTAATTTATTGCCGAAGTTAATGCCGAGAATAAACTGCATGTATGCCACAACTACCATCAGGCATATAAAGTGGGCTGTTACTCCGCCTAATAAATCGAAAATTACAAGCTGGTAACGCTTTGCAGCTGATGATGTACGTCTTGCCCCAAGTGCTGAAAGGTTCGCCTGCAGGTGTGTTATTATCTGAAGCCCCTGAAAGCCGCCATAAAGACTTACCATAGCCAGCAGTGCGTAATAGTAATTTACCGTATCAGTCTGAGGGTTCTTTGTGAGAGAAACTTCTTTGGTGATATTTTCTCTGCTGAACATCTCTGCAAGGCTTTCTGCCTTTTCAGGATGCTCCTTCAAAATAGTTTCCATGCTGCTTCTGGTCTGAATATACTGGTCAAGAAAGCTTTTAAGTATTGTCTGGTTAAGACCGTTTGCTTTAACCTTTAATGACGGACTGCCATCTATGATTTGTATATAGCCTTCGATTTCACTGTTTTTAAGCATCTTATCTGCGGTGTCAACATCTGTGTAAGTTGTAATAAACATCTGCTCGTCACTCTCTTTGGAGAGGGTTTCAATAGTTGATTTGAAAACGACATCTGCTTCAAATTCTGAGTCATTTACCACGCAGATAGGAATTAACTTAAACTGATTTGCTTCATCAATTGATGAAAAGGCAAAGAAAAATAAAGTTGAAAGTACAAGCGGAAATATTAATGTCCATACCAGACCGGCAAAATCTCTGAATGTACTTAATAATTTATATTTATATATGTGCCAGAACATTTTGTCCTCCAATCTAATCTCTTAACTGTTTTCCGGTAATCTCTAAGAACACGTCGTTTAATGTAGGCGGCTCGGAGAATACACGGCCAAAGGTTATATTATTCTTACGAAGCAAATCTAAGATTGCGATTAATGAGTGACCGTTGATTTTGCAGTTTGCAGTAAGCTTGCAGTCATCATATTCAGCACTTATTACATCGTCGATGCCTCGTATCTGGTCTAAAACGTCGGAAGGAAGCTCGTATAATTCAACAGTAACCTTTTCGCCTGTTCTTATCATTGATTTAAGCTCTTCCTTGGTACCGGTCGCAATCTCCTTACCCTTATCCATAATCATAATTCGGGAGCAGAGCTGCTCAACCTCTTCCATATAATGAGATGTATAAATAATAGTTGCACCATTTTTGTTAAGCTTCATTATGCCTTCAAGGATACTGTTTCTGCTCTGTGGGTCAACAGCCACCGTAGGCTCATCGAAGAAGATAAGCTCCGGCTTGTGGGCGATACCGCAGGCAATGTTAAGACGACGGAGAAGACCACCGCTGAGCTTTTTAGGCAGGAACTTCTTGTAGTCACCAAGGCCTACAAATTCAATTGCGTCTTCAACCATTGCTTTACGTTTAGCTTTGTCGGTTTCGTAAAGCCCGCAGAAATAATCAATATTTTCGTAAACAGTCAGTTCGTTAAATACTGCTACATTCTGCATTACCACACCGATACGCTTCTTTATATTATAATTAGTAGGAGATACCTTTTCTCCGAAGAGTTTGATGTCACCCTTATCGTAGCTTAAAAGTGAAAGCATACAGTTTATGGCGGTGGTTTTACCGCTTCCGTTTGGTCCGAGAAGACCAAAGATTTCACCCTTCTGTACGTTTAAATTGAAATGGTCAAGGGCAACAAGGCTGCCATATCTCTTTACCAGATTGTTAACTTCTATCATATATCCTCCGTTCTGTGCTTAATGCACTCAAATATCATTTATGTTGGTTTTATTGTACAGTGATTTTTTACGGTTTGTAAGTGAAAAGGGTCATTTTTTGAATGACAAATGTCATATGTTAAATTCAAATTGTCACAATAGATTACTTCCTTAGAAGCTGCGACTATATACTACTATGATTATCGGCTGAACAACTAATAAATGAATATTACTTAAAAACGAGAGTAAGATGTGAAATTGTCTGTTCGAAGGTTAAAAACAATAATCATAAGAAATATAGGAACAGGCGTATTATGTGGGGTTCTATAGTGTGAAATACGGATGTATGATTAATGGCTGTGTTGATTTTGGCAATGAATATGTTTATAATATTGACATTAAGAAGATTATTATCTCATGGAATATATGTGGTATTATGAAGGCAATATATAAATAATAGAGCTTATAGAAGGAATTAGTTACAAAGACAGAAGGGGGAGGAGTTAGATGGCAGATATGTTTGACATTTCACAATTTGATGAATACAGAGAAGATAACAGAAGAGAAGTGAAAAAAGCAAATGGTGGTTTACCTATTTCTTTATGGGACACTTATTCAGCTTTTGCAAACTGTTATGGTGGTGTTATTATCCTTGGTGTAAAGGAAGAAAAAGATGGCAGTTGGAAAACTACTGGTCTACAAAATACCTCAAAGCTCTGTAAAGATTTTTGGGATACTATTAATAATTCTAAGAAAGTAAATATTAATCTGTTGTCGGAAGATGATGTACAGACTTATGAAGTGGGAGACAATAAAGATGTTATCATGGTTATTTATGTGCCTATGGCAAAGAGAGAGCAGAAGCCGGTATACATCAACAACGATATTTTTAATGGTACCTTCCGTAGAAATTATGAGGGTGATTACCATTGTACCAGATTACAGGTAAAAGCCATGCTCCGTGACCAGACAGAGCGAACCATGGATATGGAAGTACTTGATAAGGTTCCTATGGAGGATTTGAATTATGATACCATTCATGGATATCGTAACAGCCATCGTTCTTTAAAGGAAGGACATCCTTTTGAACGTTTGAGCGACCATGAATATTTGAGAAGCATTGGTGCGGCTGCAATTTCTGATGAAGATGGACAATTGCACCCGACAGCGGCAGGTATGCTTATGTTTGGGGATGAGTACAACATTGTGCGGCATTTCCCGGAGTATTTTTTAGATTATAGAGAAGAGACAGACCCTACAACACGCTGGAGTGACAGATTGCAATCCGGTTCCGGTGAATGGTCCGGAAATGTGTGTGACTTTTATTTTAGGGTATATAACAAGATTATTAAAGATGTTAAGGTGCCGTTTAAAATGTCCGGTGGTGAACGCATTGATGATACTCCGGTACATAAGGCACTTCGTGAGGCATTAGCAAATTGTCTGATTAATGCAGATTATCATGGTTTACGAGGTGTTGTAATCAGAAAAGAGCCGGATAAACTGGTTTTTGCAAATCCCGGTTACGTAAGAACCGGTAAAAAGCAGATGCGTATTGGTGGCGAATCTGATCCGCGAAACAAGGCACTTATGAAAATGTTTAATCTCATCAACATTGGTGAACGTGCCGGTAGTGGAGTACCGAACATTTTTAATGTTTGGGAAGATGAAGGTTGGGAAGAGCCGGTGATTGAAGAAAAATTTGATCCGGATAGAACAGTATTGTCACTTTCTTTTGTGAAAAAACAAGCGAAGAAAGCAAGCGATAAAAAACAAGCGAAGAAAGCAAGCGATAAAAAACAAGCGAAGAAAGCAAGCGATAAAAAACAAGCGAAGAAAACAATAGAAAATATCGAGAAAATTAAATTATATCTTGAACAGAATGGCGAATCAAAAACAAGCGATATTGCAGAGTATATTGGCTTAAGTCCTGCAAGAACAAGAGTGTTGCTGAATGAAATGAAAGATGTTGCACCAATGGGTGCAAATAGTAATAGAACATATAAACTAAAATAGAAATTCAGCAAAAAGCTATTATAGAAAGTTATATTGAATGAAGTCTGGTTTTGAAATGTTTTAATGTTAATAGTGTAATATGAACTTTTGGAGGAATGGCCGGTGAATAAGTTTGCGGAAAAAGGACTGATACTGCTTTTATGTGTATTCTGTGCGTTTTTGAAGCCGATTAATTTAGGAACGATTATAGGGTTTTTGGCTGCGGTGTCTTTTAGTGCACTTTGCAGTTATTTTGAGAGTAATATTTCAAGGTGGATTTGCTTATGTTTTATTGTGATAAGTATTTTTTATGCAGGCCTATTTATATTTCTGCCGCTTATAGTTTATGATTGCTTTAGTGATAAGTACAGATTGATAAAGCTTTGCTGGATAGTACCTCTTCTTGCGGGTATAACTCGTGCAGAGCCGATACAGCTGTTTGGAGTAGTAATAATATGTGTATTGGCAGCGTGGATGAGTTACCGCACCGGAACTTATGAGAATGTTACCAACAATTATTTTGTATTGCAGGACGAGACAAAGGAACATTCCATGGCACTTGAGAGAAAAAATCGAGAGCTTATGGAGAAGCAGGATTACGAGGTAAGACTTGCAACATTAAGTGAGCGTAATCGTATAGCCAGGGAAATCCACGATAATGTAGGACATCTGCTTACAAGAGCGATATTGCAGGTAGGTGCGTTGCAGATTATCTGCTCGGAAAATAAGGAGACCGGGGAACATTTGCTGGCAGTAAAGGACACCCTTTCTGACGCCATGGACAATATACGAAGCAGCGTTCATGATTTGCACGACGAGTCCATTGATTTAAGGATAAATTTATGTATGCTGATTGACGAGTTTGCATTTTGTCCGGTGAAGTTAAACTATGATGCTGATAACTTGCCGAAGGAGATTAAGTACTGTTTTATTGCAATTACAAAAGAAGCTCTTTCCAATATTGCAAAGCACAGCGATGCCAACGAGGCACATATATCAGTGCTGGAACATCCGGGCTTTTACCAGCTTATTATAGATGACAACGGCACTAAGAAAGTGGCAAAGAAGGGCGACGGTATCGGGCTCCAGAATATGAAGGACAGGGTAGATGCCTTTGGCGGAACCTTTAGAACTGATAACAACAAGGGCTTTAGGATATTTATTTCAATACCGAAGACCGGTGTGAAACAATAACCCGGGCAGCAAGATTTCAATCTGGTATATATTTAAGCAAGTACGGAGGATTTGTAATGAGGATAGTTATAATTGATGATGATAAATTCGTATGCCTGTCGCTAAAGACTATACTGCAGGCGGAAAAGGACATAGAGGTTGTGGCAGTAGGCACAAGCGGCGAAGAAGCAATCAGTTTGTATGAAATGGAACATCCGGATATTATGCTGATGGATATTCAGATGGCAGGAATGAGTGGTCTTGATGCCGGAGAGCAGATACTAGGTAAGCACCCGGATGCCAGAATTCTTTATCTAACTACATTTTCAGATAATGAGTATATTATTAAGGCATTGAGAATAGGAGCGAAGGGCTATATTATAAAGCAGAACGTGGAGACAATTCCTCCGGCACTAAAGGCAGTTATGTCGGGACAGAGTGTGTTTGGAAGCGAAATTGTAACCAAGCTTCCACAGCTGATGAGTGGAAGCAAAGAGTTTGACTGGGCAGATTACGATATAAATGAACGTGAAAAGAATGTAATCGAACTTGTAGCAAAAGGGCTTAACAATAAAGAAATATCAGAGCAACTGTATTTAAGCGAGGGTACGGTGAGGAATTACATAAGTACCATACTTGAGAAATTAGAGCTTAGGGACAGAACTCAGCTTGCGGTGTTTTATCTGGAGAGAAAATAATATAGGTTGTGTATATCCGGCATAAGTAATTGACTGTATATTGAAGTCAGATACTTATGCCGTATTTTTTACCCCACGCAGAAAGGCTGCCATAAGGCAGCCTTTCTACTTGGGGTTAGGAATGAAAAAAAACAAAAGGATGTTTTGTCTAATAAGCGTTAATTAGAAGTCTACTTCTGTGTCGTAGTAACAACACTTAAGAAGCTTTTCCATCTCTTCCTGTGATGGCTGTCTAGGATTAGATCCTGTGCAGGCATCGAGAATTGCATTTGCTGCAATGTCAGGAAGCTTAGCGAGGAATACGTCCTCAGGTACGAAACCAACTTCTGCCGGAAGTCCGTCTGCACCATAGTTCTTAATACAATGAGGTATATTCAAATCTGCACTCATCTGTCTAAGGAATGCAATGAGTAAGTCAACCTTTTCTTCAACTGTCTCGCCACCTAACTTAATGTGGTCAGCGATTTCAGCATAACGTATAGCTGCACTTTCAACTTTACTGTTGTATTTGATAACCTTAGGAAGGTACATAGCGTTAGCAGCACCGTGGATGATGTGACTGCCTTCGAAAGCAGCACCGGTCTTGTGTGCCATAGAATGTACGATACCAAGTAAAGCATTAGAGAATGCCATACCAGCAAGACACTGAGCGTTGTGCATCTTATCTCTCTTATCCATATCTCCATTGTAGGAGTCAACTAAATCGTCCTTAATCATCTTAATTGCATGTAATGCAAGAGGATCTGTATAATCGCAATTAGCTGTAGAAACATACGCTTCAACTGCGTGGGTCATAGCGTCCATACCTGTGTGGGCAACAAGCTTAGGAGGCATAGTCTCTGCAAGGTCAGGGTCAACGATTGCTACGTCAGGAGTAATCTCAAAGTCTGCCAAAGGATACTTGATACCTTTCTGGTAGTCAGTGATAACTGAGAAAGCTGTAACCTCGGTTGCAGTTCCGGATGTAGATGAAATAGCACAGAAGTGTGCTTTTGTACGGAGCTTAGGAAGGCCGAATACCTTACACATATCTTCAAAGGTTGTCTCTGGATATTCATACTTAATCCACATAGCCTTAGCTGCGTCGATAGGTGAGCCGCCGCCGATAGCGATAATCCAGTCTGGCTCGAATTTAGCCATAGCCTCAGCACCACGCATAACAGTTTCTACTGATGGGTCTGGTTCAATACCTTCAAAAACTTCAACTTCCATACCAGCTTCTTTTAAATAATCAATAGCTTTGTCGAGGAAACCAAAACGTTTCATTGAGCCGCCACCAACACAAATAATAGCTCTGTTACCTTTAAAATCCTTTAATGCTGCAAGAGAGCCTTTTCCATGATATAAATCTCTAGGTAATGTAAATCGTGCCATATGTAAACCTCCTATAAAATTAAATGCATTGCAGTAAAACGTTTTACTGTTCTCTTGTAGTCTACCACATTTTTTCAAATTTGTGTATACTTTTTTAATAAAAAATGTTACAAAAGTATTAATTTTTTCGCTGATTTTCATAAAAACAGGCTTTTAAAATAAGGTTTTTCTGAAAAACAGACAATTAGCGTTTGCTAACGTGCGATAAATGCACTTTATATTAAGTTAGCAGTGTGATATATTTCTTTATAATTATTTAGTGACAATTCAAAACTGTTGTGGTCAGTGGTTCTGAATTGCTGAAAGTAACTTGATAATTAATTTACTATATCCTTAATGGTAAAAGGGCAATTAAGATAGACATATATGCACAAGGTGTATTGTTTTTTGCTCACCGATGATATTCTGGAGGGAGATTATGAAAGAAGAAATACTTAAGGTGAATGGTCTGTCAAAGACCTTTAAATTATCTGCAAAGCAGCAGAAGTTAGAAAAGAAAAAGCAGAAAGTCAAGGTTGCTGTAGATAATATTTCTTTCTCAGCCTATGAGGGTGAGATATTTGGTGTGCTTGGACCGAATGGTGCAGGTAAGACTACTACATTAAGAATGCTTGCAACACTTATTAAGCCGGATGGCGGTGATGCAATAGTTGATGGCAACAGTATCGTAAGAGATGCTGATAAGGTAAGAAGTAAGATTGGATTCCTTACCAGCGAACTTAAATTAGAGGAGTTCTTTACTCCTAATTATCTTTTTGACTTTTTTTCAGACTTACATAAGGTAGAGCCTTCTGTTAGAGATAAGAGAAGGAAGGAACTCTTTGATAAATTCGGTATCAGTGAATTTGCTGAGGTTAAAGTGGCTAATTTGTCAACTGGTATGAAGCAGAAGGTATCTTTGGTTATATCCATAGTACATGACCCTGCCATTATTATATTTGATGAGCCAACCAATGGCCTGGATGTTCTGACCGCTAAGGTTGTTACTGATTTCCTGCTTGAATTAAAGGCTCAGGGTAAAACAGTAATTGTGTCAACCCACATATTCAGTCTTATAGAGAAAATCTGCGACAGGGTAGCAATTATAATAGAAGGAAAGCTGATTGTCTGTGACACCCTGGACAATGTTAGAGCCGGTAAATCCTTAGAGGACAGATTTTTTGATATTTATGTAGAGACAGTGGGGGATACAGAATGAAGAACGGAATATTTACAATAATGAAAAAAGAGCTTGCCCGATTTTTTGGTGACAAGCGTATGGCATTTACTACTATATTACTGCCGGGATTATTAATTTATGCAATGTATAGTTTTATGGGTAATGCAATGGGCAGTATGTTTACTGTGGAGGATGATTACCAATATTCAATAGAAGTAGTTAATCTGCCGGATTCGGTTAAAGAGATAGCTGATTCTGCGAATATTACTTTGGAGAAGATAGAAGAAGCTGATCTGGAAGAGGCAAAAGAGGCGGTTACCTCTAATGAACTGGATTTATGTATTGTATTTCCCGAAAACTTTGATGAAGATGTATATACATATACTACTTCTATGAGCGTTGCTGCACCTAATGTTGAGATTTATTATAATTCAGCGTCATCTGAATCCGGTGGAGCTTATTCGATAGTTACTGAACTTTTAGACCAGTATGAATCAATGCTTGCGAATAAGTTTGATATCAACGCCGGTGACAATCAGTATGATATGGTAACTGACGAGGATACTACAGGTAGCTTGTTTTCAGCAATGCTGCCAATGCTTCTGATGGTATTTTTATTTAGTGGAAGTATGGCGGTGGCTACCGAGTCCATAGCCGGAGAGAAGGAAAGGGGAACTATTGCGACAATGCTTATCACTCCGGTTAAGAGGAGTGAAATTGCAATTGGAAAGATAGCTGCATTGTCTATTATAGCCTTGCTTTCAGGAGCTTCAAGTACCATAGGTCTGGTGCTGTCACTTCCGAAGCTTATGGGCGATGTTGCTGGGGGAATTACGAGTAATGTATATACAGTTTCAGATTATGCACTTTTAGGAGTAGTGATACTTTCTACAGTCATGGTTATAATTACGGTTATATCCTTAATATCAACTTTTGCTAAGACTGTCAAAGAGGCACAGACCTTAGTGACACCATTTATGATAATAGCAATGATGGTAGGAATAACCGCGATGTTTGGCAGTGGAGCCCAGAGTGAAATGTATTATTACCTTATACCATTGTACAATAGTGTGCAGTGCATGACTGGTATCTTCTCATTTAAGTTTATTCCTGTGAATATTATTGTGACAGTGGTAAGCAATGTTATATATTCGGGTATTGGAGTGTTCCTGCTTACCAGAATGTTTAACAGCGAGAAGATTATTTTTACAAAGTAATATTAATCCTCACTGAAGCTTTTTCTATAATATTTGTTGCGATACTCCTTCGGAGTAATGCCGGTATGTTCCCTGAATACTTTGATAAAGTAACTCTGGGAGGCAAACATCAGCGTGCTTGCAATTTCAGAATAAGTATAATCAGAATATTTAAGCATATTTTCAGCGGCCTCCAGCCGCTGTTTGCTTATATATTCACTGACAGAGATACCGCACTCCTTCTTAAAAAGCTTTGAAAGATAGGATGGGTTTAAGTGTACATAGGCTGCAATGTCAGTGATACTGATTTTTTCATGAAGGTGATTATAAATGTAGTCCAGACTCTTAACAATCGGTTTTGCATATACCTTCTGTCTGTTTAGTTGCTGCATTCTTGTGGCGAAGTCTAAGACCATTGCCTGATATAGTTCTCTAATTGCTTCCACACTGGTTGCCTTGTCTCCTTTTCGTATGTAATAGTCGCTTAAGGAATAGGCTGCGTCAAGCTCCATTCCACCTTCTACGCAGAAACGTGTCGCTAAGGTGGTACCTACAATAAAGTGATAGAGCTGATTTTTTATGGGATTATCAGATAGGACCCCAAAGCCCTCATTATCAGATGTAATTATCTGCGCCGGATTGTTTTTAAGGAAAGTGACATCTCCCTTTCTAATTGTGTCAAAATAGGCAAGCTCGTTTTCATAAGGTGAATGTCTCACCTGCTCGTCTCTTGCAAGGTAATCTTTATAATTAATTTTAGACTGATTTTCCATAGAATCCTCCATTTCACTCAAATTAGTAAAACGATTAACTTTTTGTTTTAATAATACCATTATTGTTATATAAAAACAATCAAAATTATATATCGCTTTTACATCTTTTGATATTATACATGATATAAGGACTACTATCCTAAGAAGAGATAGGTGGAATAAAGTATGGAGGTCTGTTATGATACTTGATTGGAAAGAATATTTGGAAGCTTCAAGGCGTGCAGGTGCAGAGGGGATAGTTCTTTTAAAGAATGATAATAATGTACTGCCTATGAACGATAACAGAAAGGTTGCCGTGTTCGGCAGAATACAGAACAACTATTATAAGAGTGGAACCGGTTCGGGCGGTTTGGTAAATGTATCAAAGGTAATTGGAATCCTGGATGCACTTAAAGAATGCGAGAATATTGAGCTGAATAGAACGGTACTTGATACTTATGCTGCATGGGAAGAGGAGCATCCGTTTGACAAGGGCATCGGTTGGGGAAACGAGCCTTGGGCACAGGTGGAGATGCCGGTTACAAATGAATTTGTAGAAAATGCAGCTAAGGAGTCGGACACAGCGATTATTATTGTTGGTCGTCAGGCAGGAGAGGATAAGGATCATGTGGATGAGGCAGGTTCATACAGGCTCACAGAGACTGAAAAGGATGTATTCAGTAAGGTCAGGGCGGCATTTGATAAGCTTGTGGTCATCTTAAACGTAGGAAATGTTATCGACATGAGCTTTGTAGATGATTATAATCCTGAGGCAGTGCTTTATGTATGGCAGGGAGGTATGGTCGGAGGCTTAGGTGTAGCAGATGTGCTTACCGGCAGAGTATCTCCGTCAGGAAAGCTTGCAGATACCGTAGCTTATGCTATAAGCGATTATCCTTCCGATGCAAATTTTGGTGATGAAGTTCGTAATTTCTATGCTGAAGATATTTATGTAGGATATCGTTACTTTGAAACTGTTGCAGAGGATAAAGTAAGATATCCATTTGGTTTTGGTTTATCATATACCGGTTTTGATATTGCTCCGGTTAATTTTAGAAGAACAGATAGCGGTATATCATTAAGTGTTTCGGTTAAGAATACCGGAGATGTGGCAGGCAAGGAAGTTGTTCAGATTTACCTGAATGCACCTCAGGGCAGCCTCGGTAAGCCATTAAAGTCACTTATAGCATTTAAGAAGACTAAGGAGTTAGCACCGGGAGAAGCAGAGACTTTCGATTTTGAAATTAATAATGAAGTGATGGCATCTTATGATGACAGCGGCGCTACAGGCAATAAGTCCTGCTATGTTATGGAGTCAGGAGACTACGTTGTATATGCCGGCAATAATGTCAGAGATGTTGTAATTGCAGGAGAATTTAGTCTTGACAAGGATATTGTGACTGAGAGACTGTCAGAGGTTATGGCACCGGTACTTCCGTTTAAGAGAATGAAGCCGGAATGTGCAGAAGATGGTACATGGACTATAGGCTATGAAGATGTGCCTTTAAGCACTATAGAGGAAAGTACGAGACGCGACGCAAATATCCCTGATGACATACCTTACACAGGAGATAAGGGGATCAAGCTTATTGATGTAAAAGAAGGCAGAGCCACAATGGAGGAATTTATCGGCCAGATATCAGACGTGGAGCTTAACCGACTGATTAGAGGCGAGGGTATGGGAAGCCCGAAGGTAACTGCCGGTACAGCATCGGCCTTTGGCGGTGTGTCACCGGAGTTAAAGAAGATGGGGATTCCATGTGCCTGCTGTGCGGATGGCCCTTCCGGTATCAGAATGGACTGTGGTACCAAGGCGTTCAGCCTGCCAAATGGTACACTGCTTGCATGTACATTTAATACTGAGCTTGTTGAAGAGTTATATACATTTACCGGTGTGGAGCTTGCATATAACAATGTAGAAACCCTGCTTGGTCCGGGAATGAATATTCACAGGCATCCGCTTAACGGAAGAAACTTTGAGTATTTTTCAGAGGACCCACTGCTTACCGGTAAGATGGCAGCTGCCATGCTTAGAGGTTTACATAAGTCAAAGGTAACCGGAACTATTAAGCACTTCTGTGGAAACAATCAGGAGACAAGAAGATTCTTTATTGATAACGCAGTTTCAGAAAGAGCTAACAGAGAGATTTACTTAAAGGGCTTCGAGATAGCGGTTAAGGAAGGCAATGCAAAGTCAATCATGACTACATATGGTGCTATAAATGGTATCTGGACAGCAAGCCGATATGACCTTAATACCCAGGTGCTTCGAAATGAATGGGGCTTTGATGGTATTGTAATGACTGACTGGTGGGCGAGCATGAACGAGAGAGGTACCGAGCCGGAGAGAACTAATTATGCGGCGATGATTCGCTCCCAGAATGATTTATACATGGTGTGTCCGGATGCAACAGAAGGAATGGGCGACAATACTATGGAAGCTCTTAATAACGGCAGCTTAACCCACGCCGAACTTACCCGAAGTGCAGCAAATATATGCCGTTTCTTAATGAATACTAATGCAATGGATAAGCTTAATGACCGTAAGGAAGAGGTTACTATCATAAATCGTGAAGCAGATAAAGATGATTTTGATGCTTCAAAAATAGTATACTATGAGGCAGGAGATCTTCTTACGATACCTCTTGAGGACATTGATACTTCAAAGGGTGCTTCTTATGTATTCGGTCTCGACTTACAGGCCTTTGGTATATTTGAGATTGAGCTTACTGCTAAGTCTGGTTTAAGTGATCTTGCCCAGATGGCAGTGACCGTATTAAAGGGTGGAGTACCTGCATGCGTATTTACCTGGAATGGAACCGGTGGCGAATGGGTAACAAAGAAGAGTAAAATACTCATTAATTCAAAATACGAAGTTTTCAAATTGTATTTTGGAGAGAGTGGTCTGAAGCTCAAAGATATAAAGATTCGTTTTAAGAGAGCGATTAAAGACTTAAGCGAGATAAAAGAACTTCTTGAAGAAGAGAATATGAATTAAGATACACGTATTAAGTAAAAGGGGTACTTGCAAAAGCAAGCACCCCGGTGTATAATATGCATAGAAAGGTTATCGGAAGGAGATTTCCGATTGCCCTCAGTTGAGAATTTTTATTATGAAATAAGCATCCTAACTTTCCAGGGCTAGGGATGCTTATTTCTTTTTGTTGTTATTGTCTATATAAGACAGAGCCGCAAAAATTACTAGCAATAGAGTTAGGACTTCCGTTGTGTTCATAGGGCCTCACCCCCTTATGTACTAGAGGGCGTCTATCGGAACTTCGCATCCAGCTTTCTATTTAATTATACAGTTCTATTATACTGCCGATGCGACGAATATTCAACGAAATGCCACTGCCATAATACTGCCACAATTCTGCATAATAGTTGCTTTTACTAAGATGTAAACAGTGCTATAATACCTAATAAATACAATCAGTGTGTAAAAGGAGATTTGACGATGAACATTGTGCTGCCGGATTACCGTACAGTTACGGATGGAGATATTTCATTAGATGTGTTTAAGAAATTTGGTGACGTTACCTATTATGATATTTCACCTTATGAATTGCTTCCGGAAAGATTAAAGGATGCCGAGGCAATATTCTGCAATAAGACGCTGCTTAATGCTGAGACTTTAAAATATGCGGACAACTTGAAGTATATTGGACTGTTTGCAACCGGGTATAATAATGTGGATTTGGAGTATGCAAAATCACGCGGTATAAGGGTGTGCAATGCGGGAAGTTATTCCACAGATGCGGTGGCACAGCATACCTTTGCACTGATACTCAATTATTTTAATAAGGTGTCATTGTATGACAATTATATAAAAGAGGGAAGCTACGCCAAGAGCGAGACCTTTTCAACATTTAGGTATAGTATCGAAGAGCTTGCAGGAAAGACTATCGGTATAATTGGTTTTGGCAGTATCGGTCGGGCTGTTGCGAAGATAGCCGAAGCTTTTTCTATGAAGGTACTGGTTTATTCAAGAACAGTAAAGCAGGATAATTATAATTATGTGAGCTTTGATGAGCTTCTTGAAAGGTCTGACATTATTACAGTACATTGCCCGTTAAATGATGCTTCATATAAAATGTTTAATAAAGAAGTTTTTGCAAAGTGCAAGAAGAGTGCCTTGTTAGTAAATACAGCGAGGGGCCCGATTGTTGATGAAACTGCATTGTGTGAAGCCTTGAATGAAGGCTTAATTGCCGGTGCCGCGTTAGATGTATTTGAGACAGAGCCACTTCCGGCTACAAGTCCGTTAATGCAGGCAAAGAATATTATCCTTACGCCTCATGTAGCCTGGGCACCAACCCAGACAAGACTAAGATTGCTTAATATAGTAGTGGAGTGTTATGAGGCATATTTAAGAGGCGAAGATAAGAATGTGATAGTGTAAGAGTGGTCTTGCATTGTTCAATTAATTACTTCAGGCGATGCTAAGAATGCAATAATGCAGAATATTTGCAGTGAACTAGCTTTAACAATTAAGGAGTATAACGGTGTTAAGATGACGATATCTTATGAGATGAAGAAGAAAGAGGATGGAGAGGTATGCTTTATCGGCGAGAGTAAGCATTGCTTTATGAGTTCGGATGGGAAGATAGTGTCACTTTCAAGAAAGTATCCTGAGGTGGATTCAATGTTTAAGGCGAGTATGTAAAAACAGCGGTGGAATTTTCCACCGCTGAAAAATTACGTTTATTTTGTTGTCTGTGCCTCTACAAGGCTTCCGCCGCAGTAAATCTCACGAAGCAGTGGCTTTTCTATTTTACCGGTTGCATTACGTGGTACCGGTGCAAATATAAGCTTCTTTGGTCTCTTGTAACGAGGTAAATCCATGCAGAATTCATTGATTTCTTCTTCGGTACAGGTCATGTCCGGTTTGATTTCAATGATTGCTGCAGCAATTTCACCAAGACGCTCATGAGGAAGACCGATTACAGCTACGTCCTTAATCTTGTCATGGGCACGGAGGAAATCTTCTATCTGTACAGGGTAGAGGTTCTCACCACCACTGATGATTACGTCCTTCTTACGGTCTACAAGGTAGATGAAACCATCCTCGTCCTGCTTTGCCATATCACCGGTGCTTAACCACTCACCATGTAATATCTCAGCAGTTGCTTCAGGGTTCTTATAGTAGCACTTCATAACGCCGTCACCCTTGACTGCAAGCTCACCAACTTCACCCTGTTTTACTTCGTTGCCATTCTCATCTATAATCATTGTTTCCCACATGTAACCAGCGATACCGATTGCACCAACCTTATGTATATTCTCAACACCGAGGTGTACACAGCCAGGTCCGATAGACTCGGAGAGACCGTAGTTAGTGTCGTACTGGTGCTTAGGGAATACCTTCTGCCATCTTTCTACCAGACTTGGTGGAACCGGCTGGGCACCGATGTGCATAAGTCTCCACTGTTCAGTTCTGTAATCTTCAAGCTTAATATCGCCGCGGTCAATTGCATCAAGAATATCCTGAGCCCACGGAACGAGAAGCCATACGATAGTTGCTTTCTCCTCTGATACTGCCTGCATAATCCACTCAGGGCTTACGCCACGGAGTAAAACAGCGCGGCTTCCTGATACAAGGCTTCCGAACCAGTGCATCTTAGCTCCTGTATGGTAGAGTGGCGGTATACATAAGAATACATCATCCCTTGTCTGGGAGTGGTGATTCTGCTCAGTACGTGCTGCACACATAAGAGCCTTGTGGGCATGTAAAATTGCCTTAGGGAAACCGGTAGTTCCTGATGAGAAATAAATTGCTGCGTCATCCTCGTCGGTAATCTCTACCGGAGGAACGCTTGATGAACAGTAGGTTATCATCTCTGCAAAATTGTCAGCATATGAAGGGGTGTTATCTCCAACGAAGAAGAAGTTTTCAATGGCACCAATCTCAGGCAGAATCTGGTCTATTCTCTCTGTAAATTCAGGACCGAATATAAGCATCTTAGAATCTGAAAGATCTATACAGTACTTGATCTCATCTGCTGAAAAACGATAATTCATAGGTACTGCCAAAGCTCCGGTCTTTAAGATACCGAAGTAAATTGGTAACCATTCCATGCAGTTCATAAGAAGAATTGCTACTTTATCACCCTTCTTGATACCACGGGTAAAAAGTAAATTTGCAAAACGGTTAGCCTTTAAGTCAAACTCACGCCAGGTCATCTCACGGCGGTACTTGTCTGATTCTGCAGTTTCAATAAGGTTAAATTCACGCCAGGTAACGTGACGCTCCGGCTGTTTTGATGGGTTGATTTCTACCAGACATACATCATTAGGGTATAGTCTGGAATTTCGTTCAAGATAATCTGTAATAGGCATATCTATAGTTCCTTTCTAAAGGTAATCGTACTTTTTTACTTTAAATAGTTTATCACTTTAAAGCGGTTTTGTCTATAATAAAAAAAGCAATATTACTAAATAAATGCAGAATAATTGAAAGTTTTATACCACATACTATCACAAAAAAGGAGTGATAGTATGACACAGCAGATTGGCAGCCAGAGTATAATGTTTAATCAGGCTCCCTATATACTGGATATGGCTTCGGTAGTGGGACAAAAAGAGGGAGAAGGACCAATAGGAGATTTGTTTGATTATGTAGAAAAGGACCCGATGCTCGGAACTGACTCCTGGCAGCAGGCTGAAAGTGCCCTGCAGAAAAAGGCAACAGATGTACTATTTGCTAAGACCGGTTTGTCGAAAGAGCAAATAAGATATATGTTTAGTGGTGATTTATTGGGTCAGCTTATTGCGACTTCTTTTAATGCTGTAAACATGGGTATTCCTTTGTTTGGTCTTTACGGTGCCTGCTCGACCATGGGTGAAGCACTGTGCCTGTCCGCAATGAGTGTTGCGGCAGGATATGCAGACTATACTTTGGCAATGGCATCGAGCCATTTTGCCAGTGCCGAAGTAGAGTTTAGATTTCCGCTTGAATACGGAAATCAAAGACCTTATTCAGCGTCCTGGACAGTTACCGGCTGTGGTGCAGCAATTGTAACTAAGGACAATGGTATTGCTCAGATTGAGGGCATAACTCCCGGTAAAATAGTTGACTATGGTTTAAAGGATTCCATGAATATGGGCGCCTGTATGGCACCGGCTGCCGCCGATACCATATATCAGAACCTTCAGGACTTTGGCAGAAAACCGGAGGATTACAATGCAATAATAACCGGAGATTTAGGTGAAATAGGTACAACAATACTTACAGATTTGCTTAAAGAAAAGGGAATTGATATATCAGACCGCCACATGGACTGTGGTCTTAAAATATTTGATAACGAGAAACAGGATACCCATGCCGGCGGCAGCGGCTGTGGTTGTTCAGCAGTAACCCTGTCAGCGTACATTCTTCCTAAGATAAAGAGTGGACAGTGGAAGAAGGTGCTCTTTGTGCCTACAGGAGCATTATTATCTAAGGTTAGTTTTAATGAGGGCGAGAGTGTACCGGGGATAGCTCATGGAGTGGTGATAAAGACGGTGGAGAATAATTATTGATGGTAACTTTGGGTTGCAAAATAGCACTTTTGAATTATTTTTCCTCTTTTCTTGTGTAAGGCAAAAGGCGATACCCGATTAGGTACCGCCTTTCTGTATGGCAGTCGCTGATTGATTGGAGGCTTTGTGGTTATATTATTTTAGACTTTTTCTATTCATGAAAGTTTCAATTAGTTTGAATATCACAAAAATGAATAGTGTCAAACCGAGAGCAACACCAATATACTCAACATTCCAAGTATCGTATCTCTCATAATTCATATTATCAAGTACCGTTGTATCTCCGTTTATGCTTTCTCCAACATAACCAAATGCTACATAGTGAGATCGCTGAATAAAAAACATGGGAATAGTTAGTAAAATATTACGTATACCGGGCAATACGAGATGTTTTCTATCCGTCTTAAAACTTAACAAATAAACGATGAACAAAACGATATTAGCAACAAGCAAAAGCAAGACACCCAAATAGAATATATTATTTATCCAAATGCCATTTGGTTTTTCAAAATACGGATAAATCACATATAGTATACTTGCAATCGCAATAGCTCCAAGCTGTAAAGTGTTCATTGCGCGGCTTTTGGAATTTTTGTTTTTGGGCGTTTGACTATAGGGCTGCTCTGTTATCCAAGCGCAATATATATCTTTGAGCGCAAAAAACATAAGGACAAGTGCAAGAGTAATAATACTGAAAAACTTAAAGTAACTTTCAAATGCCAAAACGCTGTTTATATTGTCCGATTGAAACAAAAGGAACGGAAGAGAAAGAGCTATCACCGATACTATCGCAAAAAAAGCAATGTATGAGAAAACACCGAGAGCATTATTATACTTGCTTATCAAGTACACATCAGCATTTTCAAATAATTCATTTTTTCTATTTATTTCTCGCATTTTGTTTACTCCGATAACGGCAAGAACAAACGCCGCCACTTCAAAGAGTATCATTACTGCAAAGCCGATAATCGGACGGTAAAAACCATATGATACACCAAACATACAGACAAGTCCAACAACGGAAAGAGTCAAAGAAATCCATATTAATGTTTTAAAACTTGAGATAGAACGATTGATAAGAGCTTTTAATTGTTTCTCCACTTTAGGCTCGCTTTTTTCATGTTGAGGCTCAGTAAAAATACGCTCGCCTTTTAGAAGTTCATCACAAGTAACACCAAAGATTTCTGCAAGCGCGGGGATCAATGAAAGATCGGGTGCACACTCGTCTCGCTCCCAACGGCTAACAGCCTTATTTGATATGTTAAGTCTGTCAGCCAACGCTTGTTGTGTCATACCATTTGCTTTTCGTAAAGCGGCAATAAATGAGCCGATTGTTTTTCTTTCCATACAAACCTCCATAAAATCATAGAACATTAAAACTTATCGATTGTTGACGACTTAATTCTACTGTATAAAGACAGAGAATTAATGACCGTAAAGCGTGATTTTGTCTCGCAGAGTGAGAATTTAATACTTTTATAAGTTCTACTTTTTTCTTTCTTCTATTGTACCATATATTTTGTTGTATCGTGAATATTTGATGTTAAGCTATATGGATTTGTTGTTTCGAATTATTTTTAGAACAAATGAGCTGAAAGAAAAAGACAGTAATACTAATTACACATGACAGATCTTCAAAGAAAATAGGAGAGTATGTAATAAAATTAAATGTCATACCATAGAATACAAAAGAGCTGCCGATAGCAGCTCTTTTGTATTCTAATATTCAATACCTAATTCATTTTATGCAACAATCAAATTACATCAACGTTCGATATAACCATGTTCGGCTATCAATCAACGTATGAAGTATTCTGACTATGTATACGGTATCCACATCAATCACATAATATATTTTATAATTACGATAATAATCTTTGCGAATACCGAACTCAGCAAGTAATTCATCATCATCTAATGCATTCCTTTCAGGAAAAATAGACAATGAATTAATCTGAGTACTTATTCCTCTTACTGTATCTATGGCAACAGTTGGATTATCCAAATCATAAACAATATAATCACCTATACTCTCCAAGTCTTTCTGAGCTAAATCAGTGATTTCAATTCTATATTGTTTCATTTGGAGTATTTCTTCTCCAATCTGTCACATACTTTGTTAAAATCTTGTGTTTTTCCTTCTTTAATCTGTGCTATCCCCGCAAGCACAAGATTGCGAATATCATCTTTGGAAATACATTTGTAGTTGTCTTTCACCGTAACGTTCATAAAGATCGATCCTTTCTTTTAGTAGTATACGCTACAAGTACAAATAATCCTCAATACAAATTCTATGATACTTTATTTCTATGTCTTATGCAAGCTTTAATTACATTTTTGAGAAACTCTGCTTGTTATATTTTTGCAAATACTCTCTCCGCATATCTTACACTTTCCATCGCATCCTTACCATAAAAATCTGCACCAATCATATCAGCATATTCCTGGTTGAGAACCGCACCGCCTACCATTACCTTAACCCAAGGTGCTTTTTCATGGAGAAGTTTGATTGTAGTTTCCATGGAAGGAACAGTAGTAGTCATAAGAGCGCTTAAGCCTATCAGCTGTACATGCTTGTCAATAGTAGTCTGTACTATTAACTCCGGCTCTACGTCCTTTCCTAAGTCGATAACGTCGAAACCGTAGTTTTCTAAAAGTACTCGTACAATGTTTTTACCAATGTCGTGAATATCATTCTTTACGGTGGCAACGATAACGGACTTGCTGTTGTCATCGTTCTTCTTTGAAGGCATCTTTGCCTTGATAATATCAAAGGCTGCTTTAGAAGCTTCTGCACTCATAAGGAGCTGAGGAAGGAAGATGGTTCCCTTCTCAAAACCTTTACCGCATATATCAAGGGCAGGAATAATCTGCTCATTAATAATTTCTAACGGAGCTTTACTGCCAAGCAGTTCATCGGCAAGCTTTGCGGACTGTTCCTTAAGTCCCTTTGTAATAGCGTGCTGCAAAGGTGGCATCTGACTTTCAGAGGCTGAACTAATAGTGGCACCGCTTTGTGTCGCACTGGCAGCAGTGTTTGTGGAAGCTCCCGACGGAACATTTACAGTATAGGAGCTTACTGCATTTGTAGCAAAATCAATGTAGTCTATGCAGTTCTCATCCAGACTGCTGAGTGCCATATATGAATGATATGTTTTCATCATATCCAGTGAATATGGGTTCATAATGGCTGCACTTAATCCGTTGTTCAGTGCCATTGCAAAGAAAGTAGAGTTTACGAAATCTCTGTTTGGAAGACCAAAGGAGATATTTGATACTCCAAGGCTTGTACGTCCGTTGTATTTCTCTTTGATTGTCTTTATTGAGTTAAGGGTTGCGAGGGCCGCTTTAGAGTCGGAGCTTATGGTAAGTGCCAGCGGGTCTACTACAATATCCTTTTGGGAAATACCATAGGCAGCAGCGGTCTTATAGATTCTGTCGGCTATGGAAACTCTGCCTTCGGCTGTTTCAGGAATACCATTCTCATCAAGAGTCAGGGCTACGATTACACCGCCGTATTTAGCAGCCAGTGGGAAAATAGCTTCCATGCTTTCAGCCTTGCCGTTTACCGAGTTAATCATAGGCTTACCATTGTAAAGTCGCATAGCCTTTTCCATGGCAACCGGGTCTGAGGTATCAAGTTGGAGAGGCAAGGAAGTTACGCCCTGAATCTCGGTTACTGCATTGCAAAGCATTTCTACTTCATCAATATCCGGCAGACCTACATTCACGTCGAGGATATGTACGCCCTTTTCCTGCTGGGAAACTGCTTCATTGAGAAGGTAGTCCATGTTGTTCTCCTTAAGGGCAGCCTTCATACGAGGCTTTCCGGTAGGATTAATTCGCTCGCCGATAAGTACAGGCTTTTTGCCTATTTCTACGGCATTTGTATATGAAGATACAAGGGTGTAATCCTTTTCGCAAGGAATAACCGGTTTGATATCCTTTGTTTTTTCTATAAGTGCTTTAATGTGTTCAGGAGTAGTTCCGCAGCAGCCACCCACAATGCAGGCTCCGGCACTGATGATGTCGAGCATTTCATTTGCAAAGGCTTGTGGGGTTACGTCGAATACCGTGCGTCCGTTCTCGGTACGAGGAAGTCCGGCGTTCGGATTTACGATAATCGGAGTGGAAGAGTACTTTGCAAGCAGTGGAACAATATTCTTCATCTGTGCAGGACCTAAGCTGCAGTTCATACCAATGGCATCAACCCGAAGTCCCTCAAGCAGGGCGATCATAGCCGCCGGGTCAGCACCAGTCATAAGCTTTGCGTTCTTATCATAAACCGTTGTAACAAATACCGGCAGGTCAGAGTTTTCCTTGGCAGCTAAAACAGCGGCTTTAGTCTCATAGGAATCGTTCATGGTTTCAATTAATATCAAATCCACGCCACATTCTGCGCCACATTTTACTACTTCTGCATAAAGGCTCACTGCATCTTCAAAATCAAGGTCTCCGAGAGGCTTAAGAAGCTTGCCGGTAGGACCTAAGTCCAAAGCGATAAAATGAGGTTTGTTCATATAAGCAGTTTCTTCGACTGCCTTTTTTGCGTTATTAATTGCTGCAGTTACAATAGTTTTAACGTCAGCATGACCGTCTTTACCGTCAAACTTAAGTCGGTTTGCACCAAAGGTATTTGTCTTAATAATATTACAGCCGGCTTCAAAATAACTTTTATGAAGGGCAGTAATACGTTCCGGATATTTTATGTTCCAGGTCTCCGGCAGTTCACCCGGCTTAAGGCCCTGAGCCTGAAGAATAGTGCCGGTACCACCGTCAAAGTATAATAATCCATTATTTAAAAGTTCTTTTATATTCATAAAAATCCTCCATGTATTTATTTTCTGTAAAGACAGTCGGACCGGGTACATGTTTCGCAGGTTTCGGTTCTGCATGTATTGGGTGTGTCAGCGATTCCGATAATGGCGGTTACCGACTTGGTGGGAACCATCATAAGACTATCGGTCAGCGTAAGATTAAGTTTTCTGTTAGCATCAAGGACGCTAATCAAATCCGGCTGATGCTCAATAGGAAAATCTCCATACCCCGGACTGAAACGGGGACGTAGAAAATGTCCGTTTTCTGCAGCTTTCACTCTAAGATAATCATTGAGGTAGTCACAAAATGCCTCAATAGCTGCACTTCCTATGGCATCAAGGATAAATGCCTTGCCCGGTGATATGCGATGATATTTGCTTAAAAGGCGTTCTGCCTTAATACCTGTAGTTGCTGCAAAAGCATAAACTTCGCGGCAATCTTTTAGGTTAGTGGAAAGAGCACTACTTTTTACCTTCATAAAGCCAAAATCAATGCAGTCGTCGCAAATATCAATATTAAATTGTGAGTAACAGGCTTTATATTCGGCGGCAGCAGTGAACTCACTAATGCAAGAGTTTATAAGTTCCTCAACATCAGATATATCATTACCGGTAGGGTATTGCATATATCTTAAAATCTCAGAGCGGTTTATATTAAATTCACTTTGGTCTGCACTAAATACTCTGACATGACTGTCCATAAATTCTCCTGAAAAACTAAGGTTTAAGCTTATGCTATAATGTCTGAAAGATTTTCTATGATTTTAGCGGCAACGTCCGGCTTGTTCATAGAGTATACGTGTACGTGGTTCACACCATTTGCAAATAAATCGATAATCTGGTCGGTTGCGTAGGCAATACCTGCCTGCTTCATAGCGTTCGGATCATCCCCAAAGCGGTCAACTATCTGCTTAAATCTTGCAGGAAGATATGTACCTGACAACTGGCAGGAGCGAACAATCTGCTTTGCGTTGGTGACCGGCATAATTCCCGGAATTACCGGTACAGTTATGCCAGCTTCACGTATTTTGTATAAAAAGTTGTAGAGAATGTTATTATCAAAAAACATCTGGGTGGTTAAAAACTCACAGCCTGCATCAACTTTTTTCTTAAGGTTTATAATATCTTCTTTTACGGTTTCAGACTCTACGTGCTTTTCAGGATAGCAGGCTCCACCGATGCAGAAATCGTAACCGTAGGATTTGATGTCAGCGATAAGCTCACTGGCATAGTGGTAATCACGGTCCGGCTCAAGAGTCATTCCCTCAGGAATATCTCCTCTTAAAGCAAGGATGTTTTCAATGCCAGCCTCCTTTAATGCATTAAGCTGGGTTCTTACAGTATCTTTAGTTGAAGATACGCAGGTAAGATGGGCAAGAGAAGTTACGCCACAGTTTTTCTGGAGGTCTGCGGCTATGGAAACTGTATATGCACTGGTTCCACCGCCGGCACCATAGGTAACGCTCATATATGAAGGGTTTAGTTTTGCAATTTCTTCGGCGGCAAATTTGACACTGTCATATTTGTCTGTTGTCTTTGGTGGAAACACTTCAAAGGAAAGGTATGGTTTGTCGCTGGCAAAGCGTTCTCTAAGCTTCATGCTGCACCTCCGTATATATTTGAATTAATATCTATAAGAATGATATATGTAAGTTGATTAATCATTCAATTATTATTAATTATGTTGTTTATTATATTAGCACACTAAAATACATCATTCAAGAAAAGTATAAAATATTTGAATAAAGAGGTGAGTATTCTTGATAAATGTGTTATTATATATAAAAATTATATTACAAGTAGCAGGTGTTTTACATGAAGAATGAAGAATTAAAGAATTATGATGAAGAAATTATTGAGTCTGTTCCAAGAAAGCAGAGCCTTGTAGAGCGTTTTTTTGATATAGACGGTTTTGTTAAGAAGATACTTCCTGAGAAGGTTTATAAAAGAATAGCTCCTTTTATGGAGTCTGCACTTTTTGTTTTCTGGGGAGCAGTTACGACAATCATAGGTCTGCTTTTTTATCATGCTCTTGTTTGGATAGGCGTTGTAGGATATAAGTATGCCAAAATTATTCAGATGATATTTTCAAAGATATTGTCATATGTATGCAATAAATTTGGTGTGTTTAAGACCACTGAGAATAAGAAGAGCGAGGATGCCATTGAGCTGGCATTGTTTATAATAATAAGAGCCATTATTATGGTAATTGATTACTATCTTCTTATATTCTTTGTTCAGGTTCTTGGCATTGATGAGATTGTTGCCAACTACGTTGAGTTCCCGATTGTAATAGGTATCAATTATGTAACAAGTAAGCTTATTATTTATAACAGAAAGCTTCAGATTTTCTTGAGAAAGTTATTTACCGGCAAGACAGAGTAATCGGTATAGTTATTGGATAAAATCAGGTAAAAAGTATAATACTATACATGAGTTTAATGCAATCTGGAGGAGAACATGGATTATATAAAAGCATTTATCGTGGGTGGTATTATATGTGCCTTGGCACAGCTTCTTATGGAGAAGACGAAGATGATGCCGGGAAGAGTTATGGTACTCTTAGTGTGCCTCGGCAACGTTTTGGGCTTTTTAGGACTATATCAGCCCTTCATAGACTGGGCGGGTTCCGGAGCCTCCCTTCCTTTGCTTGGTTTTGGTAATTCGCTTTGGAAAGGTGTAAAAGAAGGTATAGGAGAGGAAGGGTTCTTAGGAATATTTACAGGTGGACTTGGTGCCTGTGCGGCAGGTATTGCCGCGGCACTGGTATTTGGGTATATAGGTGCGCTTATATTTAAGCCTAAGATGAAGTGAAAAATATTGTTTAATTTAAGCAGACTGTCCGACATATTAATGTTCAGACAGTTTGTTTTTGATTTTGGGAATGATGAAATTATGCAATATAAATAAATTTATTGATTCTTTAAAATTTATTCATTCAAATATATAGTTGTTTATGATAATATATAAATGAAAGCTAATTTCAGATAATTGTGCAATAAAATATCTTTAGGTGCTGAAAACATATACTGATATTTTTGTTTGGTTTCTCGAAAATAATTCATTGTACCGGCTGTTAATGAAATAGTATAGTTTTTTAGGAGGGGAATATGGAAGAAAGATTAAATGAGTGGGGAACTGTAGATGGTGAACTGTATATAACTGTTCAGGATGAAAGCATTAATTTGGAATGTAGGATTAACTACGAAGCCAAGTATGGGTATGTAAAAGGTGATATGTGTACTGTAATGGATGATGAAGAATTAAAGCATATGACCGAAGTGTTAAGAGGATACATAACGATTGTTTTTAGTAAGATGTATCAGGATCCTTTTGGCTTGGACTATTTGGAACAATTAAAGAAAGTAGATATTAGTGATAACTTGCTTAAAGAATTAAACGATGGAATGAATTGGCCATCGAGATTCGGAGTGACATTGGATAGCTTTTCATTTACTTCATTTCAGATGGATAGTGCTACTGAAAAACTATTGACAGATATGATAAAGATGAATAGTATAATAAATTCAATGGCACATGCTCAGAAGATATCAAAAGAAGATATGTTGCAAGAAGCTATAGTTGAGAAAAAGGCACAGTGGAACTGTAGCTGCGGTAACGTAAACACCGGTAATTTCTGTACACAATGCGGAAGTACAAAGCCTGTTGCGTTAACTTGCAGCAACTGTGGATGGACACCGAAAAAAGGAGAGAGTCTGCCTAATTTCTGTGTAGAGTGCGGAACCAGATTTGCGGGAAAATGATTTTTAGTCCAGATTAATAAAATATAGGCAATTAATAATACCGAGAGAACTTTTATAGTTCTTCTCGGTATTATTAATTGCCTGCCTTTTTATAATAAAGGATGTAGGCAAAACACAGTTTATATACATCATTATAGAGTGAGACAGGACAGTTTTTATTGATTTTCGTTGTTAAACATATTGTTAAATATATCGCTCAGATTAGTCTCATTTTCTATATCGTCTGCAGAAGATGATAACTGTTCACTATTTTCATTAGTACCGGTTTCACTTTCTTGCGGTAATGTTACAGTATCATTACCACTATAATGAATTTTACATATATTATTTAATGTCTCGTCACTAATTGCATACTGGGTATCAGCAGTATCACTGGTAACCTCTGCAGGAAGAATCATATATACTTTGTTTATTATTGAAGTATCCGGACAGAAAGAAGTAGCAGCCATATTTGACAGGGCACATATTTCTACTGACTTGTGGCATGTGCAGTGCGCTGTAGGTACAGTTCCTTTAGCGAAAAACTCTGTGTAGGTTAAATCGCCTCTTGGGTCGTTTGTACATACATCCTTTATTGCGAGGTTGCCACACTTAGAGCAGATAACAGCCTGTTCAATACCGCTTGGTACAGGTCCGAAACCGGTATCAGTAAGTCCATCATGTACCCTGTCCATGATATTCTTCCAAATCTGCTTGATGTTTGAAGGTTCTTCTAAGGTGTAATTAGCATCATAGCCTTCCCAGATACATGCGGTGTAGTATGGGCTGTAACCTACAAACCATACATCGTTATTGTTGGTTGTAGTACCACTCTTACCGGCAGTAGACATATTATTAATCTTGCATGCCGCGGAAGTAGAACCTATTCCCGTATCATAAAGAGTACTTTGTTCAACAACGTCCTGCATAGCGTCGGTAAGAAGGAATGCAGTTGATTCTTTAAGCACAGTATGAGTAGCCGGTTCGTTATTTAGAATAATCTTACCGGTAGAATCGAGAATCTTGGTATAAAATACAGGCTCAGTATATACGCCATGATTAGCAATTGATGCATAGGCGGCAGTGAGTTCAAGGTTGGTAACTCCGTCAGTGAGACCACCCAGACATAATGCCGGACCAATATCTGTTAGAGTATTACCATCTTCCTGCTCTCTGCTTTCTACAAGGGATGTTATACCAAAATTCTTTGCATATTCAAAACCCAGCTGAGGAGTGACAGTATCATTAATACATTTCAGTGTGACAATGTTCATTGAGTAAATAATACCTTGACGAATATTAGCATAGCCTACATAACCGGAGCTCCACCAGTTTGAATAGTTCTTATTACCTACGGTGTAAGCTTCATCATAGTATGTTGTAGCCAGTGTACTGCCTGCGGCATCCAGTGCCGGAGCGAAAGCGGTAAGCACCTTAAAGGTTGAGCCCGGCTGTCTTAATGTGCTTGTAGCACGATTTAAGCTTAGGCTTGTAAGCTTTTCTCCACGACCGCCGCTTATAGCTGAAACATATCCGGTACTCTGATCCATAATCACAAAAGAAGCCTGAGGCTGAAGATTCTTGTATAATACTTCGCCGGTAATTTTATCAGTTTCTGAGAGTACAGATGCTTTAAAGGCTTCTATACAATTGTCAATTTCTTCTTCACTATTAAAAATAAGTCTGGCAGCAGACTGTTGTTCCTGCAAATAAGATTTCACATGAGCTTCATTATATGTGCGGGTAGTACCGTCACCGGAGGTGACAGCAAGACTATAAGTGAATGAATAATGCACCATACTGCCATAATTCGCAGGGTTATTAATCTCTTCATCTACTATTGTCTGAATGTCAGAATCCTGGGTGGTGTATATCTGAAGACCACCACTATAGAGCATGTTGTAGGCTTCATTTTCAGAGTAGCCCTGCTTAATAAGGTCCTTGGTTACGTTTTTTATTACAGCATCCACAAAGTAGCTGTATACAGTATCCTCAGCTTTTAATTGTTCGTTTACCGTGGCAATTCTTTCATATACCGAGGTGGTATCAGCGATTGCTTCTGCTTTTTCAATGTCTGTAATGTACCCCTGTTCTTCCATGTAATCAAGAACTATAGCTCGCTTTTCCATATTATTCTCAGGAAAAGTTATAGGATTGTACTTAGAAGGATTCTGTGTTATTGAAGCAATAACAGCACATTCTGAAAGAGTAAGCTCTGATACATGCTTATTAAAATATCTTCTGGATGCAGCCTGAACTCCCAAAGTGTTATTGCCTAAGTTAATAGTGTTCAGGTAGTCCTGCATGATAATGGTTTTATCTGTTGTATCTTCGAGCTGGATGGCAAGATACTGTTCCTGAAGCTTTCTTTCTAGTCTGGCACCAAGGTTTGACTCAGCCCCGCCATTAAATACTACATTCTTAATAAGCTGCTGGGTAATGGTGCTGGCACCTTCATCAAGACTTTGATTTGTAATACCTGATAAGGCTGCTCTGGCAATACCTCTCAAGTCGATACCTTTATGCGTCCAGAAACGGGCATCTTCAATAGCAACAAATGCATCTACGAGGTCCTTAGGTATCTGCGAATATTCCACTACAGTTCTGTTCGAGCCTGCAGTAACCAAAGTTTCTATAATATTGCCATCAGCATCATAAATAGTAGTAGCAGTATTGACCGGCGAAAACTCAATAGAATCAATATCCGGTGCATTATCAAGTATGCCGTTTACCATGCCGAGGACAAGGCAGACACCTGTAGCCAGAATGCATAGGCACAATGCTAAAAATATTTTAAATGAAAAGACCTTAGCCTTTGTTTTATTCTTGCTTTTTTTAGAGGAGAGCGAAGAAATCTGTGATTTGGTGCCCTCTATTCCATAATTCATCAAAAAACCTCCTAAATATAGCTTGTCTCTGATATGCGTATTATATCAGAGTTATCAATATAAATAAAGCAAATAAAAGGATAAAACTATTACATAATATTTAAGAATATGATAAATTTCTTGCCATATCTCCCCTTTTACTTATATAATTATAAAAAATAAAGATAATTTGGCTCGATAATTTTTGTAAAGATAAATGCGTAATTATTTACTCGAAGCAGTTATGTAAATTAATAAAGTTTATATTAATAATTATAGCCGGATTATATTATTAATTTCAGAATTAAGATATAAAAGTTAAAGTCAAATATGGAGGACGATTTTGAAGAGACATAAAGTTGTATACAATGGTGCCGAGGGCGAGATAGTAGAAAAAAAGTCGAGATTTATAGCGACAGTAAGACCGGTTGTTACCGAAGAAGAAGCGATTGCATTTATAGATGAGATGAAGAAGAAGTACTGGAATGCTACCCATAACTGCTCTGCCTATGTTCTGGGACTTAATAATGAGATTATGAGATGCAGCGACGACGGGGAGCCGGCACAGACTGCGGGCAGACCGATGTTAGACGTGCTTATCGGTGAAGAAGTTCGTAACGTATGCGTCGTTGTTACAAGATATTTTGGTGGTACACTGCTTGGCACCGGCGGGCTTGTAAGAGCCTATTCCAAATCAGTGCAGGAAGGACTTGCTAACTGCGACATAATAGAGAAAATTCCTGCCGACCGTATTGAGATAGGCTGTGATTATACCCTTATTGGCAAGATTCAGTATATTACCGCCCAGGAGGGAATTACGGTACTTGATACCCGGTACACCGACAAAGTGAATATGACCATAATGGTGCCGGTAGAGGATACGGACAGAATTATAAATAAGCTTACCGAGGCGGTGAATGCTAAGGCTGAGATAGTAAAGAATGGTCAGATGTATTATGCTGTGCTGGGGAAAGAAGTGTTGTTGTTTTAGTTTATAAGAGGTAAATATGAATAGTGACAGTATTGAAGTTGAATTTATAAGAAAGTTTATTAAGAAAAACAAACAGAAAAGACTTTAATAGTTCTAAAAAAAGGATGAATGCGTGGAGATTTGTATCTCCGGATATATTTATTCAGGCGTATTTGCACAAGGTACAATATATGACTGGTGACGAAATGGAAGAATGCTTATTTAAATTAAGTGGAGTACAGGATGTATATTTTATCGGAGAAGATTATGTGGGAGTGTTATCGCTAAAACAGGCGGTTGAACGGGCTCATACAGGTGAGATATGTATTATATATTGTGGCAATGGAATTGGATATTATCAGGGCGAGCAAGAGATAGGTTCACCACCAAGGTTTTTGCTGTTAAGACAAGAATATTGATTAATTTATTCTTTTCATGTAATTGAGGATATTGACATGCGTTTACAAAACAAAACTATAGATGGAGAAGATAAGAAAGTTCTTGAAGTATATGTTTATGACGATAATGATATTACTGAAATTCGAACTAATTATTCTCATTGCGAGTGTGTACAAATTGATTTAAGCTCATTACAGTATCTAGACTTGTTTCAGCGAATTACTACATTAATATTGACCGGGGGTGTTCCCACTCCGGAAGGATTACAATGCTTATATAACCAGAAAGATTTAGATACGCTTGTGTTAGATTTTGAGGAAACGGACTCGGATGAAGAGGGAGTTAAACTTAATCTTTTTCCTAACTTAAAATATGTATTGTCCAGGTCAAATCTAAATATATATAATTGCAATCCGGATAATCATAAAAATATGCGCATGGAAATTTTGAATTTCTATAAAGATGGCAGGAAATTAAATGTTGAGTATGCAAGTAATTATAATTTGTTTCAGAAAAAGAAGTTTTTGTTTTTCAGTACCGAGTCTAAAAGTCCGACTAGCATGATGATAATAGAGATTTTGCGACCGATAGAGAAAATACTTAATGAAAAATTTAATAATATTGATTTTTCACAAAATTTAGACAGCGTAGCAATAATACCTATATGTATGCCGGATTCGATGTTAGTGCAAGGATTTGGCAAAGAAAGAAGATTGGTAAGCAGGAAGAAAAGATTTGCAGATGTACGATTACAAATACCATATAATGAGTTTGTACTAGCAGAAAGGACACAACAAATAATATTTTGCAGAGAAAATATTGAGAAAGCGGCACTTTATATCAGTACTAAGGATAAAACCTTTGCGTTACAGGAGTTTTTATCATCAATAGACTGTGCTTTTAGTAAAATAGGGAACAGTGATGAGAAATAAGAAATGGATAAAAGCTATTTGTTGACAATATAACGGTTAACCGATATACTTTGCTTAAAGAGGTGATACGTTATGTTGATAAACGAGTTAATGCAAAAGAAGAATATTACAAAGTATAGGCTGTCTAAAAATAGTGGCATACCGTATACAACTATATCAGATATATGCAGCGGGAAAGCTCAAGTTGAAAAGTGTTCTGCAGAAACAATATATAAGATTTCTAAAGAGTTAGATGTTACGATGGAAACTTTGCTAGAACCTTACATTGCAAAGCGTTGTGATTTTGAATTGTATAAAAGTAATATTTGTCATCGTGTAAAGGAACTAGGTGATATTGATTTCATTATTGAAACTATAGAAAGCAATACTATTCGCAAATATTACGAAAGGGAATGGTTTCCTGAGAGCTTATATTTGCTTGCTATGCTCGATTATATTAGTAGGGTAAATAATATACCGTTATGTAGTGAATACAATGATTTGCGGTGTTGCAAATTAAGTGAGCCGATATATCCGGCAAGTATAATTGTGACCTCAACTGTTTCTAAAAACAATCATATAAAGAAAAAAGCAATTTGAAGAAGCAATCCCTGAATTTATACGATTCAATATCGTAGAAAGTGAGGTGCGAAATGTCATCTGAGAGCTTAAAGAACTTCGTTCAAAGGAACTTCTTATTGAATTTCAAGAGGATTATCCTGATGTTGCAAACCAGTCTAATGCTGATACTATCTTGAGAACACCAAAACCAAAAGTAAGTAATAAAGAATATATAACAGAGGGCCTGCTCATCAGAGCAGGCTCTTATTATGTCGTTTTCTTGCTGATTTCACGAATATACTGATGATAAGTAAAATCGCAGACAACAACGACAATATGGATAATGTGTTTAATTCTTTGATAGCGAAATATCTAACGAGATATATTAAGGAATAGATGCTACATCCAGTTAGTCAATACTCTGACTCTTATAAAAAAACACATGAAATGTATGCAGTAATTATATTGCAGCTCTTTTTCGCTTGCAGTTCAGATTATATACTAAATAGCAAAGCAATCCCAAAAGAAGCATTTCAGCCAATGTTTGTACGGTAGAAATTGAAAAAATATAATCAAATTGTATATTATCAGAGGCAGCAATCATCGAATGACTATAATCAAACACCCTCATTACCGCGCACAACGTACAAATCAAATACAATTTAGTCGGATTACGCTCATTGCTCTTTTGAAAAAAACGTAAAAACAAAGCTAGAATTAAAGCATAAACAATTGCCTGCACTACCAACATGATAATTCCACGGCCACTGAGCGGCATAATGGCATTGACTACACATGAGAGAGAATGCGTACCAAAATAGATAGTGGAAATAATGGCAGCAATGTGGGGATTCAATTGATTTCGGATTGACATAATTCCAGCGTAAATAAGAATGCAGGTTAGCAAGAACGGCTTAATTGCAGTGACAATATATGTTACGTTAATTTCTGTGTTAATTCTCGCTATGTCATAAAAATACCATATACTGATTATTAAATAACACATGAATGCTACGGAAATAATTGCTGTCTGGGTACCTTTTGAAATTGGAGACTCCAAAATTGTATTTTTTTCGGGATAGAGCTTCATATCTTCATTGCTTAGCAAATCATCGAGGGAAATATCTAAAAAATTCGATAGTTTTTTAGCAGTCATCAAGTCCGGGTAGCGAGAGCCGCCCTCCCAACGAGAAACAGCTTGTCTAGTAACAAAAAGATGGTTTGCAAGCGTTTGTTGTGTAATACCTTTTTCCACCCTAGCTTTTTTTATGTTTTCACCAAATTCAGCCATAGAAAACAGTTCCTTTCATTTCATTTATTCCCTGCAAGGTGATTTCATTATAGGCGTTGTTGTGACAAAAAGAAAGCAACACATTGTTTTTTAGGTGGTGACGTGTTGTCAACATCTTTTTAACACAAACAAATTACAAAAAAGAGCCTCTATCATTATACTCAAATAAGTCTGATGATAGGAGCTCTATATTATAGTTACTGAACAAATTACTATATAATACTTTAATTAATACCACCTTACTGTTCAAGATACTCCTGATACTTACCTATAACCACCTTCATGGCCTCTGGTCCCGGAGCGCCGATGGTCATTCGCTTCTCAACGCAGGTCTTAAGGCTGATAGCTTCATAAATGTCTTCTTCAAATACAGGGCTGATTGCCTTGTATTCTTCAAGAGTCATATCATCAAGGGATATGTTCTTGTCTATGCAGTAGAGTACGAGCTGGCCTACGATACCGTGGGCATCACGGAATGGAACACCGTGATTTACAAGGTAGTCTGCGGCATCAGTAGCATTTGTGAAACCGTTCTTTGCACTTTCTGCCATGTTATTTTTGTTAAATTTCATGGTCTTAAGCATGCCGTTAAACAGTGAAATACAGCCCTTTGTAGTGTCAATAGCATCGAAGGTAATTTCCTTATCTTCCTGCATATCCTTGTTGTAGGCAAGCGGAAGCCCCTTCATAGTGGTAAGCATGGAGATGAGAGCTCCGTATACACGCCCGGTCTTTCCTCTTACTAACTCGGCAATATCCGGATTCTTCTTCTGCGGCATAATAGAGCTTCCGGTACTGTATGCGTCGTCAATCTCTACGAACTGGTACTCGTTTGTGTTCCAGATGATAATCTCCTCAGAAAATCTGCTTAAATGCATCATGATAGTGGACATTGCACTTAAAAGCTCAATAAGATAGTCTCTATCTGATACGGAATCCATGCTGTTAAGTGTAGGGCCGTAGAAGTCTAAAAGTGAGGCTGTAAGCTCTCTGTCGAGCGGATATGTAGTGCCGGCAAGGGCTCCTGAGCCTAAAGGACAGTAGTTCATTCTGTCGTATATGTCTGAAAGACGCAGACGGTCTCTTTTGAACATCTCGAAATATGCACCCATGTGGTGAGCCAGTGTAAGAGGCTGAGCCTTCTGAAGATGGGTAAAGCCCGGCATATATGTCTCTGTGTTCTCCTCCATGATCTTAAGGATAGTTGTTAAAAGTTCCTTTAACAGAGAGTCCATCTCAGTTATCTCGTCGCGGGTGTAAAGCTTCATGTCAAGAGCAACCTGGTCATTTCTGCTTCGTCCGGTATGAAGCTTCTTTCCCACATCACCTACACGCTCAATTAAATTAGCCTCAACAAAGCTGTGGATATCCTCCTGGGTGCTGTCAAATAAAAGTACACCATTATTTATATCATCTAAAATACTGTTTAATCCGGCAATGATGGTATCTCTTTCTTCATCGGTGAGAATACCTGCCTTTGCAAGCATGGTCACGTGGGCAATGCTTCCACGAATATCCTGACTGTAAAATCTTTGGTCAAATGGTAAAGATGCATTGAATGCATTCACAAGTTCGTCGGTTTCTTTAGTAAAACGTCCTCCCCAGAGTTTCATAATATATACGTCCTTTCCTTTCCTTTAGTTTTAGTCATTAATCTTAAAGTATCAAAAGAGTTAATTCAAAGACTTTATTTATGGTTACATAAAATTCTCGCAAAGCGCCTATGAACGCAGTGAATCGAAGCGTTGTGAGAATTTTTGTAACCATAATATTAAAGGTTATAATGTTGCTTTTTACACTTTATATAGTCTATTTGTTTAGGAAGAAGAAATCTGCAACAGGCTTTGGTGCCTTAATTTTAATCTTTCCTTTTTTTACGAGTCTTGGAAGTATAATGGTAGCTGCAATAAGCAGTGTACTTATAAGTGTAATAACAGCACCTAATGCAAGACCGTCAGGGAAGTAACTAAGTTCAACATTATGTGTTCCCGGATCAAGTCTTATTGCAAGCATTGTGTCTGCAAACGCAAAGGTTTCAACCTTCTTGCCATCCACCTTTACTGTCCAGCCCTTCTCGTATGGGATAGAGGTGTACATAATACCTGAGTTATCTGCGTTAATAGTACCATAAATATGTGTCTCGGTTGATTTATCGCTGTCATAAATGAAAGCGTGCTCATTAAGTCGGTTGATTAATGTATTATAGTTTTCATAATTGAACTTATAAGCATACATTGTGAAGCTGGAACCGGATGAATTTGTAACAGTTACAGTTTCATTCGCCTGACGATAGCCTGCATCAATAAGGTAGCCTCTGTTAAGATTCTCGTAAGTCTTAGAAGAACCATTGCTTGAAACGGTGACGGTGGTTACATCAGAGCGAGGAACATATACGAAGATACGCTGCGCCTCTGTTGGTGTTATTGTGTATGAGTTACCGTTATTGATGCTTTCAATCTGCTCTAACAGTGCTCCGGCATTAACTGCGTAAGAGAAACCATTCTGTACATCAATAGGTGAGCCGGCACCATAGGACCACATATCCAGCATATTATTTGGAAGCATGAAACCAAGGCCCAAAGAGTTTCTGCACTGTAAAAGAGTTACGTTGCCACTGCTGGTAAGTGTACTGTAAAGAGGGTCATTTACTGCGGACTCGGTAAACATATATTTTACTGAAAGCAGTGCCTGTGATAAAGGTGTTGCACCCTGATAACAGTAGGCATTTGTATTACCTTCCATACCCATGCGAGTGTAGAATGAAGTAACGTTAGCATTAGCCGTTGATGAGAATACTGATGCAGAATTGAAGCCTGCAAGTGCTGCATCATTCTTTGTCTTTCTTGAAAGTTTCTCAATACGATAAAAATCATCTGAAATTGTATCTGCATAATCTACGAGTTCACGGTATGAATCAAGATTCTGAATATATGCTGAACGGGTTACTGTAGACATTCCGGTGTCTAACATATTTACAGTAGTTTCTACTGAAACAAGGCTGACTGCAACAAGAGCGATTGCCGCAATCTGAATCTTATTAGTGTGATATAAATATAAAAGCAATGCATAAAAAGCAACGAATATTCCTGATAAGAGGAATGTATTATAAGTAAAATCTTCATGAGTAATGAATTTCTCACAAATGAAGATGAAAGCAAGTCCCATCCAGAATGCTCCGGCAATCTGCTTTTTGCTGCATTCCTTTATATGATGAACAGCCTCAAAGCACATGCTTAAAAGAAGAGCGATATAAAGGAATGACTGACGGCATGGAAGACTGTTTGGATAGTGGAAACCATGCCAGATATAATTTGGTATATTAAGACAGTAGCTCAAAAGGAAGATAAACAGGATAGATACTTTTGCAATCTTCTCTCGTGCAGGTGTCTTCTTATTCATAATATAAAGTGGCAGAAGTACAATAACTGCTACACCACAGTAAATATTAGGCCAGTGGTCAAGACCGAGTTCTGTATCAACGCTTATAAGGTGGCGTGCCAGCATGTCAATGGTTGAAAAGTAATTGGTCAGCTGGGAAGGGAAGGTTGAGTTAGCTGAAGCTGTAAGCTGTAATGCAGACAGCGTAGGTATAAGGAGAATAGCTGCGAAGCCTCCTGCAAGCAGTGAGTACAGGCAGAAATTTAAAAATCTTCTTAAATAACCCGGACCTTCTTCTTTTATAGGTGTAATAATATATAATGCAACAAAGTAAATTACTGAGAACATACAAATCATTATGGAGATGTAGTAGTTAGTAAATATACATAATCCAAGGCATATACAGTAGAGGTAACCTTTACCTTCATTGATAATCTGCTCAATACCAAGCATAACAAGTGGAGCGAGTATGATACAGTCAAGCCACATAACATTCCAATTGTAAGCTGCGATATATCCTGATAAAGCATAGCAGATTGCAAAAAGAACAATTGAATAGCTGTTGGTTGAGTACTTCTTCTTAAGATAATATGCGAAAGAAAGTCCGCATAAGCCTATCTTTAAGATAATACCGTATCCCATAAACTCAAGAACCAGGTTCTTAGGAACAAGTAATAACAGCCAGTTAAGCGGTGTTGCGAGATAGTAAGCAAACAGTGCTACAAAGTTAGTACCAATACCTATATTCCAGCTGTAAAGCAGGCTTTCTCCGTGCTTTATTTTCTCCATAAACTCAACAGTGAAAGGAGCATACTGATGATACATATCAATACGCAGAAATACATTATCACCGAAAGGATAGATATCACGGATAAAGTATATTATCAGCATGATAACACTCGGCAACACAAATGAAAGAATAAGTGGGAGTTTTTGATTAAATTTTGTTTGACGTTCTGTAGTGTTTTTCATATAATATAAATACCTCACATTTTCTAATCTGTTTTCTGATCTTTTTTTCTAAAAACGAACATCTTGCTCATTACATAGTTGAGCACAAATATCACTATACATACTAATAATTTTGATAAGTATTCATTAACGTGTGCAACACGCAAGAAGAAGCTAAGCAGTAGTTCCTCTATAATTGCAGAAAAGATTCTGCAGGATATGAAGGACCAGAACTCTTTGAGCAGACTCTTAAAATCCGGACACTTTGAATGAAATACAAATTTCTTATTAGTTACATATGCAAAGAGAATTGATATTACAATCGCTATTGCATTGGCGACTTCCTCAATTAGTGAAGGGAAGAAGTAAATGAGAGCATAATATATGGCAATACTCACAATAGTAGTCATAATGCCCCAGAAGACATAGCTTCGATTCTCTTTTGTCCAAAACTTTTCAATCAGTTTTTTCATTATTTATCATCTCCTCCTTTATCTATATTTGTTTGCTTTACGATAAAGACAGGTCTGTCCTTTGCCTCAAGATAAATGTGGGCAATATACTCTCCTAAAATTCCTATTGAAAGTTCTATAATTCCACCAAGGAACAGTACAGCACATAATGTGGTAACATAACCCGGAACATCGATGCCGAATACTAAGGTCTGTATCAGGGTTATGATAATGTAAAGGAAAGCAACCACTGATATAAAGAAACCAAGACCGGATACCATTCTAAGAGGTTTTACGGAGAAAGAAGTAATTCCGTCAATAGCATACTTCATCAGCGCAGCGAAGCTCCACTTGGTCTGTCCTAATGTTCGTTCAACGTTCTCGTAAGGATACCACTTGGTATCATAACCTACCCAGTTGAAGATACCGCGGGAGAATCTCTCAACCTCTGTTAATGTAAGTATGGAGTCAACCATCTGTCTGGTCATGATACGGTAGTCAACGGCATCCTGCGGAAGCTTGTTGTTGGTAAGCTTGTTGCTGAGTTTATAGAATGCGTTAGACAAAAAGCTTCGTATAGGGGCTTCGCCCTTTCTGGAAGTTCTTCGTGCAGCAGCACAGTCATAACCTTCTTCAATACCTTTAAGCATGTCCGGAATCATCGCCGGCGGGTGCTGAAGGTCAGCATCCATGATGATGACATAATCACCGGAGGAGTACTTAAGACCGGCAAGCATACCGGCTTCCTTACCAAAGTTTCTTGAAAAGGAAACGTAACCTACATTGGTGTGAAGCTTGGCAAGTTCCTTCATCTCATGAAGAGTATTGTCACGGCTTCCGTCATCTATAAATATAAAGTTAAATTCGTACCCGTCAATTTTGTCTACGACGAGGCTGGTTTCTTTATAAAAAACCTTGAGAACTTCTTCCTCATTGTAGCAGGGTACAACAATATCTATCTTTTTCATTCTATCCTCCATATATAGATTTATCAGTGTCTTTTTGTATAGGCATAAGTATTATATGATTTGGTTAAAATATCAATTATGTATGAGCCTATACGCTGACTAGTCTATTGTATATTAGATATAGAAAAAAGTAAATGAATAAAAAAGATTTTTACGTAAAGTTGTCATAAGTCTAAAGGTGT
>JAZULV010000139.1:0-11813 GCA_045603305.1 Lachnospiraceae bacterium | reverse complement strand
ACCTGCTGACGAGCTACGCCCTGCTCATTTTTTAAAAATATGGTCGACAGGGCTTAGGTGGTTGTTGTTTTTTTTCGTGAAATATCTCAAAAACAAAAAGATTTTTTATTTTATTTTACTTGACATCTCACCGCTGGACTTATAAATTTATTTTTCTATTAACACAATTTCTATAGCTTCCATACGCCTAGACTCTCCGGTTGTTCCGGCTGTCTCTCCATTACAGACCCAGTCAAGCCAGCCATGACCCTGTACATGGACTCTGTACTGTACATCATATTTCTCGGCCAGTTCTCCGGTTAGTTTAATTTCTATAGCTTCAGCTCTCCTTGATTCTCCGGTGGTTCCGGCCGGTTCTCCGTTGCCGGACCAGTCAAGCCAGCCATGACCCTGTACATGCAGGCTGTATTTAATATCAGCATATCCTTCTCCGGTGTAATCCGGAACGCCATACCCTGTGATTTTATCGTCTGTAAGACTGTGTCTGGTTACGTTTACGCTGTTGGCATGATTACCCTCTATGCAGTACACATAGCCATCTTTTGACCCGGTTACAATACCGACATGGTTAATCCTTATGTCATTGTCAAAGAATATTATATCTCCTGCCTGTGGAGTATGTTCACCGGGTTCTTTCCACCGGTTAATTGTCATAAACCATTCTGCTTCTTTACTGCAGCGGCAGAATTTTTTAATAATATCCGTAGATATATCAGCTTCCTTTGCACACCAGCTAATAAACATGGCACACCAGGCATCATTAGGATAGCCATACCATTTCCCATACTTTGTTTCACCTTCAGGTCGGTAATATCCGACCTGCGACATTGCGACTTCGATAAGGTCATATATTTTATCGCCGGTATTGACATGAGTATTCGGGTACCCATTCAGCTCTGATATATGACCTTTATTGCTTTGGGTGGTTTCGGTATATATCAGTTCATTTGTTGCAACTGCTACAGTTTTTGGCATGCTGGATAATGATAGTGCAAGGGCAGTAATTAATATTACCAGAGGTTTTAAACTTTTCATCAGTCATTATCCTCCGTTTCGATGGATTCATCATCTGTTTCTTCATATTCGCTTTCGCAGATCTCTTCCTCGTAAATATCGTATTCCTGATTTTTAGTAGCTTTTTCAGTTGTCTTTGGTTTTACGATTTTTATGTAATAGATAATAGGGAAAGCTGCGACCATAACTGCAAAGATGGCAATTATCTGCCAGTTACGGGAGAAAAAATTTCCTTCTTTCTCCGGTGTGTTTTCCGGTGAGGCTTCTGTATTTGAATTATTCTTGCTGTTATCGGACTCTTTATCGTCGGAAGTAAAGAGTGGCCCAAGTAATGAGGTGTCTTTATTGGCCGAGGCAGCAAAGGAAGCAAGGTTGTCAAGGGTAACAGGTGTAAGGAAATACACGTTATCTGAAATGCTGTCATTATCAATGATGAGATAGAAGATACTGCCATCAGTTGCTTCTATTGTGTAAAATACTTTACCATCTTCTGCACGTTCACTGCTTATAACTGTGCCGGTGCCGGTAAGAGCTGGAGGCAGTTCATAAGCAGTAGTAGGTTCTTCATCCTTAGTTGAGGCTTGTGTAGTAGGTTCTTCAGCTTTTGTTGCAGCCTCTGTCGGAGGCTGTGTAGTAGTAGATACTTCAGCTTTTGTTGTAGCCTCTGTTGTAGCCTGTGTAGGTGTTTCAGAAGCATGAATTGCGAAGGAACATGTACATATCAGTACTGAACCAATTAGTAGTGGAATTAGTTTTTTAATAAACATTATGTGGGTCCTCCTTATTAATCTGTAAGTCTGCCATATGCATAAAAGTGGTCTGTCCAGTATGGAGTATTAATTGATGTGTACTGAATAGGATCACCGGCATGGATCATATAGCTGTTGCCGGCATATATACCGACGTGTGTAACCGGGTAAGATGCTGAGTATGTATCAGTAAAGAAAACAAGGTCACCGGGACAAAGTTCTGAAGCCGGGACAGGAGAGCACTTGTAGTAAATTCTTTGTGCTGTCATACGTGGAAGATCATAAACTCCTGACCGGGAATAAACCCAGCAGACAAATCCTGAACAGTCAAAACTTGTGGAAGGTGAACTGCCTCCCCATACATATGGGTATCCAAGATACTTCTCCGCCTCGGTTATAAGTGCTGCAAATTCCGGGTCGTTCAAATCGTCTGCAGATACAGGCGACTGTGAAGCATCGATGATAATGTCAGACGTTCCGTCACCGGCAAAACCCGATTTGTATTCCTCGATACGTTCATCAATATATTGAGCTATAGGTTCTATGACGAATGCTGCAGTGTAAATAAAACTGCCAGCAATAAGTATAGGAATAAGGCATATTATTACCATTAGGATACCGAAAAACTTTCCTGCACCATCTTTGTTCTTAGATGGTATGCTTTGTGCTGTTTTAGCAGCAGCACTAACGGCAGCTGTTTCCGGAGCAACAGCAGTTGCAATGGCAGCCATAGCCTTCTTTTGGTATTCCTTTTTAATATGCTGCTTTTGAATATTAACAGTTTCTTTAGAAGAAGCGGAGACAGTCTTACTGCCTCTCATTCTCATCGAAGAGTTTTCATCTTTGGAAGAGTTAAAAGAACTTCCTCTTGTGCTGCCACGTTTAAGTCTGAAACTATTGTTCTGAGATATGGCTGCAGATTTCTTTTCATCTTTACCAGTTGCATAAGATATTACCTTTGATGTTCGTGAAGAAGAGGCTGTTATAAAGCGTTTGCTGTCCTGTAAAGTCTGCTGTGCTGTCTGTCCGCTGTCCACATCATCTGCATCATTGTTACCAGAAGATGAAAAATGAAAGCGGCTTGAATTTATTCTGCCGCTTTCATGAAATCTCAGGTAGTAGCTTGTCTTACCCTGTTTTCTATTCTGTTTTTTTAAAGGTTTGTCATCATTCTTAATCATGACTGCACTTCCTCAAGCTTTGTAGTCATTACCTTGTAAAGCTGTGTGTCCTCAGGAATAGTGTGATCAAAAGGTACCACAGTTCTACCGAAGAATAAAAGACCACATCCCTGACTGGCATTTTCGATATAACTTAACTGGGTGTCGCTGATCTTAAGCTTTTCTGCAAGTATTGTTCTGTCGCCTTCAGCCTGATCAAGCAGTACGATAAACTTTGAATTATCCAGAATATCCTCAATATCTCTTGATTCCAGTAATACCTTCACGTTCTGTGTTATGCCGGTAGGAATGCCACCCCATTTTCTAAAACGCTTCCATATCTCCACTGCAAAAGCTGCAGTCTGTGGCTCTTTAAGACGAAGGTGAAACTCATCATCATAAAACCAGGTATGTCTTTTTGCATTACGGTTCTGTGTTACCCTGTTCCACACCAGATCCTGCATAACAAGCATACCTATCTTTTTAAGCTGTTTGCCAAGAGGCTTAAAATTAAAGCTTACCAGACGGCTGTCAAGCTTGACATTAGTATGATGGTTAAAATAATTGAGGCTGCCATGCACATATATTTCAAGTGCATTTGCTATACGGATTGATTCCGGTGTGTCCTGCTCAAGCAGAAGGTTATAGAAATCTTCAAGAATAGGCTGGTCTGTGGTCTCAGGAGAGGTCATGTAAGGTTCGTACATCTTCTTTACACAGCGGTCTATAATTCCTATCTCAAGAGGATCTAACCCGGTCTTAGGTGCTGCAATAAGTTCGCATAGCGACAGGACAAATTCACACTTAAATGCAACAGGATCTTCCTCATCATAATTGAGGTTAATATCAAGAGGATTGACATAACAGCCTGATATGGTGGAAAGAGTTATAACCTGACCGCCATATAGTTCAACCAAAGGCGAGTATTCACCTTCCGGATCGGAAATTATAATGTCGTCACTAGTTCGCAGATAAACGTCAGAGATTTCAGACTTTGCAAACATACCCTTGCCGCTTCCCGGAACAGCAAGAATAAGACCGTTAGGGTTGGGAAGCTTCTTACGATCAGCCATTATAAGGTTTTTAGTAAGCGAATTTGTACCATAAAACTGACCTCCCGGCATAAGAAGCTCATTTGCAGTAAAAGGCATCAATCCGGCAAGGGAGCTTGTATCCATGCTGCGGTCTATGGTCATTCCATTGTAGCCAAGAGGAAGCACCGACTGGAAAGCTTCTTCCTGACGGTATCGTAAAGGGAACATCTCAAAGCCGGCTTTATCTATAATGCTTGATATCTGGCTTATATCATTTTTTAAGCCCTGCAGGGTAGGGGACGTGTTCATTATGACTATTGATACAATCATCATCTTCTCTTTGGTTTTACGCAGGTTCTTAAGCTGTATTTCTGCCTCTTCTATACTGTCAACAAGTTCTGACGGAAGAGTGTCCATGTCATAACCGGCACGTACCGCTTTCTTTTGTTCATCAATTTTCATCTGCTGCAAATCAGTGTATGTTGTTTTGGCAATTGCTACAGCTTTCTTACGATCAACCGGCTGTGCATGTATGCTAACTGTCATGCAGCAGTTTATAGAAAGTATTTCGGCTAAGAAGCTGTCTTCAAGCTCTGCAGCCGGAAGAAACAATCCGGAGCAGGCAGAATATATGCCGTCATGTTTGATATATGTATCATAGAATTTAATATCCTTTGGGACTATGTAGTCCTTTGTACTGTTACCGGTGGTGGGTAACCACTTCCATTGGAAGTTAAATTTTTTTCGGTTAAAAGGGTGCATTATGGTATAAAGGCTTTCAAGACGTTCGGTACCATTTAATGCCCTTGCCGGCACATCCATCTCCTTCAGGTTCTTAAGGACAGACATCTCATGGGTCGTAAGTCTGCTTTTTGCAGTCTGTTCAACAGGCTCCTTGGTATAGTAGGTAAGATATTTAAAACGCCTGATTCCATTGTTGCCAAGGGTTGACTTATCTTTTATGATACCTTCAAATTCTTCACGAACATTGTTTAAACTGTCATCTATTCGTGGTAGTGATGTCAGCTTTTCTATGTCAGAAAGAAGCGAATTAGTATTTACAAAGGTAAGCTCAAAAGGAATGTTTTGATTAAAGCAGTTGAGGACTCCGCACCACTCTTCAAATATTCTCTTTTTGTCACTTTCCTTTGCAAGCTGGTAGTGGATATCTTCAAATACTATGGTTCGACTGTAGGTTGTTTCATCTATCTGACACAGACCATTTTTAATCATTCTTCTGTAAGGTATGGTTTCCTGTACTGAGATTGTTTTCTTGCCTGTAAACAGTGTCTTTAGTTTTTCTGATAAAGGAACTTCCTTTTGTATGACTGGCATCCTTTGAGCCGGTCTTGTTGCTGCCATAAACTATTTCCTCCCTTCGTATTATCCATGAATATATATTGTTAGATTTAAAAGTGCGTTCATTGCAGCCGAATTTGAATTTTAGATATCTGATAATAATATCTTCTAATTTTTCGTTATCCCTGTTTTTATAGAGGGCCGCAATGAAAAAAGGCATCATTATGATTACCGTAAGATACATGGCATTGGTACCTAATTTTGAGTAAGTAATCAGGTATACTCCTATGCCAAGTGCTATTGCCGGTATAAAAAGGTATAGCTGACGTTTTGTAAGGTTGAGAGCTACTTTTCTATCAACCTTGGTAAGATCCTTTGGAATATTTACATATCCCATTGTTATCATCTCCAATCTTTATCTGGCACAGCAAATAGATTTTGCAATACCTTCAGTTTTAAAGAACATATATCCAAATAAGAGGGTATATGTAACGAGTGTTATGGTTGCCTTTGATATTGATGATGAAAAGGCAACATTTTTTATCAATGCTGAATATACAGCAAAGATAATCATGATAAGATATGCCTGCAGGGCATATGCACATATGAGCTTGATATAGTTCCGGCCTACATCGGACCAATCCTTGTTCATCAGCGTAGCAAATGGAATAGGCGAAGCCGAAATAACCATGAATATCTCTATCATTCTGCTCCATATAACTACGATTGCTATTATCAGCATTATGTAAACTGCAATTGTACATAGCATAATTTCACCTTGTATAAGCAACAGCTCTGGTATTGATTTATCGTTAAGCGATGATAAAAGTGATGACATGGCATCAATAGCCGGACGTCCCTCAGGAGTAAAATATTCTGCTGCTTTCGTAACTATCCATGAGCTTATTTCAAAGACTCCCTCAACAAGAGTGGTGCTTTTAATTACAAGTGTGACAGTGATTCCGGCTTTAATGAACCACTTTATAAACATGCCAATTTCAGAATCCCGCATGTTGTTATGGCTGTTTACATTCTGCACAAGGTCGTATGAAAGAATAAAAGTAACAATTACTCCGGCAACCATCATAAGACTGTGTTCGGCCATTCCGGTTATTGCTGTGTAAATTGTACTGTTCCATTGAGCCGGAGAATCTTCCAGAGATTCGTATACTGAACCGTAAAGCGGATTAACATCGCTAAAGTTCCCAAGAGCTGAATAGGTGGCATTAATACCTGCTATTATGTACTGCTTTATTATTTCTATAAGATCATTTAGTAAAGGGATATCAGGCATTTAGAACCCTCCCTCTTAACCGATAGTGAACAGCTCGGCAAGCTTTGGTACGAGTGTAAGACCGATAAGTGCAATGCCGGCACCACTCATAAAACTTTTAAGTCCTGCAGATTTGCTTGCCGGATTCTCTGTGTTGTAACCTTCAAGCCAGGATATGACACCTACAAGCATTATGGCAGCTCCTATGGCAACAACGATAACCTGAATGGTATTAATTGCATCAGTAAAAAAACTCATTATTAAGTCCTCCTTCATGTAAATATAAAGACCTGCAGATATTGCCGGTCTTAAGATTATAGGTTATTAAATTATTTGCTATGCAGGAATATCATAGATATCTATTTTTTCTTTCTTCCCTACAATAGGCTTTCTTTTGACTGTCGGGTGTTTTAAATATTTCTCAACGTCAAATTTGTTCTTAGGGTCAGCGTCCATAAGCCTGCTGTAATTTGGATGCTTTGTTATATCGTATTTGTCTGACAAAAACGGATAGCAGCCTTTAAGCAGAACTATGCACTTTCGACCGTCCATTCTGAAAATTTCATCCGGGCTCATTAAATCCCTGCCGCTTTTCTGGTAATTCTGTCCGTGTGACACTGATGTACCGCGGCTCTTGGATTCGTTGTACATGTCTATGGTTTCTTTTCCAAGAAGTTCTGACATGTCTTTCAGTGTGTTCTTGTCTGTTCCACCTAAAAATATGCGAGTGTTACAGTTGCTTATTATGGTGTCGGCAGCCTCTTTGTATCTTGTTTTAAGCTGTGACTGTGCCTGCAGAAAAATGGTTGCTGATATTTCACGGCTTCTTATTGTTGCGATAAGCTTATCAAATCTAGGAATTTCACCGATGTTTGCAAACTCATCAATCAGGCAGCGCACGTGCACCGGAAGGCGGCCACCATAAAAGTCATCTGCTTTTTCACAGAGAGTATTAAAGAGCTGGGTAAACATCATCGCTATTATGAAATTAAATGTATCATCAGTGTCACTCATAATTACAAAGAGGGCGGTTTTCTCATCACCGAGGGTATCAAGCTCAAGCTCATCATGGCTCATCAGATTTCTTACTTCCTCGATATCAAAAGGAGCTAATCGTGCACCGCAAGATATCATGATACTCTTTGCGGTCTTTCCAGCAGCAAGCTTATACTTGCGGTACTGACGGACAGCAAAGCAGCGTGGCTTCTCTCTTGCCAAATCATCAAACAGAAGGTCTACCGGATTCTTGTAATTCTCATCAGTTTCGTTGGCCTGGGACTCATCAATTAATGCAAGAAGAGTCTCAAAATTCTTCTCTTCTTCCAGACACTCAAAATGTATATATGCTATGAGAGCAGTGTAATAGAGCCTTTCGGCTTTAACCCAAAAGTCTTCTCCTGCTTTATCGCCCTCGCCTTTTGTATTGACGATGATTGTGTTAGCAAGCTTCAGGATGTCCTTTTCGCTGTGTATGTAGACAAATGGATTGTAGTGCATGGATTTTTTGAAGTTAATTGTATTTAACACCTTAATCTTATATCCATTGTCGTGAAGCATCTTTCCGCATTCAGTAAGAACCGTACCCTTTGGGTCAGTGACAACATAAGAACTATTCATCTGCATAAGATTGGGTTTAACATTATATCGTGTCTTACCACTGCCGGAATCACCGATAACAACAACATTTTTGTTTCTGCCGGTCCACCATTTGGCAGGGCGGCTGTTCATAGTCAGAAATTCACTGGCTGACAGTATGATGTTGTTGCGAAATACCGGGTCAATAAAGTCTTTAATATCTTCGTGGGTTCCCCATCTGGATGAGCCATATTCACGGCCGGTCTTATAGTTCTTATTTCGACCGGTGTTTGTATTGATATGCATAATCAGCATAACAACAGCCAGTGTTGCAGTTATGGCAGCTATTTGTGCAGTAAGATGCAGATATCTATTGGCAAGAATAAATACACCAATCCAGACTGCAGCATATACCAGATATACAGGCAGCCTTTTTTTTAGCTTGTCTGAGTTATAGTTTTTCATGGATTAATCACCTTCTATGCTGATACCAGCTTCTTTTTCGGGGGGCTTTTTGGCTTTTGTCTTTTCCTGCTCCCTAGCTTTCTGGTTTTCTGCAATCTGCTTCTTGTAACGTTCAAGCTTTACAAATATGCTTTCCCTTGATTTTACGGCTTCCTTCTGCTTTGTAACCTGAACAGTAAAATCTTTAAATGCCTGATCGATGATATTTATATCCTTTGCCTTGAAAAATACAAGATATCTGTCCGCTGCTGTATCCTTCTTCAGGGCAAAATCAATACCGTACTGCTTGGCTATTGGAGTGAACGAGCCTATATTTGACTTGTTGATTTCAATGTTTTGCAGCGTAGCTCCGGAGCTGTAGAGCTCCTCATAAGTCTGCTGTCCATGTTTGATGGTTCTGCTGCTGCGATTTGTCATGTAATACTTCATTCCTTTTGCGAGGACTTTTGCAGTCATCTTACTTGACTTTATCGACAGGGCAATTATTTTTTTTGTGAGTTCTTCCTGCACTTATATCACCTCTTCTCTAGATAGTTATTTATATCAAGCATCATGTCTTCATAATCCACATTTCTCTGTTCAAAATTATGGAACCTGTTCGTAACAGGTTTGTCTACCAAACTGCCGGTTCTGATGTTACCGGCAGTAAGTGAGCAGGGAGCGTTAAGTAGTGATGCAAGTATATATGCTTTATAATGGCGTACAGGCTTATTACTCTGCTTTATGCCTGTAAGTACGCTTGCTATGTGATCTTTGGTAAGTTTCTTTAAACGCTTTTTGATTGCAAGTGGACTTTGTGGAAAGCCTCCAACATAAACCGGTTTACCATCGTCAGGCAAACTGGAATACTGGCACATAATATCCACTATCCCATCTATCACATCAGCATCCTCAGGATGCTCTGCAATCAGACTGTCGTAATCTATTTGTTCACAGATTGTTATGTTTACCGTATTTTCTGTAATATCTGTATTATTAGATAGATTAGATGGATTAGATATATGTATATTATTAATATTATTATTAAGTATTTTATTATTAGTATTTAATTGTGTTGGATAATCCAACGTGGTTGAACCGTGTTGGCTAAACCGTGTTGGATAATCCAACGTGGTTGAATTTGACCATGTTGGATTTTCCAACATGGTGGTTTTAGCGTTACAAGCAGTGGTTTTGTTAGTAATATTATCAGTATTTTCAGTAACCTCTGGTAATACTTCATGAGCAGTAGGTTTCTTGGGATCTGATAAAGTATTAGTGTTTTCTGAAGAAGGAGCTTCTTCATGATGAGGGGTTTCATATATGACATATTCAGAGCCCCACTGGCCGGAAGGTTTTCTGATTTTATTACGCCTGATATAACCTTCAGCTTCAAGTTCGTTTAACGCACTTCTTATGCTGTCTACGCCCTCTGTGCAAATGGCAGCCAGACCCTTGAGACTGTAATCCCAGTTCTCCGGCAAGGAAAGCATAATAGACAATAAGCCTTTTGCCTTTAGGGAAAGCTTTCTGTTCTGTAAATGGTGGTTACACATAATTGTGTAATTCGTATTTTTTTCAACTCTGAATGTCATAATCAAATCCTCTCCTTATCCTCTTTATAAAAACGGCTGCGTATTTCGGTCGTAGAAGGTTTAAATTTAAGACAGGCGATAAAGTATCGTCTGCCTTAAATAGAAGCCCTATTTTGGGTACAAAAATAGCCTGAGAGGTCCCAGACTGATTTGTATAATATATTTAGTTAGGTTATTAGTATAGGTATACTGTGAAATTACAGTGAAGGTGCATTTCTGTCTATAGTTCGTTTTTTGTACTTTGACAGCTCAGCTTTTAAAGATGCGTTTTCTTTTCTGCAGGCTTTCAGCTCCTCAGCCTGTTCTCTTTTTTCTGCTTTCAGCTCACTAATCATATGATTAAGTTCTATGTTCTTATCATAAACTGCAGTAATAGTCTTAAGGACATAATCAGGTGATGTGAGAGAATCAGATATCTTATCATTACGACCTTCTTCCTTGTACATATGTGCAACAAGCTTGTCAACACCTTTGTCAACATTTTTGAGCTTTTCTTCAATTACTTCAGTTTCTCTGATAATACTTCCATGTTGTGATGCAAGCTTTTTGTTGTGCTCAGCCAGATTGCTATGTTCATCTGATAATTTTTCAAACTTTTTTCTGTATATAACATCAGCAGTCAGTATACCTACAATAATCATTGCTAGTGCGTTAATACACACCTCAATAATTTCTTTCATCCACCATTCCTCCGACAGTAAAAAATCAAACATTTATTTCACCTCCATTGTAGCGTTTTTGGTTATAACTGTCTAGTGGTTTGTGATTTTATAAAACGACTGCGTATTTCGCCTGTGTTCGGACTGAATTAAAGCCCTTATTAGGGTACAAAAATAGCCTGAGAGGTCCCAGACTGATTATGAGTACCATATTCAGTTATTAATATAAGTTAATGTTGTCTTTTCTTTCTCAGTAATAATGATACTGGAATTCCAGTGATGGCAGCAAGTGAAATAGTAAGCCAAAGTGATGCAGCAGTGTAATCACCAGTCTTAGGCGGTTCTACTGGTGGTATTGTTTCATTGGTAATGTCTAATACCTTCTCAATCACCGGTGTCTTATCGTCCACGTATTCAAACTTGAGTTCATGTACTGTATCATCAAGCAAATACTCTGCAAGTGTCTTTGTTTCAATAAGCTCATACTCAATGTAGGAAGTCCATCCTTCCGGGCCGTAGGTTCCGATTGGTAAAAGCTTTGACTCTGCATATCCGTTCTCGTCTGTTACGAGTACGTCTGCCACTGTGCCGGCTTCGATTACAACACTTCCGTCTGCATCAAGTACGTCCTTGGCATATCGTACTTCAAAGGTTACTCCGCTAAGTGCCTTGCCGGTCTTTTCATCTGTCTTGTTGATGATTACCTTTCCGTAAGTCTCGGCATCTATCATTACTACTGTCTGGATTTCTCCGGTTTCTTCAACTGTAAATTCTACTGTTTCTGCCACCTGATAGCCGAATGGTGTGCGAAGCTCTGTAAGGGTGTAGGTTCCTGCAGGAAGTCTTTCTATCATGTGCGGCTCTGTAGTTGATACCCAGCTCTCCACTTCGTTGCCCTCACTGTCCTTTATTACAAGGGCTGCTCCCGGTATCTCCGGACAGTCACCGGTTACTGATGTCTTTGTTATCTGTACCTTGGTAAAATCATTGGTGATGTCAAAGGTCTTTTCA
>JAZULV010000138.1:0-14364 GCA_045603305.1 Lachnospiraceae bacterium | reverse complement strand
TATGATGAAAGAGGTATTCTTGTGCCAACGGATTTGACGGAGGGAGGGCGAAGACTGTTCTCTGACAAGGATGTTGCTACATTGGAAACAATTTGTTTTTTGAGAGATTTGGATATTTCAATTAAGGATATTGCTGGAATATTGGAATCGGATGAGTCAAAAAAAGTAATTGAACTTTTACTTGAGGAGCAGAATAAAAATATTGAGGAGGATATTAAGAGAAAAACAGAACAATTAGAAAAAATAAAAAATATTGGAAATTTTTTGACTTCTTTCAAGGATGGCTCTCAAAAAACAATTCATGACATATCGTCAATTATGGAAGAAAAAGAAAAAAGAAAGAAAATGTACAAAAAAATGATAATCGTAGGAATTCCTGTAGAAATCACAGGAATTGTAACTTTTGTTATTGGTATATTACAAGGAATTTGGATACCATTTTTTGTAACTATGGTAGTGTATACTATTTGTGCTGTCTTTTTAGCAAACTATTGGTACAAACGGATAGAGTATATTTGTCCAGAATGCCATACCAGATTTCAACCAAAGAAAATGGAAGCTCTGTCGACAAATCATAATCCAAAGATGAGAAAGTTAACTTGTCCTAGTTGTAAGAAAAAAATTTGGAGTCTTGAAGTATATAGAAGAGAGGTGGATGCATAATGGAAACAACAAATGTGAGTAAGAAACAATTTGTGATATACATGGCAGTCGCATTTGGGCTGGCTTGGATTTTAGAAATGATAGCAAGTGTTTTTAGTAATAATGGAAATCAAATGGTGTTTACTGTTATATTGATGATTACCATGTTTATGCCGTTCCTTGGTGTACTTGTAGCAAGGATTCCACTAAAAGGTATGGGGTGGATACCGCATTTGAAAGGAAAACTTCGCTATGTATTCTTTGCACTTTGGATGCCAGCGTTACTTAGCATCCTAGGTGGTGTTTTGTTTTTCGTATTTTTTCCAAATACATTTGATTCTGAATTTTTGACTATGCGTGGTATGTTGGAAGAGGCCGGCGCATTGGAACAGTTAGAAGCACAAGGTTTAACAATTCCAATGTATATACTGATTACTGCCATTCAGGCGATTACATATGGACCATTTCTCAATATGTTTGTGGCTTTGGGAGAAGAGATTGGTTGGCGAGGTGCCTTATATCCATATTTGAAGGAAACGTTTGGTGTTACTAAGGGGCGTATTGTGGGTGGCGCAATTTGGGGGGCTTGGCACTGGCCGATTATGATTTTTGCAGGCTATGAGTATGGTAAAGAATATATTGGTGCACCGGTACTCGGACCGATTGTGTTTTGTATCTGTACTGTTATGATGGGCATTTTGTTTGATTATGTATATGAAAAGACAGCGACCATCTGGTTGCCATCCCTCATGCACGGCGCAACCAATGCATTTACAATCTTTTTATATTTGGTAAAACCGCAATATTCCAATATGGCAATTCTAGGTCCGGCATATATCGGTATCATTAGTATGATTCCGATGATTATTGTAGCAGTCATCATATGCGTAAAGAAGAAAAGGAATTGAGTATTAAATTGATATTCAATCTCACCAACAAATTTCAGTTTCACTAATCAACACAAAAACTTTACTACTTACAATTTATTATCATAATTATCTATAATCACTAAACCACAAAAAGTCCGGCGAGCCGGACTTTTTACTATATACCCACTATTTACAATCCAAAATCTTATAACACATACCGCAATGCACACAACACCAATATATGTAGCGGATAATACACATAAAAGAAGTACTTCATGCTTCTTCCCTTCTTGCCATTGTACAAAAGTATCGGAGCAAGTGAAAGCACTGCATATTTCTCCGTACCTCCGTAAAGCAGCATTGATGCACCGGCAAACAGTGCCGACATAAGCTTATTGTCCTTAAAGGCGTAGAACAGGAATATAAGCATAACACCCCACCAGGAGTAATCAGTATTAAGCAAATGTGCTATTGCCATAAATGCAGGCACGCCTAACAGGGCAACAACCATATGGTTCTTTGCATTAAAAAATGAGTACCAGCACAGCAGCAAAAGCCCTAACAGAAGTGTAAAAAACACATTCTGATATTCAAAAGTAAACAGTCTGCCGGTAAGCATCAGATTAAATGGTATCTCTGAAACAAAAGCAAATATAAGCAGCCTTAGTGCATACTTTTTAACATCTTTTGTTCGTACAAAACCCTCAGCGATAAGAAAGCAGTATATCGGAAAGGCAATTCTTCCAATAATACGACATATACTGTAATATTCACTTCCACCCATAAGCGTAAGACCAACGTGATCTATGGTCATGGTTATTATCGCTATCAATTTCAGCTGAAAGGAAGTCAGCCCGAATTTATTAATAAAATTATCAATCATACTTAAACTCCCTCGGCAATTTTAGCTGCAAGCTCCTCAAGATACATCCACCTGTCCATTCGCTCTTCCAGCTTCGCCTCTGTCTCTTCTTTTTCTTTGAGTAATTTGTTCAGCTTACTGTAATCGCTCGCTACTGCATCTATCTCAGAATCCAGCTCTTCTATCTTGCTTTCAAGCTCTACTATCTCTGACTCTATATTCTCATAGTCTCTCTGCTCAGCAAAGGTAAACTTAAGCTTCTTTGTATGAGTCCTTACATACTCTTTCTTTTCCTTCGGTTCTGCCACCGGTTTTACTTCTGAAGAAGCCTTTAAATTTTTCTCAGCAACCTTCTGCTCATAGTCGGTGTATCCGCCCTCGTACTGGCGAATTACTCCGCTCTCTTCAAAAGCAAATATTCTTGTGCAGGTTCTGTCAAGAAAATATCTGTCGTGAGAAACTGCTATCACAATTCCCGGAAAACTGTCAAGATAGTCCTCCAGTATAGTTAAAGTAGTAATGTCCAAATCATTGGTCGGCTCGTCAAGTATAAGTACATTTGGCGCACTCATAAGTACATTTAACAGATATAATCTGCGCTTCTCTCCACCGGAAAGCTTCTCAATCTTAGTGTACTGAACTGATGACGGAAAAAGGAACTTCTCCAGCATTGCAGAAGCACTCACCAGTCCATCCTTAGTCCTAACATACTCCGCAGTCTCCCTTACATAATCAATTACCCTTAAATCATTGTCCAGATACTCATTCTCCTGAGAGAAATAGCCAATCTTTACTGTCTGACCTATGGTAACACTGCCGCTGTCCGGCTCGACAATACCATTGATAATCTTAATAAGTGTGGACTTTCCGCAGCCATTATGACCTACAATTCCTACTCGGTCTGTTTTCAAAAAGTAATAAGTAAAGTCTTTAAACAGAAGCTTGTCACCATAGCTTTTGCTAATATTATCAATCTCTACAGTAGTTCTTCCAAGGCGGCTTTCTACTGACTGTAACTCAACACTTCTGTCAAACTCCGGTCCCTTCATATCGCGAAGAGCCTCATATCTTTGTATGTGAGCCTTCTGCTTTGTGGAACGGGCTCTTGCACCTCGCATAATCCAGGCAATTTCTTTTCTTAAGATAGACTGACGCTTACGCTCACTGGCAATCGCCATCTCTTCTCGCTCTGCTTTAAGCTTAAGAAAACCTGAATAATTCTCCTGATAACGATAAAGCGACCCCTTATCAATCTCAACTATACAGTTAGTCACACTGTCTAAGAAATATCGGTCATGGGTAACAAGCACTAATGCCCCTTTAAATTTATTAAGATAATCTTCCAGCCAGGAAGCCATCTCGCCATCTAAATGGTTGGTCGGCTCATCCAGTATAAGTATATCAGCCTTAGAAAGTATAGTAGAAGCAAGTGCCACTCTCTTTCTCTGTCCACCGGACAACACCGATACCTTCTCGTTAAAATCCACTATGCCCAGCTTTGTAAGTACTGTCTTGGCATCACTTTCTATGCTCCAGGCTTCATCAGGATGGGCATTGCCTCTGACAACCGCTTCAAGTACTGTCTCATCCTCCTCAAACACCGGTGACTGGGATAAATATCGCACAGCCAAACCATTGCCCATAACCACACTTCCCTCATCCGGTGTCTCAATGCCTGCAATAATCTTAAGCAGGGTAGACTTTCCTGTACCATTTATACCAATAATTCCAATCTTGTCGCCCTCATTGACACTAAAGCTTACGTTGTCAAATAACATACGCTCAGTGTACTGTTTGGACATGTTCTCTATAGTCAGTAAATTCATTATCAAGCTCCAATTAATATGTTTCAAAAATAAAATTATAAATCAATGCAAAGCTCCACCGGACAATGGTCTGAGCCTAAAACTTCTGTATGAATAGATGCACTGATTAACTTGTCCTTAAGACATTCGGACACGCAGAAGTAATCAATACGCCAGCCTGCATTCTTCTCCCTCGCCTTAAAGCGATAAGACCACCAGGAATATATCTCTTCCTTGTCAGGATAAAAATATCTAAAAGTATCAACAAATCCACTATCCAACAGCACACTGAACTTTTCTCTTTCTTCATCAGTAAAGCCCGCATTTCTTCTGTTAGTCTTAGGATTCTTAAGATCAATCTCCTTGTGAGCAACATTAAGGTCTCCGCAAAAAATCACCGGTTTGTCCTTTTCAAGACCTTTAAGGTAATCCCTGAAAGCGTCCTCCCACTCCATGCGATAGTCCAGTCTCGCCAGCTCGTTCTGGGAGTTAGGCGTATAACAGGTAACAATATAATAATCATTATATTCTAAGGTAATTACTCTGCCCTCTTTATCGTGCTGCTCAATACCTATGCCAAGCCTTACACTTAATGGTTCTTCCTTCGCAAATATAGCCGTTCCCGAATACCCCTTCTTCTCAGCATAGTTCCAGTAGCCATAGTATCCGGGCATATCAAGTTCAATCTGCCCTTCCTGCAGCTTGCTCTCCTGAATACAGAAAAAATCTGCATCCGCTTCATTAAAATACTCCATAAATCCCTTAGTGACACAAGCCCTAAGTCCGTTAACATTCCATGAAATTAATTTCTTCATAATACTAGTCGATCTCCCATACCACTGTTACTGTATCCGTAATATTAATATCCTCCGGCTCAATATCAATATTGTAGCCTGCTTCATCAGCAGTTCCCTTCGCACAAGTCAACATTCTGTTCACAGGCTGACTCATAATACTAATCTCTCCCCAGGAATAATCAATATTAACTATCTCATCAAGCTCAACTCCTGCAGCCTTCGCTAAAACTTCTGCCTTCTCCTTTGAATCTGCCACTGCTTTAGCAAGAAGCTCATTCTTTGCACTCTCAGGATCTTTCACAGTATACCTTATATTAAACTCCGGTGAAACACTGCACTTGGCCAGCGCATAAAGCACACTGCCAAGAAGATCATTGTCCGCATCAAACTCCAGCTTCAGTGAATGTCTGAATTCGTAGCCTACAAACTTCTGCTTCCATTGTCTGTTATCATCGGTATAACTTTCATACTTAGTATCTACATTGAAAGAAACTGTCTTTAAATCAGTTCTCGCAAATCCAAGGCTCTCAAAACATCCTCTCAACTCTTCTGTCTGCTTAGATGACTGCTCCAAAGCTGCCTCATAAGTATCCTGTACATCTGATAAGTTAAGTGAAAGCTGGATTAAATCCGGTTTAACTGATAATTTCCCTTTGCCTGTTACTTTTATAGTTCTCTTCATAATAGCGTACCCCCTAGTAAACAAAATAACATTAATAATACTTGTTTCTAATTTTATCACAAATATATAAAATAGAATAGCCTAAAAAAAGGATGCCCAAAATGTTTTTACATTTCAGACATCCTTATATTATACTAGTTTATTAATTAATTATAATTGTTTCTGTATACTGATTATTGTTTTCGTCAACCTCTGATATAAGTCTATTAACGTCATCAATCCATGCCATTACTGAATGTGTTCCGCTTGTTGCAGTCCAATAGTTACCATTTGTTCCACCATTACATGTAAGTTCAATTGATTCTCCAGCCTTAAGTCCACCACTGTATGAATCACACCATGTAATGCTTCTGGTATTTCCATCAACCTGTATCTGGAAACCTATAATAGTACCTGCCGGAATATCTGTGTCACCATCATTCATTACTGTCGCTGTAAATACTATCTGAGAACCTGCTACAGCACTAGATGAATCCCACGAAATATCAGTTACAACAAGATCATATCCGCCGGTATATGTTGGTACATAAACGGTTGTCTCTTCTGTCGGTGACTCTGTTGATGCTTCTGTTTCCTCTTCACCTTCAAACTCCACAAAGTTATCCTTACCAACCTCTTCTGTGGTAGCTTCTTCTGTAGTTACTTCCTCTGTTGAAGGCTGCTCACTGTCTACAGAGATATTTGTAAGCTCAAACCAGTTAATATTGTATCTTCCACCATTTGCATATACCATAAAGGTATGGTTTCCAGCTGTAAGATACACCTGAGTACCCTCAAACTCAGCAAAGGTTGACCAGCCACCTGTACACGCTACGCTTACTGTTGCTATTACAGTATCATTCTCCAGAAGACTTAATAAACTTGATCCTGCATCACTTCTTGCTGCTCTTACATCAAATCTGTAGATGCCTGATGCCGGAATCTTTACACTGTAAATCATGTAATCGCCTGCATCTACGCTGCTAAGCACGTCTGTTCCCTGGTCATAGGTGCCTCTGAGGGCTACGCCTGACATTGATGTATATTCTTCTGCCTCGATATGTACACTCTCGCCTGCTACAGGAGTCTCTGTTGACTCTTCCTCTCCTGCTGCAAGGTTTGTAAGCTCGAACCAGTTAAGGTTATATCTTCCGCCATCTGCATATACCTTGAAGGTATGGCTTCCTGCACTTAAGTATACCTCTGTTCCATAGAACTCACTGAAGGTTGACCAGCTGCCTGTTGCGCCTACGTTTACTGTTGCTATTACGCTATCATTTTCCATGAGGCTTAAGACACTTGTGCCTGCATCTACTCTTGCTGCTCTTACATCAAATCTGTAAGTGCCTGCTGTGGCAACGTTTACTGTATAAATCATCCAGTCGCCTGCATCTACGCTCTTAAGTACATCTGTTCCCTGGTCATAGGTTCCTCTGAGGGCTACTCCTGACATTGAATCGTAATTCTCTGCCTCGATGTGGATGCTGTCGCCTGCCACAGGAGCCTGGGTTGGTGCCTCGGTTGGTGCTTCTGTTGGTGCTGCTGTAGTTGTTTCCACGCTGCTTCCTGCGCCCTTTACAAGTTCAAACCAGTTAAGGTTGTATCTTCCGCCGTCCGCATATACCTTGAGGGTATGGGTTCCTGCTGTAAGGTAAGCTGATGTACCTGTAAACTCAGCAAAGGTTGACCAGCTGCCTGTTGTGCCTACATTAATGGATGCAATTGTCTTGCCGTCTTCTATAAGGCTAAGTACGCTTGTGCCGCCGTCTACTCTTGCTGCACGTGCAACGAATGCATAATTGCCTGCTGATTCAATATTTACTGTGTAAATCATCCAGTCGCCTGCATCCACGCTCTTAAGTACGTCTGTTCCCTGGTCATAGGTGCCTCTAAGGGCTACTCCTGACATTGAATCATAATTCTCTGCCTCGATGTGGATTGTTACGTCACTGTCATCGCCCGGCTGTGTTTCCTCTTCTGATTCATTGCCAATGAACTCAATCCAGTTGATGTTGTAGCCGCCGCCTACTGCCTTTAATGTTACGCTATGGCTTCCCTTTGTAAGATAAAGTTCTTCACTCTCAAAAGTGTTAAAGGTTGCCCAAGCGCCTGTACTGCTGATTGTTACTGTTGTCTTGTATTCACCGTCAACATATACTTCCACTGCTCTGTAGCCTGTGTATGTTGTTGATGCTCTTAAAGCGATTGTATAGTTTCCTGTTCCGAGAAGCTCCACATTATATGTAGCTGAGTCACCGTTTCCTATTGAGTTGATAAACTGTGAGCCTTCGTAAACCTTTGATGCTATCTCGATACCTGACTGGCTCGCAAAATCCTCTGCCTCGATATGTACTGTAGGGCAGGCATCTGATGAAGGTGCCTGTGTTGGAGCCTCTGTTGTTGGTGCTGCTGTTGTTGGTGCTGCTGTTGTTGGTGTTGCTGTTGTTGGTGCTGCTGTCTCTACTACCGGCACATATGGTACTGTAAGGCTGATTGTATACTGGTTGTTGTTTTCGTTAACCTCATTAGGGAATCTGTTAACATCATCAACCCACGCCATTACTGAATGTGTACCATTGGTTGCAGTCCAGGTATTTCCACTTGTTCCACCGTTAGTTGTAAGTTCAACTGACTCACCGGACTTAAGTCCTCCGCTGTATGAATCACACCAGGTAATAACTGCTGTGCTTCCGTCAACCTGTACCTGGTAACCGATAATTGTTCCTGAAGGAATATCTGCATCACCATTGTTCTTAACTGTTACTGTCCATGCAACTGCTGTTCCTGCTGAAATAGCTGTATTACCCCATGCAATGTCTGTAACGATAAGGTCATAGCCTCCGGTTACACCTGCTGAACTTGTTGTCGCCTGGGTTGCTGCTTCAGTTGACACCGGAGTCTGGGTTGTTGCCTGAGTTGTCTGTGCCTGGGTTGCTGCTGCTGTAGTTTCAACAGCAGTACCCTGATAATCACTCACACCGCTGAAAGTATGCTGTGAACTGGTTATAGTAAACTGATATGAACCACCTGAACTGCTTGAGTTTCCTCCCTGCTGTCCAGGTCTTCCTCCCATCTGTCCACCCTGTGAGCCTGTTCCGCTATACTGTTGCTGTGTTCCACCGGTGTGAGTTACATTATCAGTATAAAATCCACTAACCCCGGTACCTGAAACAGTACCATTTTTATATACATAATAAGTACTCTTTGTTAACAATGGAGAACTATATAACAATGTTGTAAAAGTTCTGCCTGACTTAAATGCCGCTAATGGTGCTCCGGTTGTATCAGTAATACATACTACTGTACCGGCTGCTTGCTGTGAAGAAAATGTAAGTCCCATAAAATCCTGAGCTGAATTATTTGATGCTGTTACTGACATATTACCCGTAGCAATTACATTTCCTCCGTTAAGATAGGTTCCATTATCAGAATCTATACCATCATCTCCACTTGTTGGATGGGCAAAGGCACAAATGGTTCCTCCTTCAACGTGAATAGTACCATTAGAGTCAATTCCATCACCTTCATCCGCATCTGTATTTACAGATGCAACCAATGAATTTACATTAATATAGATATCAGTTCCACTGGTAGATGCATTAAGAGCATCATCATAAGAGGTTATCTTGTAATCTCCTGTGCCACCTGTAAAATTAATATCACCCTTGGTTTCAACACCTTCATCTCCAAGGCTGTTAATTTCAAGATAACCATAGCCTTCAAAATACAAATCAATATCAGAGCCTACAGCACCACTTAATTTATAAAATGTATATGGATCGCCGTCTGAAATATCCTCACTGTCAGCAGTTTCAGAAGCAAACAAAATCTTACTTACTTCATCTGCTGTATATACATAATAGTATCCATCCGATGTATCACTGTATATGCTGCTGGCTGATGTATACTGGTTTACCTTATCAGAAGACATCGTACTTGTTTTCTTTAACTTGCCTCCATTAAGATAATTATATGTATCTGAAACAGTTTTAATTGTAACCTTACATCCTGTATATGTAATATCTTTGTTGTATACCATAATTGCAGGTGTTGAGCTTGTTGAAGTAATATTAACACCATTCAATATAATATTAATATTGCCTGATACGTTATTAGTATTAACACCAATAGCCGTATCTGTTGCAGTACCGGTAAATACAATGCTTCCGGTCATATTAATATTAATAAAGGTTGTTGTTATTATCTTTGCCGTAACTTCACCGGTAGTATCGTCCTTGGATATCTTCTGAGCCGCATCGACACCATTAAATACAAATGTAGTAATATAAATTTCAGGTAAAGTTCCTGCATTATAATAAGTTAAAAATGTATTCACATCTGAATACTGTGTAATAACCTGTGCCGAACCTCCACTTAACTGATAAGTAAGAGTGTCCAGATTCACATAACAGTCTCCAGCAGCTGAAACTGAATAACTGCTTACATTACTATCTCCGTCTGTTGCTGCAAATGCAGAACCAAATGATGATAACATCATAACAGCTACAAGCAGAACTGCCAAAATGCCTTTATATCTCCTTCTTGATTTTGTGCTCATTAAAATAACCCCTCCTTCATCTTTTCCTTTTGCATATAAACCAAGCACAACTTTATACACTTAAGTATATCCAAAGTTCTGAAAAAGTTCTGAAAATAACTTTCTTTCAGAAGTTTTTCAGAATAAACTTTATAATATTAATTATTAAAGATATAATTAATACAGAGGTGATAAACTAATGAAAATATTAATTGTAGAAGATGAAATATCCCTTGCGAACGCATTACAGCAAATCTTACAAAATGAAGGTAATTTTGTTGATGCAGTTTACGACGGTGAGAACGCATTATATTACGCTTCAAATTTTGAATATAACCTTATTATTTTGGATGTTATGCTCCCTAAATTAAATGGCTTTGAAGTCGTGGCGAGCCTTCGTAAGAAGAATAACAGTACCCCTGTGCTAATGCTCACAGCAAGAACCACAACCGGTGATAAAGTAACCGGACTTAACTGTGGTGCTGATGATTATCTTACAAAGCCCTTTGATACAGAAGAATTAATAGCAAGAGTTAATGCACTCACCAGACGTACCGGTGAGGTAATCCTTAATACTCTTACATATTCAGACCTTACTTTGGATTTAAAATCAGCCCAGCTATCCTGCAATAATAACAGCGTACAATTAAGTCATAAGGAATTTGAAGTTGCTCGAATCTTTTTCTCAAATCCTAAAATGACAATTACCAAAGAATCCTTAATTATAAATGTCTGGGGTATTGATTCAGAGGCTACAGATAATAATGTCGAAGCCTATGTATCTTTCCTGCGTAAAAAAATCAAATTCTTGAAATCAGCGGTTTCTATTAAAAACATTCAAAAAATCGGCTACCGTCTGGAGGAAAATCAATAATGAAAGCATACCGCAAAAAATTCATTCTGCTTAATATGACATTAGTAGGCATAATACTCTTGTTTGTACTAATTGGAATAAATATTTACATGTATAATTATTATAGTTCCGATTTAAAAAGCACACTAAAACAGGCATTAGAGCCAAATGAAAAAGCTGACCCTGCTCACGGTAAAAAACCTCCGGAAAAAAAACCTGAGTCCTCCCAGCATTCAGAAGATGAAAATATCACTACTGTTTTTTACTCCGGAAAAGAAAAAACATTTTCACTTATTTCAGAAAATAGCGATTTTGACGAAACAATCCTTGAAGAAATTGTTAATGACGTTAAAAAACAAAAAGCTTCTTATGGAACCATTAGTAAATACAATATTATTTATTATAAAAATGGCAGGTACAATGATACTACAAAAATTGCACTTACCCCAACCTTAAGCATTATATCCCCTATGTTAAAACTTATCGGCATATCCTTATTAATTTATACACTGTCGATGATTGTATTTTATTTTATCAGCCGGTACATATCAGGTCTTGCAGTAAAACCTTTAAAAGATGCAATAAATATGGAAAAACAATTTGTCACTGATGTATCCCATGATTTAAAAACTCCTTTAACTGTTATTATGGCAAATAACAGTATTCTTCGCAGCAACCCTGATTCAAGCATATCCCAGCAGATGAACTGGATTGAAAGTACAGACACTGCTACCCAGAACATGTTGTCAATGATAAACGAAATGCTTACTCTGTCTGCTATTGATTCTGTTTCTATAATGCTTGATAAACAAACTGTTGATTTTTCATCCATAGTAGAAAAATCTATTCTGCAAATGGAATCTTTAGCTTATGAAAAAGATGTTTTAATAATATCAAAGCTTGAAGACAATATATCGATTACTTCTGATGCTGAATATCTTCAGCGTATTACTACTAACCTTATTGAGAATGGTATAAAATACGAACCTTCAAAGGGTACTGTTACAATTTCCTTAACTACGAATAAAAAGTCTGCCATTTTTTCTGTGCAAAACCACAACTCTATTATAAATGCGACAGACTTACCTCATGTATTTGAACGCTTTTATCGCAGTGACAAAGCACGCAACACCCAAAATGGTCATGGGCTGGGACTTGCTATTGCAAAAGATATGACCAAAGCCCTCGGTGGAACCATAGATGTAAAGAGTACCACTAAAGAAGGTACTGTATTTTCAGTACGATTTCCTATATAATCGTAGTATTTATCATACAAATCCGTATAAATATTAATGATTTGAGGACTTATTACTTCTTTTCCTTGCATAAAAAAAACTTTTATGTATAATATAAAAGGCAGTAAAAATACAGGAAACCTGCAGCTTGCTTTATTTAACCTAAATTAGCAGTTTTCTTGTACATAGTATGCAAATAATACGATAGTACGAGGTTTGATATGATTAGTGCAAATAATGTGACTTTACGTTTTGGCAAGAAAGCCTTATTTGAAGATGTAAACATTAAATTTACCGAAGGAAACTGCTACGGTTTAATCGGTGCCAATGGTGCCGGTAAGTCAACCTTCCTTAAGATTCTTACAGGTGAGATTGAGCCATCAAAGGGTGATGTAACTATTACTCCGGGACAGCGACTTTCATTCTTAAAGCAGGACCACTTCCAGTATGACGACTGTACTGTACTTGATACAGTTATGATGGGTAACCCAAGACTCTTTGAGGTTATGAGAGAAAAGGACGCCATCTATATGAAGGAAGATTTCACTGAAGAAGATGGTATCCGTGCGGCAGAGCTAGAAGGTGAATTTGCAAATATGAACGGCTGGGAGGCAGAATCCGACGCTGCTACATTGCTTAATGGTCTCGGCATCGCTCCGGAGCTTCACTATATGCTCATGAAGGACTTAGACGGTAATGACAAGGTGAAGGTGCTTCTTGCCCAGGCTTTGTTTGGTAACCCGGACATTCTCCTTCTCGACGAGCCTACCAACCATCTTGACCTTGATGCGATTGCATGGCTTGAAGAATTCCTTATTAACTTTGACAACACAGTAATCGTCGTATCCCACGACAGATACTTCTTAAATAAAGTATGTACCCACACTGCTGATATCGACTATGCTAAGATTCAGCTCTATGCCGGCAACTACGACTTCTGGTACGAGTCAAGCCAGCTTATGATTAAGCAGATGAAGGAAGCTAACAAGAAGAAGGAAGAAAAGATTAAAGAGCTCCAGGAGTTTATCCAGCGTTTCTCTGCAAATGCTTCTAAATCCAAGCAGGCTACTTCCAGAAAGAAAGCTCTTGAAAAGATTCAGTTAGATGAGATTCGTCCTTCAAGCCGTAAGTACCCTTACATCGACTTCCGTCCTGAGCGTGAAATCGGTAACGAGGTTCTTACAGTTGAAGGTCTTTCAAAGACTATTGACGGCGTAAAGGTTCTTGATAATATTTCTTTCATTTTAAATCGTACTGATAAGGTTGCATTTGTTGGTTCAAATGAGCTTGCAAAGACAACTCTTTTCAAAATCCTCGCCGGAGAAATGGAGCCGGACGAAGGAACTTACAAGTGGGGTGTAACAACATCTCAGGCTTACTTTGAAAAGGACAACACCGCTGAATTCGCCAGTGACATGCAGATTGTAGACTGGCTCACCCAGTTCTCTCCTGTTAAGGATGTTACCTATGTAAGAGGCTTCCTCGGAAGAATGCTTTTCGCCGGAGATGACGGTATCAAGAAGCTCAATGTACTTTCCGGTGGTGAGCGTGTGCGCTGCCAGTTATCAATGATGATGATTCAGGCAACTAACATTTTGATTTTTGACGAGCCTACTAACCACCTCGACATGGAATCAATCACAGCACTTAACAATGCCCTTATAAAGTATCCGGGTGTAATTCTTTTCACCTGCCATGACCACCAGTTTGTTCAAACCACAGCAAACCGTATCATGGAATTTACACCAAACGGATTTATCGATAAGATTACAACCTATGATGAGTATCTTGAAAGTGATGAGATGGCAAGAAAGCGTCAGGGCGTGCAGTAAATATAACATCAAATATTTTATATTGCAATTTTAAAGATAATTGCATATAATACAATTATCAATAATGTCATTGACATTAATAGTGGGTGTATCTCAGCCAAATAAATGAGAAAGTTATTAAGTAGGTGTATCTCAACCTTAAAGTGAGAAAGTTAATGTTGAGTGTTTCGCTACTCTAAATGCGAGTTTTACTAAAGGGACAAGGTGACTTGTCCCTTTTCATATCTACAGAAAGAAGGTGTTAAATGAATTTAAAGTTATATGAAATCAA
>JAZULV010000137.1:0-25205 GCA_045603305.1 Lachnospiraceae bacterium | reverse complement strand
CTCATACTCTATCTCAAAAAATTCCATAATAATATTTAAATAAAAGAGCAAAAATAATCATAACCAATGAATTTTTAAGGAGGTTGAAATATGAATTCAAAAGCAATTGACTATATTGCACTTGCAGTTGTTATTATAGGCGCCGTTAACTGGGGATTGATAGGTTTTTTTAGTTTTAATCTTGTATCATTTATCTTTGGAGATATGACGCTGTTATCAAGAATCGTATATGCTGTAGTAGGTATCTGCGGTTTATACAGCATCAGTATGTTTGGTCGTATAGGTGATTACGAAAAATAAATTCTTTAAATGAATTTAAATGAAATTCGGGACGTAATGTACGTCCCGAATTTATCTAATATGTAATCACTATAAAGAAACTACGATTTTGTTCTGAGCTATTTCAGGAAGTTCAGATGCATCCATTGATATACTTAACACGATAGTAATACCATACTGCTGTGAAAACTGTTCTAATTCAATAATTGCTGCTTCAATTTCTTCTTTCTCTAAGTGTGCAAGCTTAATGAAACTGTCCACAAAGATGTATTCCAAATCATAATCCTTAGAAATAATTCCGCATAAAAAGCCAACGAAAGCATTGTAAGAACGAATCGGATAATCATAAACATTGATAAGTCTGATTGAATTGTCAAGAACATGCATGTTCTTAGTTGACTTGTCCAAATAAACGATTGAACCTTTACTTTCTTTCACCGCTAAATTAGCCTTCTCCAATAAATAGGTTGTCTTTCCTTTACCCATCTGTCCTGCTATAATCTGCACCATAAGCAAAATCCTCCTTATTTCGTGTATGTAATAACACTTATGTATATATTATATAACAGAATTGCAAAATACACAACGCTAATTATCAATTTTTGATAATAAATTTGTCATATTTTCATACAATAATGGCCTTGATTCGGCATGTAGTACAATTGAAATATATTTATCACCATTATTGTCAGAACTTAATAATGATAAACAATACTTAGCCTGTGTTGTTGTACCTGTTTTTCCACCGAGAACTTTGATACCACGTGGTGCAAATGCAAGATTATGATAGTACCAGATACCTCTGTTCCATGTAGCTTTTACCGGGTTACCCGAACCGTTATAATATGAAGATGTAAATTCCTGAACACCTATAATATCGTGAAATTTATCATAATTCAAAAGTTCGTTAAATATCAGATATATATCGTAAGCGGTAGAATAATGCTGTTCACTATGCAAACCATGAGGATTAACATAATGAGTTTTTACAGCACCTAATCTTACTGCTTCTTTATTCATAAGTTCTGCAAAGGCTTCTTCACTGCCTGCTATATGATAAGCAATGGCACATGCAGCATCATTTCCTGATGGCAGCATCAGACCATAAAGCAAATCATTCATGGTCATTGTATCGCCCGCCTGAATTCCGCATAATGAAGAACCATATTCAAGATTAGAAAGCATCTCCTGAGTAATAGTAACCTCATCTTCTAAATCGGCATGCTGTAATGCAACCAATAATGTAGTAAGCTTAGTAACGCTTGCCGGATACATCTTTTCAAAAGCATTATTACTATAAACAACTTCATTGTCTGTGACGTTATATATTAATGATGCCCAGGCTGAGATTGATCTGTCACGTTCCGATGTATTAGTATCAGCAACAAGATCTTTACCGAAAAACTCAAAATTACTTTCTGAAGCCTGCATGGTTACTGAATATGCGGCCGGCTCCTTATCAATGTACTGCATTAACAATGGTTGTGCCGGCTCTTCTTTGAAATTCTTAATAATAAAAACTGTTAAGGATATAATTATAATTCCGCTTAATATGAATATAAAGGGAATAAATATATTCAGGTGTTTTTTCTTCTTTTTTGAATTATTGTGTTGCATAACAACTCCTAAATTATTAGTATGTTTATTTATACATCTCTCTCCATTCAAGATCACCACGATCTAATGACTTGATAAGAAGCTCTGCTGTAGCCAGATTTGTAGCGAGAGGTATATTATGCATATCACAAAGTTTGATAACTTTGAACATATCAGGTTCATGAGACTTTGGTGTAAGAGGATCTCTTAAAAATATAATCAAATCGATATGATTATGCTCAATCTGTGCTGCTAACTGTTGTTCGCCGCCTAAATGTCCTGCAAGGAACTTATGGATATTGAGATTTGTAACCTCTTCAATAAGTCTGCCTGTAGTACCTGTAGCATATAAATCATTCTTGCATAAAATACCACGATATGCGATACAGAAGTTCTGCATCAATTTTTTCTTTGAATCATGAGCAATTAAACCTATATTCATCGTTTTAATACCCCCATTTTAAATTTATCTTCACGCTCTCTTTGAAGGCCTATATTAAGCACAACGCCGATAGCAATAAATAAACTGATTAATGAGCTTAATCCGGCACTTATAAAAGGTAGTGTTAATCCGGTATTAGGCAAAAGGTCTGTAGCAACACCTATATTAACAAATGCTTGCAAAGCAATCCATGATGCAATACCTGTACATATTAATCTGCCTGATAAATCTCTGGCACGGATAGCCATATAGATGCATTCACACACAACTAAAAAGAATAATGCAACAATTGCTACACTGCCGATAAAACCGGTTTCTTCTCCGATGACAGCAAATATAAAGTCAGTATCTGCTTCCAATAAGAAGTTACCATTCTTAACTGATTCCAGTGTAGTATTGTACAAGCCCTTCCCTTTTAGCATGCCGGATGCTATTGCAATAACTGAATAGTTTGTCTGGTGTGAAAGATCAGGGAATCTTTCAGGAAAGATAAAGGATAATACTCTGTTTATCTGGTACTCTTCAACCAGATTCTGTCCTTCCTGCATAATCATATATAAAAACCATGTACCAATCGGTATCATAGCTGCAATAACACCTAATATCCACTTATAGCTTATATTTGCTACATAAATCATAATTAAAAAGATAGCAACAATAACTAAAGTTGTAGATAAATCAGGTTCCTTGTATATCAGAAAAACCGGAATTGCAAATAATATTAGTGCTGCTAAAAGTACAAAGACTGAATTGATACGCTCTTCCCAATTCTCAAAAAAATATGCAAAAAACAATATCATGATTATCTTATATAATTCCGATGGCTGAATTGTTCCGATACCCGGTACAACTATCCATCGGCTAGCTCCCCAGTCTCCGGATGTACCAATAAAAAGTACTAATATTAATAATGAGATTCCTGCAATGAACCAAATCCAGCTATACTTTAAGACCCAGTGATAATCAATCAATGATACTACTATCATAATTACAATTCCTAAAGCAACACCTAATATCTGTTTGGTTGCTGTCCCGGCTGCAGAATTAATTGTAGCACTTTTGATGAATAAAACACCACTGGCACATAATATACTTACATATAAAACAAGTCTTAAATTGTAGTACCTAAATCGGTATAAATTAAAATTGAACATAGATACCTCAATTATCTGATACTGTTGTTTCTAATATCCTTAATTGGTATATTTGCATAAAGAGCAGGAACAGTTTTTCCTCCGCTTTCTGACTCAGTCTGCGTAATCTGAATATCCAGACCTTCAGTATCAACATCCATATATTTTGAAATGACTTTTAAAATGTCATTCTTAATAGCTTCCATAATTTCAGGAGAACAATTTGCACGATCAGAAACAAGCAGTAGTTTTAATCGGTCTTTCGCAACATTCCCTGAATTTGTTTTTTTGAAAACATCAAAAACACTCATTAGAGTTCCCCCTTCTACTTATGCTTAAAAATAGATGTGAGCTTTGACCATAATCCACTATTTGAAGATAAGTCAAGTAATGGAACTTCTTCACCGGCAACTCTTCTGGCAATGTTCATATATGCCTGTCCGGCAAGAGAATCTGAACCAACTAAAGGTTCTCCCTGATTACTTGAAATAACTATATTCTCATCATCAGGTACAGCGCCGATAAGATCAACTGCAAGTATATCAACAACATCATCAATAGACATCATATCGCCTCTTTTAACCATGTCCATACGGATACGATTGACAATAAGCTCTGATCTCTTAAGATCATTAGCTTCAAGTAAGCCGATAATTCTGTCAGCATCTCTGATTGCAGAAACTTCAGGAGTTGTTACTACTAAAGCTCTGTCGGCTCCGGCAATAGCGTTCTGGAAGCCCTGTTCGATACCGGCTGGACAATCAAGCAATATGTAATCAAATGAGTCCTTTAATTCTTCTATTAACTTCTTCATCTGGTCAGGGGTAACACTTGATTTATCTCTAGTCTGTGCAGAAGGAAGCAGACAAAGATTAGGATGCTTTTTATCCTTGATAAGTGCCTGTGCAAGTCGGCAGTTACCTTCAACCACATCTACAAGATTGTAAACAATGCGGTTCTCAAGCCCCATAACTACGTCAAGATTTCTAAGACCGATATCTGTATCAATTAATATTACCTTCTTATTTAACATTGCAAGTCCGGTTCCAACATTTGCAGTAGTAGTAGTCTTACCTACTCCACCTTTACCAGATGTAATAACTATTACCTCTCCCATAAATAATTATCCTCCACTTATTATTTTTCTAACCATTCTTATTATATTTTACATGAATAATATTTAAAATTCTACTATTTATTTTATTAATTTCATGTCATCTATAACATTTTTACATAACTGCTCTATATAGATGTTTCCATCTTCTAAAAAAGCAATCTTTGGTTCATTGTCAAATTTCTGATTACTGTCTGCGGAGCGTGCAATACAGTCACCTATTCTAATCTGCATCGGATTCATGGACATAGCAACAACAAAAGCATTGTCAATACCATTTAAACCGGCATATACGGTACCTTTTAAACATCCAAGAATAACTACATTTCTGGCAGCTACAACTTTTGCACCCGGATTTACATCACCGAGTACAATCACATCTCCATCAGATTCTAAAATCTGTCCTGAGCGTAGAGTTCCTCTGTAAAACTGTCCTTTATTATCAATAATCTCATCTTTTGACTGTACGGGCTGTTCTTCATAGTGTTGTAACTCTTCTTTTTCTTTTAATGTATCTTCTACGATTCGTTTAAAAAATTCTTCACGTTCTTTGTCTGAATCAATTATACAAATAATCTCAAGAGAAGCAGTCTTTTCAATTACTTCAATAAGTTGCTGCTCTTCTTCCTCCGAAAGTTTTCGTCCTTCGAAGCAGATAGCAGTTTTTGCATCTTTAAAAAATCTCGATGCATCTTTAAATTTCAATTCAACAGCTTCAAGAAGAGTTTTAAAACTACTATCATTATCAAGAATAAGAGTTACTCCGTATTTGTTCCATTTTAATGTAACAAGCTGGCTCATAATTATCCTCCAATGTTTTATTACACAGGTATGATTACATCTACCCTTAATCTCCTACTGTAACATTAGTAGTAACATCCATAGCGTTTCTGTTAAGTATATCTTCCAATGTTATATTTCCAAAGTAATATTCAAACACCTGACCTGCAAGCTCAGATGAATTACCGGAACCATAACCGTATGGAATTGAAACAGTAACTCCTACTTCAGGACTTTCAAATGGCGCATATCCAATGAATGTAGCATGGTTAGCCCTGTCCTTATTTTCTTCCGCTGTACCGGTCTTGCCGGCAACGGCTGCACTACAGTTGCTGAAAAATGAAGTAACTGTACTATCTGTTATAACCGCACGCATACCGGTGTGGATAGAATCCCAAATACTATTAGAGATATCCACAGTGCTTTCAACCTGTGGTGTAACAGTTTCTAAAACTTCACCGTCTACAGATGTGATTTTATTCAACAAAGTATATTTATATAGATTACCACGGTTAGCGACGGCTGTCAAATATCGCGATATCTGTACATTGGCATAAGCGTGGGAACCCTGACCGATACTTGAAGGTATAGGGTTTTCAGTAGTAATATGTGGTGTTGTTTCACTAATCTCTATACCTGACTTGTTTCCGAGTCCAAATAAATTAGAGTAATTAGCTATAAGATTGAGACCCTGTGACGCATGATACTCTCCGTTAATCATTGAGGCTCTGTATCCCACTTCTGAATAAAAATAGTTACATGAATGCTGAAGAGCAGAAACTACGTTTATCTCTCCGTGTCCGCTTACATCCCAACATCTTAAGTTAAGTCCGAGATTGGTATATACACCTGTATCATTAATAAGTTCACCAGGAGAAATAATACCTTCATTCAATCCCATTATAGATGTAATAACCTTAAAAATTGAACCCGGCGCTGTCTTAACCTGAGTAGCTCTGTTGAGCAGTGGTGAACTTAAATTATTAGTTAAACTGGTATAATAATCAGCATCAATTGTACCTGATAATTTATTTACATCATATCCCGGATATGTTACTAAAGCCAGAAGTTCTCCCGTATTAACATCAGTAACAACACATGATGCAGAACAAGGGTCTAAGGCTAACATGGCCGGTGTTATTTCAATACTTGAGACTTTACTCATAAAGTAATCATACACCTGATTTTCGTTAGCATTTAAAAGTATGTTTACAGCTTCCTCATCATATTCAAACACACCCTGTTCATATAATGACAGGCATAACTGGCGTCCTGTTATACGGCCTTCATATATAAGATACTTATATACCAGCTTTGAAAACTCAGTATTGGTACTGATTTCGCTGATAATATATTTTACAAGGCTGTCATAAGCTTCCTCAGCACTTGAATACTTAGAATCCTTAATAATATCAGCGGTATTAATCCATTTGTTTGTAATAGCGTAGACAAGGTAATCCTTTAAGCTTGTGGTTCCGTTATGCCATGCAATATACGCATCATCAGAGGTATTAATATTATCATCGATAAAGAATCCATTGCTGTCAAGAATGTTATATATACAATCAGTATAATCACGCATATCGTCATCGCAGTCTTTATATATAACAGGTGTAGGCGTTCTTAACTGTTCTTCAACCTCCGCAAGAACCTGGGACTGTCGTATGGAAAACTCACTGTAAATCTGTTTTTGAATTTCTGAAGTGTTATTATCTGAAAACTCTTTTATAGACAATACATTGTTATTAACAAGCTGAAAATAAGCCATCTTTACAGGAATCTCAAGTTTTGCCGCTTCGCCTACAACATCAACATCAGCTACTTCAAAACCTTTGTTAACGATCTTAGAACACAAAATGCCTGCTAATTCCTGTTCGATAAGATTGTATACGCCAACCTGCAAATCTCTATCAATACTAAGATATACATTGTTTCCTGCAACAGGATTAACTTCATTCTTAACACCAAGTATACGTCCTACGTTATCAAGTATTAATGTCTTGGAGCCTTTTTCACCACTAAGTGTAAGTTCCATGGATTCTTCTATGCCGGATTTACCGACAATGTCGTTAAGCCTGTAACTGTTGTCTGTTTTAAGCAGCTCCTGAAGCTGTTCAGAAGATACAGTTCCTGTATAACCGACTATATGTGCAAAAGCTTCCGGGTCGTTATAAACTCGTATAGTTTCTTCTTCAACATTAACGTCACGAATCTCATCTGAATGCTCCATTATATCAGCAATAGTTTCGTCCTTTACGTTAGAAGCAACCTTAGTAGTAATGAACTTTTGATATGCGTTAAGAGACATGCCATAACGTATATTCATTACTTTAAGAGCCATATCATCAGAAATCTCATATGTCTCTTCTTCTAAGGAGTTATAAAAACCTATACCATAACGTTCTTTAAGTATGTTAAAAACTTTCTCGGCAGTATATTCAGCCGGGATATTGCCATCCTCATCCGGTTCTTCAAGTTTGTTAATACTGATTCCTAATATGTCTCGTAAAAATGCTTTCCTGGCATAATCTGATGAAGTAGTATATATAAAATCACCATTATTATCTATACCAATACTTAAGGTAGTTTCGATAGTTTCACCATGTTTAAGAAGAATATTAATCAAATCAACAAGCATTAAATTCTTTTTATAGCCATTTGAATATATACCTGTATCTCCTACAGTGACACAGTACGCAAGCTTGTTATATGCAATCAAATGACCATTCCTGTCATATATATTGCCTCGTGTACTTGCTGTAGAAACCATAGTTTCACTACTGTCTATATAATCCTCCAGATAACTTTCACCCTGAATAATCTGCAAATCGAAAAGTCTGTATACCAATGTGGAGAACATAAGTAAAAATGCAACAGACAGGACAAACAGTCTGGAGGTGACGATCTTTTTAATTGTATATTTAGCTATTGCAAACAATTCACTGAACAAATTTAGCCGCACTCCTTTTTTCAGCTTCATCAAGCTTAAGGTTAATAATTATAATAATATGACATAACAATATACTAACAGCAAAAGTGTATATCATCTCTGGAATAATAACATCACTCAGATAAAACATAAAGTTCATCCTGCCGTTGATAAGGAAATTCACAATATACACATATATTCCAAAGAAAAAGTCGCTGATAATAATCATTGCCAATGGAAATACGATGTAATCCATAAAGAACAATTTATAAAATAATCCGTTAAACCATCCTAAATAAGCAAAAAACAATGTATAGACACCTATGGTTCCACCAATAAAAATATCGGTAAGAACTCCACATACAACACCTATGAATATTCCTTCTTTTCTGCCCCTCATAAAACTATAGATACATGTAATCATCAGCAGAATATTTGGCGTAACATTAAACAGATTATACTGGGCAAAAACACCTGCCTGTAATAAGTAACCGACGAGTATAACTGCAGCAGTAATTAATACTCTTTTGATTTTCATTCTCCTTCGCCTCCGGTGACTTTTAATGTTTTAATAACTAAAACAGTCTGAAGATTATCAAAATCTGCGACAGGAACTACATAGCCTGACTCGGTAAGATTATTTGAATTAGTTTCAATATCTGTTGCATAACCGATTAATAAACCGGATAAATATTTGTCACTGATGTTGGATGTTACAATCTTATCGCCATTGTTAATGTTATCATTCTTATCAATATAACCTAATTTAAGGTATCCTTCTTCATATAATTCCAGCCCACCGGTAACTACGCAATAATCTCCGGAATTTAAAGACATGGCACTTACATTACTTAAATCATTAATAATCGCATCAACACGGGCGTAATTCTTACCTACTTCAGTAACAATTCCTGCAAGTCCTCCGCCTGAAAGCACATTCATGTTGACCTGAATACCATCATCACTGCCAAGGTCAATAACAAATGAGTTAAACCAGCTTCCTGAGTCCTTTTGAATTACACGTGCTGCCACAATTTCATAATCAGGATACTCTTCTTTGAGAGAAAGAATCTTTTTTAATTCCGCAAGTTCATACTGATCTGCTTCATACTTAGAAAGTTCTATCTTATACGCCTCATTTTCTGCCCTGAGACTTTCGTTTTCTTCCTGAACTTCTTTCAATGTCTGTATATTATCCGCACCATTTGATACAGATGTACTAAGACTGCTCATTCCTTTCTGCATAGGCATAATCATAGATGAAAATGCATAAGTTATTTTGTCAGTGACAGAAGGCATGAAAAAGCCAATCGCAAGAAAACCTAAACATATAAAAGTTACTATAAAAAGCAGATACCTCGGAGGTATAGAAAAACGTGATTTCTTCATTAAACCAATCCTTGCTCCTTTAAACTGTAATAGCAATTATCTCCGATAATTACATGGTCAATCAGGTGAATACCAATCAAATCACCTGAACTTTCTATTCTTTTAGTTAGTAGTATATCCTCCCTGCTGGGAGTAGGGTCACCGCTCGGGTGATTGTGAAGCAGTATTATATATACTGCCCGCTGACGTAATGCTTCAATAAAAATATCTCTTGGTGATGCCAAAGAACTGTTAACAGTACCCTTTGATATATTAATATCACATATATACCGGCTCTTTGTATCCAGAAAAACTGCTTTTAATACTTCCTGTTCCTTGTGTCGTAATTCTTCCATATAATAATCAGAAATCGACTGGGGAGTATTAAAATACTCAGCTTCAGTATACCTTGTCCTTGAAAGCCTTTTAGAAAGCTCGGCAATACATAACATCTGAATAGCTTTAACCCTGCCTATGCCATGAATATTAATTAACTCATTAAATGATAAATGGTAAAGCGCTGACAGTCCGCTGTCAGCAGGACTACTGTTAAGTATTCGTTCTGCAATATCAATTGAACTTTCGCCATAGGTTCCTGTGCGAATAATTACTGCAAGAAGTTCTGCATCGGTAAGACTTTCTGCACCAAACTTCTCACATCTTTCGTAGGGTCTGTCATCAGACATTCTTTTCTTAAGGCTCTGATATTCCTGCATATATACCTCCATGCTGATACTCTCCAAGTACAAACATAAAGGACATCAAATATATAATAGCACATATGTACTTTAATGTAAATTTAATCATAGTACATATATGTGATGATTTCGTTAAGAGAACGTTAATTATTTAAGTTTACTTCACCGGCATCAATTACAGCCTGTAAAGCTTTGAGTATACCAAGCTTTGCGTGAAACCATGTAAGTCCTCCCTGGAAGAACACCGTATACGGAGGTCTGAGCGGTCCGTCAGCACTAAGCTCTATGGAAGACCCCTGAATAAATGCTCCGGCTGCCATAATTACCTTTGAATCGTATCCAGGCATATCCCAAGGCTCAGGGGTAAGGAAACTATCCACAGGAGCTGCATTCTGGATGCCTCGGCAAAAAGCTTCAAGCCCCTTTGCACTGCCCATTTCTACCGCCTGAATAATATCATGTCTGGTCTCTGTCGCATTTGGTATAACCTTATAGCCTAACTCTTCAAATATATTCGCTGCAAATATTGCACCCTTTAAGGCTCCTGCGGTAACTGTCGGAGCAAGGAAAAGTCCCTGATAAAAGTCTTTATTAACACCTAAGCTGGCACCTACTTCCTTTCCAAGTCCCGGTGAAAGCAGTCTGTAACCGGCAAGCTCAATTAAATCTTTTCTTCCGGTAATATAGCCGCCGCAAGGTGCAAGTCCGCCGCCCGGATTCTTAATCAGTGAACCGACTACCATATCCGCACCAACATCTGAAGGTTCTATTATTTCAACAAATTCACCATAGCAGTTATCTACCATACATACTATATCCGGCTTGATTGATTTTACAAAGGAAATAAGCTCTCCGATTTTTTCTACAGAAAAAGTAGGTCTTGAAGCGTAACCCTTTGAACGCTGGATTGTAACCATTTTAGTCTTTTCATTAATGGCATTCTTAATATTATCATAGTCAAAACTGCCATTACTAAGTAAATCTACCTGCCTATAACTTATGCCGTACTCTGCCAGAGAACCTCTGGATTCTCTGATACCGATAACCTCCTCTAAGGTATCATATGGTCCGCCGGCCGGTGAAAGAAGCTCATCTCCCGGTCTTAATACTGACGCCAGTGCAGTGTATAACGCGTGGGTACCGCAGGTAATCTGAGGACGTACTAAAGCAGCCTCTGTATGAAATACTTCAGCGTAAACACTTTCTAAGGTATCTCTTCCGTCATCATTGTAACCATAGCCTGTAGATGTAGAAAAATGATTCTCCGCTACACGATTCTTCTGCATGGCATTAATAACCTTCATCTGGTTATATTCTGCCCTTATATCAATTTCTTTAAATCGTTCTTCAAGTTTTTTCTCTATTTTTATTCCGAAATTGTATACTTCTTCACTAATTCCGGATTCTAAGTACATTGCTTTAATATCCTGCATTGTTCCTCCAAAGGTTCATTATTTTAATAGTTTAAATGTTCAAAACTTTAATACCTAAACATTATAATTCTGAGTTGTTATATAATTGTTTTATCTTTTAATAGGTTTAAAACGCTTATAAGCATTTCTTCTGCCGACATATCATCAATATCAAGCCAGTTAACATCACGCTCACGTCTAAACCAGGTAAGCTGACGCTTTGCAAAATGTCTTGTATCTCTTTTCAATATGTAAACAGCCTCATCAAGAGTAATACTTCCGTTTAAATAATCAAGGATTTCTTTGTAGCCCAGACCCTGCATGGAAACCATATCTCTTGTATAGCCCATGTCCTTTAATCGGTGAACCTCATCAACAAGTCCATTTCTAAGCATAATATCGACACGCTTTTCAATTCGTTTATATAGTACTTCTCTGTTACGGTTAAGAACTATATAAGCAAAATTATAAGGTGATTCTTTATTGCTTTCAGCTTCATTGTGCTCTGAAATTTTCTCTCCGGTAAGTTTATAATATTCAAGAGCCCTGATTACACGCTTAACATTGTTGTGGTGAATTGCTTTTGCTGAATCCGGGTCCACTTCTTTAAGCATATTATGAACAAAGAGACTTCCCTCATTATTTGCTAATTGTTCAAGCTCGGCCCTGTATTCATTATCAGCTTCATTCTCAGTAAAATCCACATCATAAAGTAATGCCTGTATGTAAAAGCCTGTACCGCCGGTAACTATAGGAATGTGACCATTGGCATATATTTTCTCCATGGCTTCTACTGCCATCTGCTTAAAACGCACAATATTAAATTCTTCATCAGGTTCAAGCTCATCAATAAGATAATGAGGTACACCCTGCATCTCGTCCTGTGTTATCTTTGCCGAACCGATGTCCATGTGTTTATACACCTGCATGGAATCAGCACTGATAATTTCACCACCTATTGCTTTTGCAAGTTTAATTGAAAGCTCGGTTTTACCGACAGCGGTGGGACCCGTAAGAATTACTAGTGGCTTCTTCATATAACTCCTTACACAATTCTTTTGAATTTTTTCTCTATATCTCTCTTTGTCATGGAGATGATAGTTGGTCTTCCGTGTGGGCAAGCATATGGGTTATCAAGATTTAATAATTCATTTATAAGTGCCTTTGCCTCCGGAAGGGACAATCTTGTGTTACCTTTTACAGCTGCCTTACAACTCATGGATGCAGCCTTTTCTAATATGAGTTCGTCAGTAAGCCTGTCCGAATTTTCTTCTAAGGTATCAATAAGCTCTATTAAAAGCTCATGCTCTGCTATAGGTACTAAATTATCCGGTACGCTGTAAACTGCATATTCCTTACCGCCAAAATGTTCTATCTCGAATCCAAGCTTTTTAAACTGCTCCATATGCGAGTTTAACAGAAGCTCTTCGTTAGAATTAAGACTAAGCACTATCGGCGGGTTAATCATCTGTGAGTTAATTTTTCTTTCTTGAAGTGACTTGAGCAGCTTCTCGTAGAGAATTTTCTCGTGGGCAGCGTGCTGGTCAATCATCATAAAAGTATCTTTATACTGGATCAGCCAGTAGGTATCAAACAACTGACCAATATAAGTGTACTCTTCACTAGCTTTTCTGGTAAGAATCTTCTCTTCAAAGAAGTCCATCTGGACAGCCTCGGAGTTAGTATCATACTTTTTATCATCAAAAAGCTTGAAGCTTGGTGTTGCTACATCCTGCGGCTTTACAGGTTCTCTGCCCGGAGCCTGCACAAAACTCTTTAAATCAAGCTTGTCTGAAACAGGCTCTTTTGAAGAATCTGAATTCTCAGTATTTACTACAACTGCTTCCTTTGGCTTAACATTTAATAATGAATCAAAAGGCTTTCTTTCAGAAACAGGTTTATTATCAATAAAAGACTGTATCGGCTTCCCTGCATTATTAACCTCAGTAGTATAATTACTCTTTTCCCGGAGTAAATCACTTATGCGGTTCTTCTCAAAAGGCTCCGGTGCTTTGTTTTTAATTTCAGGCTTTGAAACATCAGAATTCAAACCGGCATCACGAATTAACTCCTTTGATGAAAGAGCATTCTTTATAGTATTTACTATAATATCATATATTTCTTCCTGATTTCTGAAACGAATCTCCATCTTGGAAGGGTGCACATTTACATCAATGTATTCCGGCTCAATATCAAAATGAAGCACTGTGAACGGATACTTGTGCTGCATCATATAAGACTTGTAACCGTCTTCAATTGCTTTATTTATAAGATTGCTCTTGATATATCTGCCGTTAATATAATAATTCTCATAGGTGCGGTTGCCTCTGGCGATTACCGGAGAACCGATAAAGCCTTTTATGGAGAACCAGTCACCCTTAAGCTCCACAGGAATAATATTTGCAGCAATATCCCTGCCGTAAATTGTGTATATAACATCCTTCAAATTGTGGTTACCGGATGTGTGAAGCTTACTCTGGTTGTTCTGAATAAATCTAAAGGAAATGTCCGGTCTTGATAAAGCTAAATGCTCCATAAGACTGTTAATATAAGCACCTTCTGTTGCCGGAGTTTTTAAAAACTTCTTTCTTGCCGGAGTATTGAAAAAAAGATTTCTTGAAATAAAGGTTGTACCCTCCGGAGCACCGACTTCTTCTAATCCCTTAGGCTCACCGCCTTCAATTCTGTATCTGGTACCGGTTATGGCATCAGTAGTCTTTGTAATTAATTCAACCTGGGATACAGCAGCGATACTCGATAATGCTTCACCTCTAAAGCCAAGGGATGACACAGTAAGCAGGTCCTCGGCATTGGTAATCTTACTGGTGGTATGCTTTAAAAATGCCTTTTCCACCTGGGAGCTGTCTATTCCGGAACCATTATCGGTAATACGTATAAGACTTGTACCACCGTCCTTAATCTCAACGGTAATAGCCAAAGCTCCTGCATCTATGGAATTTTCCACAAGCTCCTTTACTACAGAGCTTGGTCTGTCAATTACTTCTCCTGCCGCAATCTGGTTGATTGTTTCGGCACTTAAAAGCATAATCTCTTTCATCTAATCACCATCTGTTCTTTAACTTGTTCTGAAGTCTGTTAAGTACGTTAAGAGCGTCTATCGGGGTCATCACAGAAATATCTAAACTCTTTATCTCTTCAATAATATCGTCATCCTTTACTGTATCAAATAAAGACATCTGGGATAACTCTACCTCATCAGGCTTAGTAGTGGTATTCTTTGCACCGATATTGCTGTACTGGGCAATCTCCCTTGTCTTTATAGTAATATCTGCACTGACAAGTTCTTCTACGATTTCCTTTGCTCTCTGTATAACCATATCCGGCACACCGGCAAGCTTTGCTACCTGAATACCGTAGCTCTTGTCTGCACCGCCGCGGATAATCTTACGCAGGAATACAATATCCTCGCCAACTTCCTTGACTGCTATACAGTAGTTATTAACACCGCTTAAGCAGCCTTCAAGCTCAGTTAGCTCATGATAATGGGTTGCAAATAAGGTCTTTGCTCCAAGTATCTTTGTGTTGCTTATATATTCCATAACAGCCCAGGCAATACTTAAACCATCAAAGGTGCTGGTGCCGCGGCCTATTTCATCTAAAATAAGCAGGCTGTTCTTTGTTGCATTTCTTAAAATATTGGCAACCTCAGTCATTTCCACCATGAAGGTACTCTGTCCTGACGCCAAATCATCGGAAGCCCCCACACGGGTAAATATCCTGTCGCTGATACATATATCAGCGCTGTTCGCCGGTACAAAGCTTCCTATCTGTGCCATAAGGCATATTATTGCAACCTGACGCATATATGTAGACTTACCGGCCATATTAGGTCCGGTTATAACACTTATGCGGTTATCTTTGTTATCAAGATATGTATCGTTGGCAATAAACTGGTCATCTCTTAGCATCTTTTCAACTACCGGATGACGTCCGCCTTTAATATCTATAACATTTTTTTCATTGATTGAAGGCTTCACATAATTATTCCGAGTTGCAACCACAGACAAGGACACAAGTACGTCAACTGCTGCAATAGCCTTAGCGGTTTTCTGGATTCGTAAAACCTCCTGGGCAATAGCCTGTCTGATTTGAGTAAATAACTCATACTCCAGAGCATAAAGCCTGTCCTCTGCACCTAAAATAATATCCTCTAATTCCTTAAGCTCCTTAGTAGTAAATCTCTCGGCATTTGTCAATGTCTGCTTTCTGACATAATAGTCCGGAACCATGGAAAGGTAGGAGTTCGTAACTTCAAAATAATATCCAAATACTTTATTATATTTCACTCGTAGGTTTTTTATGCCTGTTTTTTCTTTTTCTTCTGACTCTAATTTCATAAGCCAGTCTTTGCCATCGGTTTTTGCCTTCCTTAAACGGTCAGCCTCTTCATTGTAACCATCCTTAATCATGCCACCTTCTCTGATAAGAATAGGCGGGTCATCAACAATTGAAGCCTCAATAAGTGCTGTAATATCCTCAAGAGTGTCCAAATCAGCACATATATCCTTAAGTAACTTTGACTTAAACTGTGAAAGTAACATCTTAATATGAGGAAGCATCAATAATGAATTCTTAAAGGCAATCAAATCTCTTGGATTGGCAGTCTGATAGCAAATCCTTCCCATAAGTCTTTCAAGGTCATAGATTGGATTTAAATACTCGGAGATTTCCTCACGGTTTATGTATTCGTTATTAAATTCTTCTATTGCTGCCTGACGCTTTAATATCTCGCTTCGGTCAATAAGGGGCTGCTCAATATACATTCGTAATGTTCTGGCGCCCATCGCAGTCTTAGTCTTATCCAGCACCCATAAAAGTGAGCCTCTCTTCTGCTTTTCGCGAAGAGTCTCTGTAAGCTCAAGATTTCTTCTTGTGGAAGTATCAAGTATCATATATCTTCCGGTCTGATAAGGAGAAATCTTTGTAATATTTGATAAACTGTTCTTCTGGGTCTCTGTAAGGTACATAAGCACTGCCCCCGAAGCAGTAATTCCGTTGCCGTATTCTTCAATTCCAAGACCACTGATTCTGTCAACTTTGAAATGGTCTTTTATAGTCTGAATACAGAGATCATCGCTGAAATAATGATTTGGCAGAGCTGAAATAGCGGTATGCACTCGGTTTCTTATATCCTCTAAATCAATACCGGACATATAAAAAGCTTCATTGCAAATAATTTCTGAAGGCATAAACTTAAAAATCTCATCATTAAGCACCTTGATATCAGTAACCTCGGTAAGCATAAAATCACCGGTAGATACGTCAACTACTGCTATACCATAAGATTTTTCGGAGTAAACAATACACATAAGGTAATTGTTACGACTCTCATCAAGAGCCTGGGCACTTAAAATAGTTCCCGGAGTAACAACTCTTATAACTTCACGCTTAACAAGCCCCTTGGCAAGCTTTGGGTCTTCTACCTGTTCAGCAATGGCAACCTTGTAACCTTTTTGAACCAGTCGGTTAATATATGTATCTGCAGAATGAAACGGCACACCACACATAGGTGCTCTTTCCTCTAAGCCGCAGTCACGCCCGGTAAGGGTAATTTCTAATTCCTTAGATGCTGTCAAAGCATCGTCAAAGAACATCTCGTAGAAATCTCCCAGCCTGTAAAACACAAGGCAGTCTTTATAATTAGATTTTAGCTCCATGTAGTGCTGCATCATAGGAGAAAGTTGAGCCATTTTTAGTACCTCTCAAAATTTAGTAATTATAATTGTTTGAAATAATGTGTTTTTAGGAATTGTATGAATATATTATCCACGCAAGCTAAGGCTCGGCTTCGCCTTCGATACGCTTGCTTAGGATAATATATTCATACAATTCAGTAACATATTGTTTCAAAACATTTATCATTAAAAGTTTTCGCTTTCGAAAATATATGTCTTTTATACTTCTTGAAGTTATTCCTGTAAGCTAAGCGGGTTCGCCTTCGATACGCTTGCTTAGAATAATATATTCATACAATTCAGTAACATATTGTTTCAAAACATTTATTATTAAAAGCTTACGCTTTCGAAAATATATGTTTTTTATACTTCTTGAAGTTATTCCTGTAAGCTAAGCGGCTTCGCCTACGATACGCTTGCTTAGGATAATATATTCATACAATTAAGTAACATATTGTTTCAAAACATTTATTATTAAAAGCTTACGCTTTCGTAAAAAATATGTTTATTTGTTATAGTATGCAATTTTATTGAACACTGGGAATTCATCGAAAAATTCCTGAAGGTTAGTTCTCTCTGTTGTATATGGATCGTAAATCATAAAGTCTTTTTTTGCGAGAGTTTCGCCGTCGCCGTTATAACCGTACACGACACACCAGTGTGGAAAACCACTGTATCTAAAACATCCTAAAAGTACAGGAATACCTTTTTGTAACTGTGTATATATATTTGATAAATATTTGCCGTTTGAATTTTTAATATACTCGTCAGGAAACTTTAAATTACCGTCGTAATCGTAATAAAGCATATCAACTACATCAGGTGGAATAACCGTATCTTTATTAATATAACTATATGCCATAGCTAAGCATGTTGTTGTACATCCGGCACTGGCAAGGGTTTCGTAGCCGCCAATTTTCACGTTCCCCCACTTCGGGTCAGTCTGCATATACATTGGAACGCTTAAATATACCTTAGATGATTCAATTTCATCAAAGGATATGCAATCGCTTGATATATAACCTACTATATTCTTTCCGGACAAATCATCTGCAAACTTACAGTAGTAATAACCATTTAAAGCTTCTCCAAATACACCAATCTGATCTTTAAAAGAAGCATATGCAACTAATTCGGAATCTTTATTCGCTTCACTACGAATGTTTGTCTTGCCGAAATAATTTATCCATGCAGTTTTTCCATAATAAGCGTCATTATATTCATACAGCATACCACTTAAATCATTTTCATAGTCCAGATTCATGGCATACTCTGCACTCTTACAATCGCTTTGAGGAAGCTCTTCCCAAAAGTAATATCCATCAGGAAGATAAACAAAATGAATAAACAAACCTGATAAAACTAATACTACAACACCCAGAATAATAATATTATGTAATTTAACATTATTAGTATGTCTGCTTTTAGTTCTACTCACTAACACAACCTCCTAAACACGGGTTCCGATATAATAAAATCCTTTAGCCTCATCCAATCTTACATTAACTATTTCACCGATAAGAGATTCTTTACCCTTAAAATGCACCATAATATTATTACTTAAACGTCCGGTAACCATAGAAGCATCATGACTGTCAACACCCTCCACCAAGGCTGACATCACCTTCCCTGTGTCCTTTACACAAACCTCAGCTGAAATTCTCTGCACTTCTTCAAGAAGTCGGTTAAAACGGTCTTTAACTTCATTCTCCGGAACCTGCTCCATAGAGGCTGCCGGAGTGCCTGTACGCTTCGAATAAATAAAAGTAAATGCACTATCGTAACGAACTTTTTTTACAACATCCATAGTTTCAAGAAAATCTTCTTCAGTCTCCCCCGGAAAACCTACAATAATATCTGTTGTAAGTGAAATATCAGGAATCTCTCTTTTAATCTTTTCAGCCAGTGCAAGATACTGCTCCTTATCGTACTTTCTGTTCATTATTTTAAGGATGCGGCTGCTTCCTGACTGAAGCGGCAAATGCAGGTGGCGGCAAATCTTCTTAGAATTTTTCATAACTTCAATCAACTCATCAGATAAATCCTTTGGATGAGAAGTCATAAATCTGATTCTTTCGATTCCATCAACTGCCTCTACCATCTTTAAAAGCTCTGCAAAGGAAACAGGCTCATCCAAAGTCTTGCCATAGGAATTAACATTCTGACCTAAAAGCATAACCTCCTTAACGCCTTCTCCTGCAAGCTTCTTAACCTCACTAATAATATCCTCCGGCTTTCTGCTACGCTCACGTCCTCTGACATAAGGAACTATACAATAGCTGCAAAAATTATTGCAGCCATACATAATATTTACGCCGCACTTAAAATCATACTTTCTGATAGCAGGAAGCTCCTCAACAATCTTGTCAGTACCGTCCCAGACATTGATAACCATCTCATTTGCAGTCATTCTCTCATAAAGAAGCTCTGCAAGCTGGAATATGTTATGGGTTCCGAAAATTATATCAATAAATCTATAGCTTTTCTTAAGCTTTTCAACAACAGTAGGCTCCTGTGTCATACAGCCACAGATTGCAATAATCATCTCAGGATTAGCCTTCTTTAAGGCATTGAGGTAGCCAAGTCTGCCGTAAACTCTCTGATTAGCATTGTCCCTTACAGTGCAGGTATTATACAATACAAAATCTGCTTCTTCACTGTCAGTTTCAACAAATCCTGCGGCAGTAAGTATACCTAAAAGCTTCTCTGAGTCTTTTGCATTCATCTGACAGCCAAAGGTTACAGTTGCCGAGTACAGAGGTCTACCAAGTATTTCACTTTTTTCTTTAATAATCTTACGTAATTTTTTGATAAAATAATACTGCCTTAAAGGCTCTTCCTTCGGTGCCGGTGAAGTAATATCAATGTTTTCTAATATTTTTTCAAAATCATTGCCATTAGTATTTATAACATTCTTCATTTTAAGAATAATTCCTCTCTATTTTATACAGTGTTTTATTATACTTCATGCTATGATTTTTTTCAATTAAAAAGATTTGTTATATAACAATGTGTTGCTATATAAAGTACTTATATTTATTTTTCATCGATATACTTCGGCCATACATAGCCAGTTATATTCTTATAATGAACTTTACTCCACATATCTCCGTCAAAATCCGGATCTGAACCTATGATAGTTACATGTTTGCCTGCAGAGACTGTACCAATTACTTCTCCGTTAGGCGTCTTTCGAATATTTAATGCAAAGCAATTAACTACAACACCTCTTCTAGCAGGTGTACCTATTTCAACAAGTCCAAAAGCGTCGATAATACCATCAGATATTGCTTTAGCGATAGCTGACTTATTCTTCTGGTAGATTGCCATATCCTCTGCGTTGTCGCCAAAACAAGTCTCAAGCAGAGCATGGTCAACACCTAATTCTAAGCAAGTATTCATAATAAGCAAATCATCACGTCGAACTATTCCGTTCTCTCCACGCTTCTTGAATCCGAAGGCTGCAACGTTATTAACAATCGCTTGCTCTACACTTATTCCACCTGTGTAATCAGCATGGATCTGAATGCTTGTACCTCTAGCATGTCCGTTGTAAGCATTGAAGTGAATCTCGATTATGTAGTCGTAGTCAACTAAGTCAAGTTCACAGCAGCCATCCTTTACATCTTCATATAGGTCTCGTTCTAACGGATACACTGTTAGCTCGCAATAAGGTGACAGATTAGAAACGATTAAAGTAACTAATTCGACATTTAGTTTGCCTTCACCTCCGAACAAGCAGCCTCTTACATCTTCTGGACTATGTCCAGCTACAACTAAAATCTTTTTCATAATAATTAATATACCTCCTTGAGAATATCTAAGGGCGGCCAGAAATGGCCGCCCAGCTATGTAACACTATTCAGTTTTTACTTCTGGTAATCCGGCTATTGATGTCAATAATGATGCAATTCCGGCTAATGCCGCGGTGCCAAGCACCATATACCAGTTGACTTCGGTTACTGAGGCTGCTACCGGCAACATTGCAACTGCAGTCTGCGCTACTGTCTTTGCAGCTCTTACTCCTGCAGCCTTTAACCACAGCTTGGTCTTTTCACTTAACACAATCTTCTTATCCATCTCTTTTACCTCCTACATGCCTAATTGTTTAAAAAAATATCCCACTGCAATACCTATTACTGTGCTAATAATATGACCTGTTACTTTACGCCACATCTCGCCATCTCTGTTCTCAAGCACTTCTAACCGTTCTCCCTGAACCTTCTGCTCTTCTAGCATTGACTGCATGGTAAGTGCAAGTTTTTCCACTGACAATGTCAGCTCTCGAGTCTCTTTCATAGCATTTTCAAGTTCTCGAATCCTGGCATTCTGCCTACTATGCTCATCCTCCATGCGTTTGGCATATTCGTTATGCTCCTGCCTTGATATATAACCATCCATAGGCATTACCTCGCTTTCTCATATTCTTAAAGCCGGTACCTCAATAAGAAGCGCCGGCTTATGGTTTGATTATTATTCAGTTGTTATATCTTCCAAAAACTCTTCTGTAAACTCGCAATCGCTCCATTTTTCAACCTCTACTGGACTAACATCCTTGCAGGTTAATACGACTGTTCCGTTAGTGATTGCCTTGCCCTCATCTGCAATCAAACGTACCTTGTCAGCTTCTCGCATACCTTCAGTGAATTCAGGAGAGTAACTTACTTCGTTACCACTGTATAATTTAACTATTCTCATGACTCTATTACCTCCCCTGTGGTACTGTTGCGATAAATGATTGTGGCATTAGTGGCACCCCATGGGGCGTTGGCTGTAACATCTATAGGAATATCTGTCAACTTATCTGCGTCTACATATAACGTAATTATCAAATCATCTTGCTTACATAAGTAAAACGTGTATATCGCCATACTGGTTACAGGATAACCAATCGACCCTAATTGACACGTTTTGAGAGCAGTGCATTCTCTAAAAATATAATGACCTGCATATGTTAGTTTAGGTAAATAAGCGTCTTTCAGTGCAGAGCAATAACTAAATAGGTTAGCAACACCTGGAACTGAATTAACTATGTAGTCAGGTAATGATATTGATTCCATGTGGGTAGCGTGATTATACTGATTAAAAGATGATAAACCAGTTACAGATAATTCCATATTCTTTGTATATCCAACGCCATTTGGTGTAAAGTATATTTCTTCACCACCATTCCCCCAATTTTCTCTTGTCTTCTCTAGCAATTCATTCGGCAACAGTTTATCTTCCGTATTAGTATTCTCTCGCACTAAGTCGCCCCAGCCTTGCATAACAGCAGAGTCAATAATATAAATTTCATCTACCATTACCACTTCACCTCGTTTCCATTGATAACGGTCAGCCACGATGTACTTCCATTACCGTTGCTTACCAATATCTGCCCTACTTCGCCGGCAATAATGTTACCCTCGGTGTCCGTAGGCAGACTGACCTTATTAGCAACGTCAGTCTGGACTTCTTTTATTTGCTCTTTTAATGCGGTATCGTCATATGCAGCTACCGGATTGTCCTCAAGATAGCTGTTGACCGCCTCTTGGATCTGCTCATCAGTAACTGGCTCTGATAGTTTATTCTCTAGTCTCCGGATTCGCTCGTCAAGAGCTGTCCATGTTAGCATTTCTTTTTCAGAATATACATAGCCAATAGGCTTTGGCTTTTTAATCACTGAAAAGCTAGCATAATCAACAGTAATTTCATTGCTGACTATGTAAATCAGTATGTCATTTGAGGTCTGTAACAATATATCAGGAATATTTGCAACTGTGTTTCCATCAGCAGCTTTGGCTACAACTGACAAAGCCTCCGAATCGCCCTTTCGGGCAACGTGCACTCTGTCGATGACCTTGTCTGATTTTATTGCAACCTGTCGCCCTAAATCCCACTGATAAAGGCTACCTCCAATTAATTTAATCATAAGCAGTCCTCCTAAATCATGTTGACTATCCAGCTAGCAGGATATAGAGCGTGTACCAACTGTCCCATACCGTTCGGATGAACGTTATATGCTGCATTAGTATAATTACCATGTCCAATATCTGTACCTCCGGAGATATTCTGTACAGAAAACTTACCCTGAGAAATTGTCGGCATTAAAACATATACGCCATTGTCCGGATTCTCAAGTTCATCTATGACTTTTGAGGCCCAGGTTAAAGCGCTGTAATTAAACGATGTATCGCGGCTATCCCAGCTGATAGTCTGCGGTGGAATAATCGCAATCTTAATATCTGGATTATAAGACTTAGCAGACTCAATAATCTTGTTGTAGGCAGCAATAATACTATATGCACTATTATTATCCATCAGCTCTTCCATCGTTGGAGTGTATAATAAACCTTTTCCGTCAGTATCAGTAAAGGCACAGGTTCCGCCAATATCGTTAGTGCCGAGTGTTAAAATTAAATAATCGCAGCTGGTAAATCCCTTGTTACTCATGTAGTAATCAAAGTCAAACTCGTTAGTCTCAGGATTTCTAAAAGGATTAGCATGACTATGATATACTTCGCCACTATCCTTAGTAACACTCATTTCTGCGTAGTCAAGCAGTCGCCAAGAACCTCTGCCTTCACCCTGCTCAGCTTCAAGATGCTCATATATTCCGTACTTGTAATCGGAAAACTGAGACCAGTTATTAGTCAAGGTACCAAGCATAGTTGCATTGATACCAAAGTTACTCAACCACCACTTAATATGTGTCGATAAATTACTTGCACATATACTGTCTCCAATGGCTAATATCGTACAATTGCTATCTCCTGACTTTGGTTCAGCAACATGCAGGAATAAATCCCTTAATACAGGTAATACTCCTTTTACTAATGTATTAGCCGTGTAACCAATTTTGGTGTGATATGGCTCTGAGAACGCATAAGGGATATTAATATCACAGTTATCAGTAAATCTTACTACCTGAGTTGGAAGAGCCAACTCGTGAATAACATCTACTTTATGATAGCAGTTTCTGTGGATATTACGAGTCAAAACCGAATATGGTACTCCTTTAACAAGATATAAATGTTTCGGTATAATCAGATAATCGTCAACATCGTTATAATCAACAAAGTTATCCTTCACCACTTTGATTATATCATCATCGGTTACCTTTTCTGGAATATCTGGTGTACCTTCAATCTCATCATACTTAACGGTCGGTATATTTTTAATATCCGCATATTCAACTGGTGGCACATTTTTTATACGCTCATAGTCTATATACGACTCCTTGTTACCATATGGCTGATATGGAGTAATTTCATTTGCCTCTACCTGATAGCTGGATATTACCTCATCCGCTGATAAATCAGTGCTATCAAAATTATAAAAATCCACGCGTATATATCCCGATACTTCCGGTGTTATGGTTCTTTTAACACTCACAACCGATACAAACTCTTTTGTACTGTTATATAATGCAATCTTTCCTGCCTGCTTACCCGTCCCATCAACCGACATATAATATGTAATCCCAGCTACAACAGGCATATAGCCTGTGATGACATGGATTACATCAGATACATTGGATAATCCACCTGATGTATTAATAGTTTTATAGCCTTCAAGTAGTTCATCCGGATTAATCATGTTAGGGCTTATATCTGTTGTGATAACAGATATTTTATCGCTTAACTCATCTCCCAAATGTTCCTCATTGATGTTTACATTAAAATTAATCTGACTAACTTCAACATCTGTAGTCTCACCTCTATAGTTTATCAACATTCTGGTGGTACCTGCTGGAATAGTCACATAACTTGTAGTATC
>JAZULV010000136.1:0-9730 GCA_045603305.1 Lachnospiraceae bacterium | reverse complement strand
TTCATAACTTATCTTCATAATGTCATTTTCAGTGCGTCCAATGTATTCAATGCTAACAATTGGTTCTGTTCTGTTAAGAGATAGTGTGAAATCCTCCGAGAATGAATCTAACTCTTCAAGAGTGAAGTTTTTGTTAACAAGAGAGTTCTTTTTATAATCCTTTATTATATCTTGTACCCAAGAATACTCATTGCTTACCTCGGTAATATACTTTAAGTAAGTCTTAGGAAGATCCTTAGAAATTTTAATTGTGTAGCTGTATTGTTCTTCATCTAATATAACAGTACATTCGAGTGTATCAACAGTTTCGCCAGAGTAATTGTTGATATAATTACGGGCATCTTCATAACCCATTACTGAAAGTTCACTACGGGCACTCTCGTAAATCCTGTTGTAAGCCTCTTGTGAAAGCTCCGGATTACGGAAGTTGTAAACTGTAGTCGGTCCATCACTATCCATGGTGACAAAAAGATAACTGTTGCTCACAGGAAGTAAATCGGTGTAAAGCTTCTGGTATTCATCAGTCTGCTCTAAATGCTCCTGAAGAGTATTGTACTCGCTCTCTGAAACCGGCAGGTGATAGTTACGTGTTCCGGTCATTGTATTAATCTTAACATCCAATATTGTGTATGCACCATAGTAAAATGCACCGGGAGCTTCCTCACATACCTCGGCAGTTTCTTCTAAAATGTCAGCTATTAAAGCAACAGCATCATCGTCGGTAATTTTAATATCCTGACTAGCTTTGGTAAAGTAATTATTGGCAGACTGATAATAAGCGGTATCGCTACATATATTAAAGTACCTGATGTTATTTGCATCAGGGAGAGTGTGTCTGATTGCAAAAGTACCTATTGATAAGCAAATAATAAATGCAATGTTCAAACCTGCCAGTATACCAAGTCCCGGGATAGCATCAACAAGGTTTTCCAACTTCTTTGTGGTAAGAAGCTCGTATAAGAAGTATACAATCACGGCAATAACGTATATTACAAACCGCCAGAACTTTTCGTTAGATCCTATTTCATCAACGCCCATGATTGCAAAATATATGGTGTAGCATGGGTAGAGGCAGATTAAAAATGATATTACCAAGCGGTATACAAGCTGTAACTTGCGATTAACTGCCGCATTTCCGGCTACCTCGCTTTTTCTTTTAACAAAGAAATAACAGCCGGCAATAAGGTAAAGGATTCCTAAAATAAATGTATAAGCAATCGGACCCCATGTTGAAGTGTAGTGGGTTTTATCAACTAATGATGTAAAAGTTGAAATTAACAGGTTATTATGGTAGTTAAGTATAATTCCGTTAGAGGTTATCTCTATGTAAGGGAAGAAATCCTTAATAATCATAGCAGTTACTGCGATAATTGTTCTTGGTACAAAGAGTATCATCAAAGCAACCATAATATTTGTAAAAGTGGTTCCTGTAAGACTTATTGCTATCATAAACCCACCGGATACAAGCACTGAGGCAGCAAGTATTTCTAACCAGTAAATAAATACACTTGGCACAACAAGGTGCATACTAGGTATTATTGCTACGATAAGAATAGCTACAAGTGAGGATATTACCATCATGTATACAACCCAGGTCATAACTGAAGCGAAGAAGCTTAAAAACAGACCTTCTCTTTTAACAGGCAGTGCATGATAAAAATCGCACTGATTTCTCTTTGTAAGAAAGCTAAACAGTAACAGGCACATAACCGGTACTACCAGAAGATAGATTGCCTGATTAACAGGGGTTATATCTGATAAGGATAATATAAGTTCATTATATATAGTCTCACCACGGGCTTTATCTGTTGATGATATTAATTGTCCTATAGTGATAAGTCCCGCAAACACAGAGAGAATAATAGTGCTTATAGTTCCGATAAGCTTCAGCTGCTTAACGCCGTCTATGTAAAGTTTATAATTAAATATTTTATTTTTCATCTTTCTCTACCTCCAAAACATCCTGGAATGAATAGCCGCGTGACTCCATTTCATAGGCAAACACCTCTTCAAGAGAAAGCGGTATTACGTCTAAAAATACCGGATTCATGCTGTTAAGCTTAGCTATAGCTTTTTCTTTATTGCCACGGGCAATTATGGTTGATAAAGAGCCGTGCCTCTCAAAAGATAGTATATCTACGATGCCTTTGAGCTCGTTTTTACTGTAGTTATAATCAAGGGCAAGCTGGATTTTAAATAAATCAGTTTTAATTTTTTCAATATCACTTTCGAGAATCATACCACCCTTGTGAAGAAGGGCAAGCTGGTCACAGGTGCCTTCAAGTTCACGCAGAGAGTGGGAGGTCAGTACGGCGGTAGCCTTTCTTTCAACAACATCTTCGCAGATTAGGCTCTTTACGAGGTTACGCATAACCGGGTCAAGTCCGTCAAAGGTCTCGTCCATAAGCAGGTAATCCGGCTTTGAGGACAGAGCGAGAATGATGGCTGCCTGACGCTTCATACCCTTTGAGAATGTATTTAAAGGTAATCGAATATTGAGATTAAAGGCATCTGCAAGGAATTTGAATCTGTCGTTATCAAAGTTATGATAAGCAGCAGAATATAAGGATGCCATTCTTTCCATGGTTGAGCCCGGAAGAAAGAATAAATCATCAGGCACGAAAGCTATCTTATTCTTGGCATTTGGGTTCTCGAATACAGGCTCGTCATCAATAGTTACTGTTCCGTAATCCGGTTCATATATACCGGTTATTAATCTTAATAAGGTTGATTTGCCGGCTCCGTTAGAGCCAACCATACCATAAATACAGCCCTGTGGAATAGTGCAGGTAATGTTGTTTATGGCAGTGTAATAATCAAATTTCTTTGTTATTTTGCTAGCTTTAATCATTGTTTGCTCCTTTTTTATCTGAATTTTCGTTAAATGCTTCGTTTATGCAATCTACAATTTGCTCCCGGGTGATACCGGCGAGCTTAAGTTCTTTTATAATGTCTGTAAGCTCCTTCATCTTCTCCCTCGAATTCTGTGATATTATTTCCAGTGCATTTTCAGATACATAGCAGCCTTTGCCGGGTACTGAGGAAATTACGCCTCTTCGGTCCAGTTCGGTGTATGCCTTCTGTATGGTGTTCGGATTAATCGAAAGTTCCACAGAAAGCTGGCGTACTGACGGAAGCTTGTCACCACTTTTAAGAAGATGATTTAGTATATATCGTTCAGCTTGTTCAATTATTTGTTCATAAACAGGAGTTCTTGACATTATGTCAATATGAAACATGTGATGCCTCCCTTCGTGTGTTATGCTGATGAGTGTTTTTTATTTAGGTTATATTAGTCATTAATAGAGAACGTCATAGTAGTCAGAGAATCGGGATAGAATATAGCTTCCTATTTGATGATTGCCCCAGTGTGTTGAATTATCTTTTATTAATGAAGCTTCAAGGTTATTTTCGATATATTTCATGATAAATGTCGAAATATTATATTTCATTACAGTGGCTTCAGATATAATTCTTAAAAATTTTTCATATTGCTCTGTCTCATAAATATCCATAATAAAATTATCATTATTTATTTTTTCTAATATATCCATTCGGGTAGGTATAACATCATATAAATTTAACTCCGTAATGTAATCATCAAGTAAAAACTCAATGAATGTCCATGCTTCCGATTTGTTTTGAGAAGAAGCTGAGATACAGAATGTCATATGATCATCACTTAATATACCTGTGTATTCATCAGGATTATAACTGTATAAGTCTATAGCGTTATCTACATATGATTTTGAACTAGGAAGCCTCATAAATCCGGTAGGAAGAGAGTAATCATTTGATTCTGTTGGAAAGGTGTCTGCGTAGTCTGTAATATCATAAAACGAAGATTCACCATTTGAATACTCAAAATAACAGTTTCTATCTTCCAAGTTGACATATTCGTGACCATTATAATAGGCTAAGGTGTATGCAACAGTACCGGCATCTAATACCGACTTCCAGCCGGGATTATTTCTTATCTGTGTCTGCATTTCTTCTATAGTCCAATTTGCAGTACCGCCTGCAGAGTCTTTACTTACCAGTTTCATCTCTACCGAGCTAGGGATACCAATAAGCAGGCCATCATATGTATGAGACTCCACTATCTGTGGAATAAAATCGCCAATACTTATTTTTGTGCTGGCATCAAAATAAGGTGTGAGGTCTTCGATTTTACCTTCGGCTACATACTGCTCAGCCATTTCTGAGTTTCCATCAATGGCAAATATATCACACTGGCTTCTGTCAGCACCTCTGTTAATTTCCAAAATCTCTATTTCATAATCATTCTGGCTTTTATTATATGCGAATACAATGTTTTGAATATATTCGTTCATTCGGTATATGCCTAAAGTTATAATTTTATCTTCGTTTTCTTGTTCCGTTACAGAACTTATAACTGCAGCTTCCACAGGACCGTCATCAAAGCAGGAGCTGATAGCAATAAATTTGCCATTGTCTAATTCTGCAAAATAATCTACATATCGTCCGTCAATACCAACGTTTGCCCAGATAAGGATTTGAGTTGCAGTCTTGCTTTTAAAATTGCAGCCGTATAAGCTGTAATCACTTTTTGTAAGAATGTCATAATTGAGACCGGCAGAAAAAATAATTTCACTATTAAGGGATAATGAGTTGTAAATGTATGATGAACAACGGTACGCTTTATTTGATAGCTGTCCGAGTAGATTAAAATTACGAACGTAGTCAACTTCTTTAGGGGCACAGCCAGTCTGAATAAAAGCATGTGCTACACATATATTATCTTTTTTATCATGTATAATTCCTGCATAATAGAACTCAGGACTGCCAATTGGTGAGTCTATCCACCTTGATTGCTTACCTCTGCTGTTTAATATGGTAATACCTCTGGCATTATTAGCATAAAGGTTGCCGTTTTTATCTACCTGTGCACTGGTTATATCATAAATTGAATATTCTGACGCAGATCCAAAGAATGAATTGTACTTAATTTTGTGATAATAGTACACTTCTTGCTCCGGTTGCTCATCGCGAACGATATCTTCTGTGATTTCTCTGTGCAAAACTACAGCACCGGAATTTTTGTATTTGGTAAGATAGTATCTTGAAATTTCTCCATTTCTAATATCCACTTTGGTTTTGGTAAACAGATAAATGTTATGTTCTTCATCGACGGTTATATTGGTAATCTCATAGTCGGCTGGAAGTTGCATTACCTGTTCTGTTACATGACCGCTTTCGAAGTTTTCGCACCATATGGTATATGATTCGCCGTTATTAGGGTCGTCCCCCTCCAAAGTAACGTAGTATAAGCAGTTATCAATGGTGGTAATCAGATATGGAACCATATGTGTTTCTGTAGCAAGTTCAAAGAACTCGGATTCATAACGTGTGTGGTTAGAGACTATATCGGTTTGGAGCGATGAATCATCTGAATCGTAATATGAAGGGTATGTAATTTTTTCATATTTTGAAGGTTTAATATTATCATTTTCTAATCCGGGAATCTGGTTGCATCCGCTACAACTGATTATCAATATAAGTAGCAGAAGAGTAGCGGTTATTCGTTTGCTGATTATTTTTGTTTTATATGTAAAGCTCATATGTTACCCCTTTTTGTTAATTATACTGAGTGTTTGATGTTTTTTGACAAGATGTTTCATTGTTATCAATAGTAGTACTTTACGTAATCCTGCAACTCGTCGTGCAGCCAATATCGAATACTATCAATTTCATACCAATAGTCATTTTCGAATATTGCTTCAAGAGCAGGAGCGATTCTTTTCATAATTAGCACAGAAATATTATATTTCATGTAAGAAACTTCGTTTAGGAACTGTTCAACTTGGTGATAGTCATAAGAGTTATCATACTGTAGAAGCTTGTACTCTATAATATCTTTTCTTGTAGGAGTTCCATAACCATTATATGAATCGATATCTTTTATTTCTGTACCAAATCTAAATTCAGAATCAGAAGGTGCTGAAAGAAGATATTCAATGAATTGCCATGATTCATATTTGCTTTCTGATAAGGACGAAATACAATAAGTTACACCATTATCCCTTAATATTCCTGTGTAATGATTAAGGTCATTGATATTAGCAAGTTCTGAAATATGAGCTAAATAATTATAATATGTATCATGCTTCATAAAACCCTCAAGCAAAGGATAATCACTTTCATTGAGTGAGAATAATTCAGCATATTTAATAATTTTATTAAGGCTGGTTATATTTTCTTCGTAATTTAATAAATAATTACCTGCATACTTATATTCATATCGACGATCATCAAGATGATAATATATCTGTTCTAAATCTACAAACTCATGGCAATTATAGTACGCCAGAGTATAAGCAATAGTATAGGCATCCAATTTTCCTTTTGCTTCAATATTGTTAAGTGCGACTATATTTGGCATGTCTTCTAAAGTCCAGTCTGCAGTTCCACCGGCAGAGTTTTTATCCACTAAGTGCAGGTGTACTGTGCTTGGAATGCCGATAAGCAGACCATCATATGTATGGGATTCTACTACCGCAGGTATAAAGTCTTCAGTACTAACCTTGGTACTGGCTTCAAAGAAAGGCGTAAGGTCTTCAATTTTACCTTCGGTTACATATTGTTCGGCCATTTCAGAGTTGCCATCAATAGAAAAAATATCACATTGGCTGGCATTGGCAACATTATTAGCTAATACCATTTGTATCAAATAATCATCTTGACTTTTGTTATATTCAATAACTGCATCTTGTGTATATTCATCCATCCAACATACACCTAAGGTGATAACTTTAGGAGCATTTTCCGTATTGGTATTTATAGGACTTATTATGGCAGCTTCAACAGACATATCATCAAAACAGTGGCTGACAGCAAGAAATCGACCATCTGCAAGTTCTGCAATATAATCTATATCACTTCCATCAACTCCTGTATTTGCCCAGATAAGAATCTCATTTGTAGTCTCTTTTTTGAGGTTTGTACCAAATAGTCCGAAACTATTTTTTGTAAGCATGTCATAGTTCATTCCGGACGAGCAAATTGATTCACCGGAATAAGTAAAGAAATAGTCAAGTTCGGAAGAGAAATTATACCCGGTTTTAGAGAGTTTACTAAACATATTAATTCTATGTACAGAGCTTGCTGTCATATTAGTAATCTCATAATCATAAATGCAATCACCATATACAACATGAGTGTCACCATATCTGTCATTAATAATTCCGTTAATGATATTATTTGATCCATCTATGCTTGTTAAATTTTTACCTTTATTACTGAATAAAACAACACCTTTTTCGTTAGCTGCATAAATGACACCATTCTTGCTTACTCTTGCGCTTGTTATGTCATAAGGTGAATAATAATAATATTCTGATTTATAGAAAAAAGTATCATATGGGATTCTTTCATATTTGTTCCAATTTTGTTCAGATTGTTCACCAAAAATAACAGATTCGGTGATTTCTTTATATAGTAATACATCACCATTTTTTTTGTATTTTGTTATGTAATATCTTGATAGTTCACCTTCTAATATATCTACTCGGCTTTTTGTGAACAGATAAATATTATGGTTGTTATCTACTGTTATATTCGTAATTAAATTATCAGTTGAAAGTTGCATTATCTGCTCTGTTAAGTGACCGTTTTCAAAGTTTTCGCACCATATGGTGTAGGATTCACTGTTGTCCGGACTGCTTCCTTCTATAGTAACATAGTATAAACAATTACCACTGGTAGTAACCAGACGTGGAACCATATGTGTTCCGGTAGCGAGTTCGATAAAGTCGGCTTTATAAGGTGTGTGGCTAAATATATAATCTTTTGGTGCGACTATATCGGTTGAATTATCTTTAGTATAGTTAGGAAAATTTAAAGATATCCGGTTGGCTATTTTATAGCCATGCTCCATATATATGACTACTAACACTACTAGAGTGACTGCTAATATTATTTTATATATAAACGAATACTTTTTTAAAAAATTCATATGTTACCCCTTGTTTAATGTAATAAGTGCTTTGTGGTTGACTAAACCCAGTGTTATTAATTATCAATGATAATTATTTATGTAATCCAGTAAATCAAAATCCATTTGATTTTTTTGTTGATAAACTGCATGAATATATGAAATGTCTACATCTGTATCGAGTGTATGATAGAGAGTAACATCAATCCATTCCATTAAATAAATACAGATATTGTATTTCATATAAGTAGAATTAGATACAAGGTGCATGAATTCTTCTGTGTAGTCATTGCCATAAAATTCAACGCAACGTAGGTTTTCATCTTCTAACATATCTATTCTTGTAGGTATACCATCTCCACAACTTCTGGAAATATCTAAGAATCCTACTTCTGAACCGAATCTAAACGTAGGGTCTGAAGATGCAGAGAGCAAGGATTCAAGGAACTGCCACGCTTCGGTTTTGTTTTCTGATAAAGCGGAAATACAGTATGTCATACCGTTATCTCTTAATAATCCGGTGTATTCGTCTATATTATTAACAATATCAGAATAATCGTCCTCCATATATTTGTAAAACCGAGTGATGTTATATATATTCTCACCATATTGTGTTGAATTCATAAAACCGGTAGGAAGTGTATTCTCATCACTTGCTTCTAACGGAAATGATCTGGCGTAGTCTATTATTTTTTCAAAATCAGTTTTTTCCTTTGAAGAGTCGTTATATAACTCACAAGTTCTTTCTTCCCAATTTACAAAGTCGTAGCAGTTATAATAGACTAAAGTATATGCAACAGTGTAGGCATCTAATTGTCTTTTTAAATCCGGATTGCTATCTAGTATTTTCTGCAGTTCTTCTAAAGTCCAGTCTGCAGTCTCACCGGTAGATTCTTTTTCTATAGGTTTTAGATATACTGTACTTGGGATACCTATAAGCACATCATCATATGTATGAGCTTCGACTACAGAAGGTATGAAGTCCTCAGTACTAACCTTGCTGCTGGATTCAAAGTATGGAGTAAGGTCTTCGATCTTACCTTCGTCTACATACTGTTCAGCCATAGGTGAGTTGCCGTCGATGGCAAATATATCGCACTGGCTTCCCTCAGCTACACTGTCTGCCAGTACAAGCTGTATCAGGTAGTCATCCTGACTGTTGTTATATGCAACTACAGCGTTTTGTATATACTGGTCAACCCAGCGTACACCTACAGTGATTATTTTTTGCTCGTTATCCGGGTTGGCTTTCACCGGACTTATAACAGCGACTTCAACAGGACTATCATCAAAGCAATGGCTGATAACGAGAAATCTGCCATCTGCCAACTCGGCAAAATAATCTATATCCTGTCCGTCAACACCGGCATTTGCCCATAAAAGAATTTCATTTGCAGTTTTTTTGTCAATATTAACACCATATAGTCCGAAAATGCTTGCGGTAAGCATATCGTAATTCATGCCTGATGAGCAGATTGATTCGCTGGAGTAATAAAGAATGTTTTCATCACTGGTGATATAGCGTGGAAAATCATATGTAGTCTTCGATAATTTACTGTATAAATTAATACTGCGTATGTCATAGGCTATAGTGGCATAGTTATAAAATCTATTATCATATGAAGTAGAAGATACGGCATAAGTGTTACCGTTTTTGCCGCGTATAAAACTATTGATATTATTAGTTTCGTCTATCCAAAACAACTTTTTTCCTTTACTATTAAATGCAGTAACTCCTCTTCTATTAGCGACGTAGATAGTACCATTCTTATCTAT
>JAZULV010000135.1:0-13837 GCA_045603305.1 Lachnospiraceae bacterium | reverse complement strand
TAATAACCTGTATATCCGATATTTAATTCTTCGACTTTTTCTAAATCATCCTTACGAAAGTCTTTTACTGATTCCACTCCGGCTGATAAGGATATCATCTCCGCCATGGTACTATCTTCAAAATCAACCTTGTTAGAAGTGTCAATCTCCATTACTCTAACAATTATTACAATCAGTATAAACACGACAACTATTATACATCCAACAATTATTCTTTTCTTCATACACGCTCCTATTCCATTATATTCTTTCCCGAAATTATATTTTCATATATTTCGCGCAAATCCAGTCTATTACTTATCTCCTGTTCAAGTTCCCAGACATTAACAGGATTTATTAGAACTATGTCTCTGGTTAAATCATTTGTCAAAACCTCTCCCAGCTCCTCATTTATTGCAGCTATTTTTGCATCGGTCTGTTCTCCTGCATGGGGATAAATAGCATGTTCTTTCATATCTTTTGTATCAAACTCCACAAAGTTCACACTGCAGTCAAATTCGCTGTAAATCTCCGCAGCTTTCACCATGCTAAATTGCATTTTTATAGATTCTGCATCCTGTTTTGCCTGTTCCTCATCCATAACAGATTCTATTGCAAACCCTGCTATATCTCCAACTACTGGAATATATCCAATAGCTTCTCCCACAGCTTTTTTTCCTGTCTTTGCAACAACATGATCTGCTAATTCATCAATGGCTTCATCGATAATCATTCCTGTTACTTCATCATAGGTAAATCCGGCAGCCTCACTTGCTGCTGAATAAGTTCCAAAACGACACAGCATTGAATATTCGGCAATATCAATCTCTTTATTATCTATAAACTCTCCGTTTACAGTACTACTGACTGTTACCGTAGATTTGCCCAGAGTATTCATAGTCGGTGCTAAATCGCTTCCAACATTTCTAAATTCGCAGAATTCCAACGTTAACCCCTGTTTCTCATCCTCTGTAACTGTAATTGTTGGATATTCATCCTTATACCCACCTCTAAACTTACCAATGTAATAGAACGTAGATAATAATGTCATACGCTGCACAATTTCATTTCTCTGTAATATACACCCCAAAGCACTATCGTCGTCTCCAGCGGCTCTATATTCCTGTATCATATGTAGCGTTCCTTCTGAATATCCGCCAACATTACCTATAATCCCATTTAATTTTTCCTGATCTGCTGTCCATTCAGAATAATCTTCGTTAATTATATTTGCTGAGTAGCCAGTGATCTCCTGAATCACGGTATAATCACAATCTGTTCTGTCTTTTGTCATATACTGAAGGAAAACAGCTAAATCCTCCTCATCTGCCATTATATATGCTAATGCAAGTGCCTGATACTCTTCATCTGTAATATATTCTGCATCCTTACCAAGTATTTTTTTAACTTGACTCATTTTAACTGTTATTTCTCCATCTTCTGAAACAGCTAACACACGTTCTAAATAGGATGCCGATAATTCTGAGCGCCACTCTGCCTTCATATCCGGCAAATAAGTTCCATTGCTAAATGCATTCGATATATTATTCAAAGCCTTCTTTGCTGCTGCACGAGTTTGACCACTTGCTGTGAACAAAGGTCTGGTAGCAACTTCTATTCTATCATATTCAGTCTCTTTTTTGTACCAGGCCTCATATAACTCCTGATCCGCTTCTGCTAATCTATTGTAGTGAGATTTTTGACAATTATAATAGAATTCCATCCAAAGATACTGTGTATCTCTGGACTTACCATAATATTCATTCGCTATTCTTCTATTTTCATCTCTAGATGATATTGCTACATTTTGCTGACTTATAATCTTAGCACCATCTAAAATTTCACTTCCTACTGACGTCTTTAATGTCCTGTAATCAGCAATGTCTGAGTCATTTGCAGAACGAATTGCACTCAACACTTTTTTGTAATCACTTATTTGTTGTTTTAAAGCATTAAATGCCTCTCCTTTTATCTCTCTATCATTAATAAAATTGTTTAAACTTGCTTCAGCTACCTGTAACATATTATTATCTTTAACAAGATTTCTTATGGCAGCATCACTTTGACTACGTATATTATTAGGATTTAAATATGAATTCTCGTTCATTCTTTACTATCCTTTCTCCCCTTTTTTTCTTTTCTTTCTCGGAGCACCCTAAGTTCTCTATTAAGCTCGCTTCGCTCCATTTCTACTCTGTTTTTTTCTGCTGCTATCTTTTTTCTGATTTCCTCTGCAAGCCCCTTATTTTCTTGTTGTATAGTTCTCACAATTTGCTTTTTTTTATCTATTATCTTACGTATCTCATAATCGCTTTCTGAACAAGAAGCCGACATCCTCTCTAACTCAGCTAAGGACCTTTTTATTTTTATTTCTTGATATTCCTCATCTCTCTTATATTGACGAACTGTAAAATCAATTCGTTCGGACTCATCTTCGAGTTTTCTGATTTTCCTTGTTATTTCATCTTCTTTCTTTTTCATAGACTATTCCTCAATATTGTATACAATAATTATTTAATAGTAGCAAATAAATCTGCCAACATATCATCATATTGCTCAAACGCCAACCCCAAACTTCTAATATTATCAACCTCATTTGCTAAATTAACTCCTAATAAGGAAACAACAGACTGGGATTCATCATATACACTTTTTCCATTTTGGTTTGCACTAATTGTAGTTCTGTCATCAGTATATGACAACACCTTTTTTTCAAAACATTTCGCAGCTCCTTTAATCTGACTTGCATCGCACTGTACATTTTCTTGAATTACACAAATTGTTTCTGCCATTATTTTCAGTCCCCATTTATAATTTTAAACTTTTTTCTTTAACTTCTTACATATCTCACGTATTCCTTTTTCCGATTATTGTATGTAAAAAATATCTGTTTCTTTAATTTTATTACAAACCCATTATACCCCAATTAATCATATAAGTCAACAAGCACACTATCTGACTCTATATTAAATAATTCATCAACTACTTAAAACAATAGAAGTTAATACAACTAAACAAATCTTACTTATATACAACTAATTATACAGTATTTTGTTTATAATATTGAAATTAAAGTATAATCTATATATACTAATAAAAAATATACTTTCATCTAAATTTAAAAGGAGACACCATGGAAATCGAAAGAAAATATCTTATAGAAAAGCTTCCGGAAAATATAAATGACTATAAATACCTGACCATAGAGCAGGGATACTTAAACACCTCTCCCGTTGTACGCGTACGCCGTCAGGACGAAGAATACTATCTCACCTACAAAGGCAAGGGCATGATGGTAAGAGAAGAATACAATCTTCCACTTAACAAGCAGTCCTACGAGCATTTGATAGAGAAAGCCGATGGAAATGTTATATTAAAGAAGCGGTACCTCATTCCCCTTGATGAGAAGCATACCATAGAGCTGGATGAATTCATGGGCATTTTCGAAGGCCTGTTACTGGCAGAGGTAGAGTTTGAATCTGTAGAAGATGCCAACTCTTTCACACCACCGGAGTGGTTCGGTGCGGATGTGACAAACAATCCTATATATCACAATAGCGTCATGAGTCGTATGAAATAATATATGTTCTTAACCGCAAAACCGGCGAGGCATCTGCCTCGCCGGTCTATTCTTTTACTAATTAATACTTCTCTTTCTTAACAATCTTAGTCTTCATTAAATACCAGAGTGCTCCGGTTATACATACTGATGAATAAGCACCACAAACGATACCTACCATAAGAGGCATACAGAATTCCTTAATATCTGTAACACCTACAATAAACAGAACGAATACCATAACAAAGGTTGTAAGTGATGTAAGTATGCTTCGGCCAAGGGTCTGGCTGATGCTTGTATTTACAACATCAGCAATAGAGTCCTGCTTGTCCATAGCCGCAAGGTTCTCTCTGATACGGTCAAAGATAACGATTGTAGAGTTAATTGTGTAACCTACAATAGTAAGCATACATGCAATAAAGGTATTACCAACTGACCATCTAAAGAGTGCGTAGCATGTAAGAACTACTAATACGTCATGGATAATAGCCACAATCGCACTTGTTGCAAATCTGATATCCTTAAATCTGAACCAGATGTAAATCAGCATGCAGATAGTAGCTACAATAACAGCAAGCACTGCATCTTTCTTCATCTCTTTACCAACGGTAGGACTGATACTTTCTGCCATAATTGACTGGTTATCTACACCATAATCATCAACAAAAAGTTTTTCCATAGCAGTTCTCTCTTCAAGAGTAAGAGTTCTTGTCTTGAAGATAACCTCATTTGTACCATTTACAGTCTGAGGGTCAACGCTCTCCGTTGCCCCGATTATCTCTCTGATCTCAGGAATAATATCAGCATTAATCTCATCAAGAGTATAAGCTTCATTAAATGTAACGCTTGTTGATGTACCGCCTACGAAATCAAGGCTGAAATTAAGTACATTATTTCCACCAAAGCCATTAACCGCCATACCAATCCAGCCGGCTACGATAGCAAGCATTGAACATATGAAGAAAATATTTTTCTTGCCGATAAAGTTAATTGTCTTGCTGTTAGCTGACTTACCATATAACTTCGCATTAGTAAGACCAAGGTTATAGAATGCCTTGATAACAAATCTTGTTACAAACAACGCAGTAAACATTGATAATACAATACCAATTGCAAGAGTTATAGCAAATCCCTTGATAGGGCCTGTGCCTCTCCAGATAAGAATAGCTGCCGCAATAAGGGTTGTAATATTACCATCAAGAATAGCTGAAGTCGCCTTTGAGAAACCATCCTTAATAGCACCACGTGTAGACTTTCCGGCGGCAATCTCTTCTCGGATACGTGAGAAAATAACTACGTTGGCGTCAACCGCCATACCGATTGAAAGCAGAATACCTGCAATACCAGGCAGTGTAAGGGTAACATCAAAGCCACTCATAACTACTATAATAAGTGCTACGTATAAAAGAAGTGCAATAACAGCTGCAAGACCCGGAAGTAAATATACAACAATCATAATTATTGCAACAATTACAAATCCGATAATACCAGCATTGATACTTGTTGAAATAGCCTCTGAACCAAGAGTTGCACCTACCACCTGAGACTTAACTTCCTCAAGGCTCAATGGAAGAGCACCGATTCTGATAACGGAAGCAATATTTGAAGCAGTCTCATAATCCGGCATACCATCAATATAGCAGTTTCCGCCGGTAATAACTGTATTAACTGTTGGCTGACTTACAATCTCACCGTTATAATAAATAGAAATTACTTCATTTAAATGTTCTTTTGTCTCAGCAGCAAATATAGAAGCACCTTCCTCTGTAAATGCAAGAGTTACTATGTATTTTTCCTCAACCATACCGGCCTTAGCCTCTGCAACATCTTCACCGGTAAGAATAACATTACCATCCGGATCGATAAACTCAAGACTTCCCGGTTCACCGAGCTCCTCTAAAATCTCGTTGGCATTGCTTACACCAGGGATGTCTACACAGATGCTGTTTGAACCCTGCTGATAAACCTGTGCTTCTGTACTGTAACCATCCACACGCATCTGAAGCTTGTGGATAGCATCATCCATAGCTTCCTGTGAAGGATTATCATCTACAGCTCTGTAAGTAATGCTGACACCACCGGCAAGGTCAAGACCAAGCTTGATGTCTGAAATACTTCCGGAGCCTACACTGTTAGTACCAAACAGTGCCATGTAACCTACCAGACCAATCACAAGGAATACTGCAACAAGGCTGATAAGTCCCTTCACTGTGTTGTTACCTCGTGAATAACTTCTCTTTCCCATCTTTCTTTCTCCTTTACAACTTAACTATCCGCTAAAGCGGCCTTTATCATAATCGCACATTCAATACGCTTCTTCTGCATAGCACATCCGATATCGTAGGTATCTGTAATAGTACCATGGAAATTGTATGAGTTTGCAGAGCAGCCTCCGCTGCAGTAAAAACGTGCGAAACAGTTCTTACAGTTTTCTCTTGCATAAACGTTGCAGAACTTAAACTCGTCTCTGACCTCTGTGTTTGTAAGACCGTCATATACGTTACCAAGGATAAATCCTTCCTGTCCAACAAACTGATGACACGGATACAAATCTCCCCAAGGTGTAACCGCGAGATACTCTGTGCCTGAGCCACAGCCTGCAAGACGTTTGTACACACAAGGTCCTCCGTCTAAATCAATATTGAAATGGAAGAAATTAAAGCCTCTTCCTTCATTCTGTCGCTTTATGTATTCTATAGCAAGTCTGTCATATTCCTCTAATATCTTCGGAAGGTCTTCTTCTCTGATAGAGTAAGGCGCCTCAGGAGGTGCCACAACCGGCTCCATAGATATCTGGTCAAAACCAAGGTCCGCATAATGAAGCACATCGCTCGCAAAATCAAGGTTGTTACGTGTAAATGTACCTCTGATATAGTACTGATTAGCTCGCCCAGCCGCAAACTTCTGGAACTTAGGAACGATTATATCGTAGCTTCCCTTGCCGTTTCTGGTTGGACGCATCATGTCATTGACCTCTTTACGTCCGTCAAGGCTTAATACTACGTTACTAATCTCTTTGTTACAGAACTCTAGAATCTCATCATCAAGAAGCACACCGTTAGTTGTGAGAGTAAATCTGAAATTCTTGTTGTGAATCTTCTCCTGCTCACGACCGTAAGCCACCAGCTTCTTAACCACATCCCAGTTCATAAGCGGTTCGCCGCCAAAGAAATCTACCTCAAGATTAACCCTGCTGCCTGAATTGGCAATAAGGAAATCAAGTGCTTTCTTTCCAACCTCTTCACTCATAATAGCCCTGCGGCCATGATACTCGCCCTCTTCTGCAAAGCAGTACTTGCAGGCAAGGTTACAGTCATGAGCTACATGCAGGCAAAGCGCCTTAACAACTGTCTGGCGATTCTTAAAATCAATAACTATATCTCTGTAATTGTCCTCGGTGAAAAGCATACCGGCTTCAATAAGTTCCTTAACATCTGATAACGCATCTTCAATCTCAGATTTATCATACTTACCGGATAACTGCTCTGCTATCTGCTCCGGTGTATTCTCTTCATACAAAGCAATTACGTCATATGTAACCTCTTCGACAATATGAACAGAACCGCTGCATACATCAAGTACAATGTTATAACCGTTACTTTTATACTGATGAACCAACTCTGTTCTCCTTTCAAATGGTGTAATATGCAGGCTTAAATCACCCATAACAAATACAAAAACTGCCGCCGGCAGTTTTTCGTATACTAAGGTATATAAAAAGCTCTGCCCACTATTCAGGCATAAACTTTTATCTGCATACTACGCTATTAAAGACACTTTGCCTTAAAGACAAAGTGTCCTATAATTACTGGTTAATTATTTTCTGTTAGCGTTCTCGCATGTCTGATTGCCTACTGTACATGATGTCTTACATGCTGACTGGCATGATGTCTGGCACTCGCCGCATCCGCCCTTCTTAACTGTGTTAGTTAATGTGTTCTTATTTAATGTCTTAACTGTCTTCATAATTATCCTCCATAATCAATTTGCTTTTAGATATTATGCGCTATTATAACACACTGTATATAATTAAGTAAAGTTTTTTTAATGTTTTAGTTTGGAAATCACATATTTATCACATTAATTTACCCTAAAAATGCTTACACTTTCCTTTGGCATAACAAGTCTGCCTTCATTTAACGAAGCTTCGCCGCCGTAACTGTATATTACTGACTCACAATTCTTAACTCTGATATCGCAGGAAACCTCATTGCCTGATGGGTTAAGTGCAACTAAAATCTTTGATTTTTCATCGCCTCTTGTATACACGAAAGGATACTCAAATGGCTTTGCATAAACAAACTCTATCGGTGCTTCACTCTGCAATTCTTTATTATTCATTCTTACATTAATAAGCTCCTGTACAGTATGCCACAGAGAATCCTTATCTTCCATCTGTGCCTTAACCGTAGGTCTGTTCTTATCCGGGTCTATGCAGATATAAATCTTGTCCTCCGGTGCACAGGAAAAGCCTGCATTGGTACTGTCATCCCACTGCATAGGAGTTCTGGCTCCGGTACGATGGAAGCCGCCTTCCTTGGACTTCAAATCCGCCAGATACTTCATACCTATTTCGTCGCCGTAATAAATAAATGGTGCTCCCGGCATGGTAAGAATAAATGCAAAAGCAAGCTTAAGCTCTTCATCATCAAGTCTTTCTGAAATTCTGGACATATCGTGATTACCGGAAGGTATACACATAAGTCCCTTACCATTGGTCTTGTTGTAGTTAATCATGTAGTTTTCAGCAAATGCTGCTGCATCGCCCTTTCCTCTTCTTGAGAAGAAAGGCTCCTCTACTCTGAAAAGGTCAAGATAATGACTTGGTCCGAAGTGAAGCAAAAAGTCCATATGGAAGCCTCCGGCAAGAGACTTGTCCGGCTCTCCCCACTCGGAAAGCATAACCTTGTCAGGAAACTCTTCATCCATAAATGCTCTGAAATCCTTCCAAAGTTCGATAGTTCCCTTATCATCCGGGTCATTCTTAACCATCGCATGGGCCATATCAACTCTGAAACCATCACAGCCAAGCTTCATCCAGAAGCGCATTACATTCTTCATCTCTTCACGGTTTGCAAGGCACTCCGGAGCATCCGGCGGAAGCATCCACTCCTTGTCTCTTACTGTAAAGCCATAGTTAAGTGCCGGCTGGGTTGAGAAAAAATTAACGGCACAAGAACCGTTTCTATCAGAAATTCCACGAATTGTACCGGCAATATGATTAATTCCCTCAAATCCTATCCAGACATTATCTGTCCAGACATACCTGTCGCTGTATTCATTCTTTTCAGCCTTCATAGACTCTTTAAACCACGGATGCTCAATAGAAGTATGTCCCGGAACCAAATCTAAAAGCACATGCATGCCTCTCTTGTGAGCTTCATCAAATAACCTCTTCAAATCATCATTTGTGCCGTATCTCGGGGCAGTCTTATAATAATCTGCCACATCATAGCCGGCATCAAAAAATGGTGATTCAAAGCAAGGATTCATCCAGATAGCGTTACATCCTAAATCCTTTATATAATCAAGCTTACTTATAATTCCCTCAAAATCCCCTATACCGTCTGAGTTGGTATCTTTAAAACTCTGCGGATAAATTTCATAAAACACCGCGTCTTTTAACCATTCAGGCATGATAATCCCTCCTTGAAAATATGTGTTAATTCATTATAATACATTGTATAACATATTAAACATATTTTAAAGTAAATTATCGTTCTGTGACGAACTCAACACTATGAAACATATTCAGTTATATTGCTTTTGCATATACACAAAAGGAGGACTACTATGCCGGCAGAATATATAAGCCAGATTGTTTTATCATCACCTTATAAATTAATTATCAGCAACCCTCAATCCGGTGCTGAATATAAAAAGATTTCAATCTCGCTTAAAGATAATTATTATCAGGCAGAGAAATACACCGAAAAGCAGGTTTTTCATGACAATATTAGACAGGAAGACCTTGAAGATTACTGCACGAAACTATTGTCCGGTGAATTTAAGCAGCTCAATGCATGGACGGATACTTATGAATACAGTATCCGCATCACCAAAAAGGGCAAGCCTATGTTTAACAAAACTGCTGTTAAAAGTGCGCCGGTTAAGACAAGCACCCACAACAGAAAGAAGAACTATATATTAGACGAGGGCATGATTATTCCTCCTCTGGTTGACATGAACGTATTCAGTAAGTCCGGACATGTTATCGGCTCTATGTACGATAAGTTTAAGCAGATTAACCGATTTGTTGAAATTATAGATGATTTTATTTCCCAGAAGGATTACAAGGATATTACTGTTATAGATTTTGGATGTGGCAAGTCCTACCTTACTTTTGTACTTTATTACTACTTCACAGAAATTAAACACATCAAGACAAGAATGATTGGTCTGGACTTAAAAAAGGATGTTATTGCAAAGTGTAATGAAGCAGCAAAGAAGTACGGTTATGACGGGCTGACCTTTGAGCTTGGTGACATCAATGGTTATAAGTGTGATTTCCATGTAGATATGGTTATTACTCTTCACGCCTGCGACACTGCCACTGACTACGCTTTGTACAACGCAATATCCTGGAACACAGACATGATATTTTCAGTACCGTGCTGCCAGCATGAGTTAAACAGCCAGATAAAGTCTGAGGATTATTCTATTCTTACCCGATACGGAATTATTAAGGAGCGTACTGCGGCTTTGTTTACTGATGCCATAAGAGCAAACCTGCTCGAATACTGTGGCTACAAAACCCAGCTTTTAGAATTCATTGATTTTGAACATACGCCAAAGAATATATTAATCAGAGCGAAGAAAACCAGCCTTCCGTTAACTACAAGGAACAAAGCCCTTGCCGAGGTACACCGACTGGTTGATGAATTTAACTTAGAACCTACGCTGTTAAAGCTTATAGAGGGTGATGAAGAATAAGCATACTAAGGCATTATGTAACAACTATTTTTGTTTTACCACCCCTGATTTTATCTGTAGCTTTTTTGAGCTACATCTGATTATTACAATACATTACGGAGATAACAATGCTTTCAATATTTACTTTTGCAATCAATGCAATCTTCCCGATAATACTTCTCATACTGCTGGGATATTTCTTAAGGCAGATTAATTTTTTCAATGATAACTTTTTGGCCACAGCAAATAAATTTGTATTCCGTGTGGCTCTGCCTGTTCTGCTGTTTTACAATGTGTACGAGATTGATAATCTTAGCTCCATAGAATGGAACACTGTTATATTTGTATTAATAGTCATACTCACTATTTTTATTATTGGTTTTATTTGTGTAAAGCTTACTGTGAAGAACGATCGTCAAAAGGGTGTAATTCTCCAGAGCTTCTTCCGCTCCAACTATGCCCTTATTGGCCTTCCACTGGCTGAGACTCTTGGTGGTGCCGGCTGTGTTGGTATTGCCGCAGTGCTTTCGGCCTTTGCTATTCCTGCCTTTAATGTTCTTGGAGTAATTGCTCTGACTGTGTTTATTAAAGGCGATAAGCAAAAGCAGCTAAATATCAAAAGCCTGCTTATGAAAATAATTAAGAACCCTCTTATTATCGGTGTATGTACCGGCCTGATTGTGCTTTTTATAAGAGGTTTTATTCCGTTAAACGCTATCGGTGAACCGGTATTCTCTATAAAGAATAATCTGCCATTCCTCTATTCTGCAATTGCAAATGTATCAAAAATAGCTTCACCGCTGGCTCTTATCGTACTTGGCGGCCAGTTCAGCTTCAAGGCAATTAAAGGACTTCTGCCTCAGATAATTTACGGAACCTCAGTAAGAACAGTATTCGTGCCGTCGTTGGCACTCCTAACCGCTGTCCTTGTATCAAGGCACACAACCCTATTAAATTTTGGACCAGCCCACTACTCCTCATTAATTGCACTCTTTAGCTCACCGATTGCCGTATCCAGTGCCATAATGGCAGGTGAGATGGACAATGATGCGGAACTTGCCGGACAGCTTGTAGTATGGACCAGTATTGTGTCGATGTTTACACTGTTTGTGATTATAGTGGTTATGAAGGGGATGGGGTTGTTGTAATTTTATCAACAATATCTTGATTAAATTATTAAATTATCCTCATCCTGTTTTGTAATTGTGCATATATTATTATTGTCACAAATTTCTTGTTGACTAAACTCAAATTTTCTAGTATAGTCATATTAGTGGTTGTGCTACGTTGCTTGCGAGGCGCGTGGCCCAGAGAGTTCCATGCGTGGGCTCTCTTTTTATTTTGAAAAGAATAATTATGCTAAATTTTTCTCTATTATAATAATCGACTCCTCATTATCTCCAATCATTTCAACAGATATTTTATTGACTATTGTTATGAAAGACTCTTTAATTGATTTAACTTCATCATAAGCTTCATTTAACATCTCTACAGCAGGTAATTTCCCAATGGTCATATGCGGTACATAGTGTCTTCCTGAAACAAACTCTTTAAATTCGTTATCGTACAGCATGTTATGAATACCGCATATTTCTTCTTGTCCCTGTAAAACATCCAAAAACAGATAATTCCCAAAGGTATCTTTCTGTCTGCTTATACCCTGCAATTTAATTTCAAATGATTTTACACTCTTCAATCTGTTTTCCAAAATCTCAGACAACTCTTTGTTGCTCATCCTGCTTTCAAAAGGAAATACTATTGTTATGTGTGGTCGTACTAAATCTGCCAGCGGATCATATCTCTTTCTTATGCTGTCTATTATCTCCATGTTTTCAAATTCAGGAAATATCATAATTGTTCTCAAACTCATCAACTACTCCTTAATCAAGCTTATTTATTCTAATTTCTCTATCAATTCAAGATAACTGTTAAAGCTATACTTCGCCCTCTTATTAATCTCTTCCCTCTCGCCATCAGAATATTTGTCATACATTGCTACAGCTTCAATTCCCGCATTGCAGGCAGCCTCAATTCCAATAAGTGAATCCTCGAATATCAAACACTCCTGTGGCTTAACCTTAAGAGTCTCCATAACCTTTAAATAAATCTCTGGATTTGGCTTTATCTCCTTTGCATCCTCTCTGGAATAAATAAGTGAAAAATAATCATCTATAGGTGCCTTACTGCGAATGTTCTCATTTTTATACCTGTAAATATCTACAATGATGCAGAGATTGCCGGACAGCTTGTGGTGTGGTGTCAATGTTTATGAAAGGGCTGAGATTGTGTAGCAACACGACAATCCCAGCCCTTCCGTTCTATTCCCCACTCTATAATCCACTATTCTTCTTGATTTGCTAGAATTGCCATACTTCGCTCTACCAATTCATATACAACATAATCATACTCTTTGTTTTCAGCAAACTTATAATATCTGGATCTTGAAACATCAAAATATTCGACGGTTATTCCCAAAGCAGGCACCAACGCTTCACTAAACGAATCACCTAAAAGAAGCATTCTTTTACCATTTTTATTGTCCGTTTCAAAATATTCTATATGTTCCAGCTTTTCTAGCTTATACATCTTGCACATTTTACCGAAATCCGGAGTCAGGTTCCCTATATCTTCACTATAATAAGATACACCTAACATTAGCTTCAAATCTTCAGCCGATGACTGGCTGATTAATTCCATATCATCTAGCTTTGGATATTCTATTCCAAGTTCCTTCGCTATTAATGAAGATGCAAAATATCCACCTAATCCGTTCCAGTGTGTGTCATTTGCAAAATAAACCTTATAATCCTCCGATAATTTCATTAACTCTTGTTTTGGATAAATTATAATAGCATCCGTATTTTCACAAAGGTAGTCATACAATAAATCAATACGAGTAACATCATTTACTTTAACATAAGAACTTGGCATATTTTGAGGATACACTGAACTTTTGTTAGGAGCAATCAGAAAAACCATCTGAGCACCGTGTTCCTTACAAAACGCATCTGCACCCCTGATCTCCCGCGCAATTCTCTCCATCTGCTCTTCTGTAAATATCTCGCTTCCATTGTAATCTATAATTTCGTTAGTATTACTCTCTTTAACGTTGGAGTTATAAAACAACCAATTATCTTTACCAATTATTACAGCATCTTCATTTGAAATGTTAAATACATTAACCATTGTATCATTATACAACTGAGTTACCTTTTGCCTATATGGAATATAATCTTTTAAATAAGCGGTAAACTCTTTAGTTATATCGGGATAATTTTCCGGAGAAATTTCTGGCAACTGACTTAACTCTCTTTTTTCGTTTTCTGTGCTCACACTATCTTTTGTAAACAAAAACAGGCACGCATAATATCCTATAAATATTAAAAA
>JAZULV010000134.1:0-21011 GCA_045603305.1 Lachnospiraceae bacterium | reverse complement strand
TACATTTTTTCTTATTGCATATACTATCACCTTCATCAAAACACTTCTTTATTTTAAGGAGCTTTTTGTCCAGCTTAGGATAGAAGTATGCTTTGACACATATCTTTTTCTTTATACAATTTATTTTATTCATAATAGTCTGCTCCGTATAATATAGCTTCCTTAATATATTATATGGAACAGACTTAAATATGCGCTTATCTGAAGGCAACAAGTTTACAAATATTATTACCCAGCTTTACAAACTTCTCTTCATATTCAGTCATGACATTACCTTCTGCCATAGCACTATTATGTAAATCCTCAGTGTATTCTTTTATCGTCCAGCCTGCCTCCGGAATAGATTCCAGAGAATATCTAAACAAATCTACGTTATCTGTTTTAAATTCAACTATACCATCGGCTTTAAGAACCGCATCATATCTTTTCATAAACTTAGGTGAAGTAAGTCTTCTCTTGGCATGTCTGTCCTTCGGCCATGGATCAGAGAAATTAAGATATATTCTATCTATTTCGCCTTCATCAAATATTAACGGAAGTTCTTCTGCATTAATACAAATAAACAAAAGATTAGGTATCTCTTCTTCCTCAATCTTCTGAACAGCACGCACAAGTACGCTGGAGTACATCTCAATGCCAATATAATTAATGTCAGGGTTGCTCTTTGCCAGCTGAACAATAAACTTTCCCTTACCCATACCAACCTCAATTCGAATCGGGTTATTGTTTTCAAATAAACTGCTCCACTTTCCTCTATAATCCTGCGGAGTGTCTATTACATAATTACTTGCATCCAGCACATCAGACGCACCTTTAATATTTCTAAGTCTCATTTTTCATCCCTTCAATATGCTCTAAAATATTAATTTTTTATTAAACATCATATATAAAGGCATTTTGTAAAAAATACCACTAAAATTTTTATGACAACTCGCAAAAAATGTTGTATTATACGAGTATAGATATTTATTTGTCAAATAATCTGCATAGCAGTTACTATACCTGGTATATGACGTTCTATATCATTATACCACAAACCATTACTTTTTTAACTGCAATAATTATAGAATTGGAGATTCACATGAATTGTTTATCATATATAATCCGTCAGACAAAACGTCTTGTCAGTGCATTATTCATTACTGCTACATTAATATTACCTCTAACTGATATGTCGGCTCTTGCAACACCGGATACTTTACACAACCAAAGTCCCTATATTACTTCTGATAACTGGCCGGCTGCTCCGACCATATCTGCAAACTCAGCCATACTTATCAATGTAAATACCGGAACTATACTATACGATAAAAACTGCGATAAGAGAAATTATCCTGCTAGTATGACAAAAGTACTTACAGCACTTCTTACAATAGAGAACACCTCATTAAATGATGTGGTTACATATACTGATCCTTCTATATTTAATTTGGAAGAAGGTGCATCTTATCTTGCATTAAATCATGGCGAACAGCTCACTGTTGAACAGAGCCTGTATGGACTCATGCTTGCTTCTGCTAATGATGTTGCCAATGGTCTTGCCGTACATACCGGAGGCAGTATTGACAATTTTGTTAACATGATGAATGAACGTGCTGCTCAAATCGGCTGTAAAGATACCCACTTTGCGAATGCTAATGGTCTCCATGATGACAATCATTATACAACCTGTCACGACATGGCATTAATCATGATGGATGCAATAAAGAATAACAGTTTTCTTTCTGTAAGTTCGACAAATTATTATATGATACCGCCTACCAACCTGCAACCGGAAACACGCCATATAAGAACTCTTCATAGTATGATGAATCCTTTGGATAACTACTATTATGAGTACTGCATCGCCGGAAAAACAGGTTATACTGATCAGGCAGGTACAACTTTAGTTACCTACTGTAAAAAAGGTGACTTAGAACTTATCAGCGTAATAATGGATAGTTATTTTACCCAGTACACTGATACAATAACCCTTATGAATTATGGTTTTTCAAATTTTGCTCTTTACAATATGGCAGATGAGATGTCGGGAATTTCAAATACACACAACAAGACCTCTTTACTTGCTTCTGTCCTTCCTGCATCTTCTTCACTTATTACAATAGAAAGAGACAGTACCATAATACTTCCTTCATTTGAAACATTAGATTCTGTAGAAACGGAAATAACATATTCAGAAAGTGCCGACGAACTTACAGGTACTATAGCCACAATTAACTATTACTATGATGGCATAAAAGTTGGAGATTCATTGTTAAAGTTCACCTCAGGCGAAACAACTTCAGCCTTTGAACATTTGAACATACCGACAGAGTCTGATACAACAGATGCTATATTCTCTAATGAAGGAAAGATACTTATCTCATATAAGATGCTGTTAATATACATCGGTTCTTTCATAGTATTTCTTATTATACTTATTTTTGTTGCAATATACTTTAAACCAAAAAGCGTACGCCTTCGACGTGCAGAAAAGCGACGTAAAAAGCGTATAAAACAAAGCTATTTTAACTAATCCTAAGACTGGAGTTACTCTGTGAGTGATTTCAGTCTTCTTTCACGTCTTTTTTTTCTGACTTCATTTCTTCGCTCTTTAATAGCCTTTACTGTATCTTCATCAGTAATCTTAAGAGTCTTGACTGCAAAAATCTTGCCGTCATCACATTTCTTCACTCTTATTTTACCTTTTATATATCCGTGCTTTGTACACTGGGCAACACATAAATATGTTCTTCCTGACGGAAACCACTTTACTCTCTTTCTGAGCAATCTGCCGCACTGATAACATCTGGTAGCAGTAACATCCTTGTCTTCCATCATATCTTCTTTGGAATTGTACACTTTGGATACATACTTTGAATAGCTTCCAAATACAATATATATTTCATCTTTTTTATTTTGCGGCGGGCGGTAATAATCCACAGAATAATTACCTTTTACACATTCCATATTCATATTCTGAATAATTTTTGCAGTATAATGGGCATCATCATACGCCCGATGAAAATCTCTGTCTTTTTCTAAACCAAGAAATTCTACAGCATCCTCTAATGAACGTCTGGTCTTGCCATCCTCATATAAAAGACTGAACATCTTCTGTATATCAAAATAATATAGCGGTGTTGAAAACGGATTCTTCACATCAAAATACTTGAAATTACGCTGAAGTTCTGTCAAATCTGCAATACCCCAGGTACATATGGTATAATCTGAGCCACACCACTTTATAAAATCTTCAGCAACCTCTTTGAAAGTTCTGGATTTCTTAAGCTCCTCTTCTTTCACCTTTATTAAGTTCTTTGTAGCAAAGTGAAGTTTTTTGTATACCTGCGGGCAGACAGTTTCATTAAAATTATCTATGATATTTTTACTGCCATCCATCTTAACAGCACCAAATTCAATTATTTCAAACGGCAGTTCGGCCACTTCCCCCGACTTACCGGATGCACTTTGGTTCCATTCCAAATCTAATACAATATAATTCATATCGTCCATCCTGTTAAACAAATTATTACTTTATTAATAGTATCATATATTTACTGCTGCAACAACTGTTTCACCATATAACTAAAGCCGAAAACACTATAACTAGGTTTCCGGCTTTATACGTCCCCGGCGCGATTCGAACGCGCGGCCTTTCGCTTAGGAGGCGAACGCTCTATCCTGCTGAGCTACGAAGACATCCACAGCAAATGCTATTTTATACTAATTTGATTATAAAGTCAATATTGCTGACGTCTATGCAGCTATATTACAGTTCACATTTCATTACTAAATTTTACAGTTCCCTGCATCCATATAACACCCTTAAAACGTCTTCCTACAACCGGCTCACCAATAAGAGCTTTCTTATTTATACAAACCGGAAACACCATGGTATTACATTCAATAGTAAGAATATATACCTCTTCATTGGTTATAGAATTAATATCCTGTTCTATCTCTATAATTTCTCCAATAACTGTATAATGATCACACTCTACGCCATTTGGCAGAAAGCTTGTATCAACAATAGAATATATATCTTCATTTTCAATTCTGTCATTAATCTTCGAAAACATATTCATATCTTCCATTGTAAGAGTTTCAATGGCATCCTCACTTCCCTGCTTTGCAGCTTCAAAGAGCATGCTTCTTTTTATATTGTCACTTTTAATCTTTTCAGCTTGTTTTATCGTCTTTTTTACAGGAAGCAGAACACATCCTGATACGGACAAGCCGCACAACATTACAGCCGAAATACCGGTTGAATATTCTTCTTCAAGATAACGCTTCAAATACTCTGTACTGTTCTGTAAATAAAATATTAATGAAACTCCCAGCTTATATTCTTCGCACATACCGGAATAGGATTCTTTCTCCGCATGTCTTTGAACCTCACACTCTGCATGAGTAGAAATCTGGTCTACACTCAGATATGGAAAATAATATTCTCTGTAATAATTATTTTCATCATCTAACATGCCGCAGATTGATATGCCTATTTTTCTGCCAAGTTTAATATATGTCTGTTTGTAACAATCTACATCATTAATATTGGCCAGATATGTTTTTCCTGATTTGCTCTCAAGCTTACGAATAAGCTTTTCTACATCTTTGTTAGTTTTATAATTACTGATTCCTATTGCACTCAGATATTTATGCATCTGCAATTCCTCCATGTAATAAAATCATCATCTTTACTTTAGCAGACATAAACATCATTGCATCAACAGATTCTGAATTTATTATTATTTCACACCAAGAGCAATATCAAGTGCCTCTCCTTCTTCAGGACTTAAAGCAACCTCACATTCACCCTTCTTAATTTCCTTAATATATACACAGCTCATTTCTCTGCCGTGAATTGAATTAATAACTATACCATTCTTACCCTGAGTAAGCAATGCCATTGCAAAGCTTGTTTTTCCGCCCATGCCCTGGAACGCATTATACTTTACAATACCGGTTCTCTGGTAAGAGTGATACAAATGCTTATTTATTAATTTTATTGCTTCCTTGTTTGCTGAATCTTCCTTCTGAAGAACCTTTATCTCATCATATGCCTTTAAGAAACTATCCTCTAAAGAAGTACCGTTCTTGCCCTTCATAAATTTTTTATACTTTCTTCTCATACCAATTGTAAGTATAAGCTGAACAATTGCTACAACCAAAAGTACAACTACCGCAATAATAATGCCCAGCTTCAAATACACTTCGTCAAAAGGTAAGTTCTCCAACATTTCTATCATTTTTTAATCCTCCTGGTATATCAATATATATTATTCACCTATATTACTTATTAATTCAAAAATTCTTTCTAATTCTTCCAAAGAATAATATTCTATTTCAATTTTTCCTCGGTTATCATTCTTTCTGTTGATGTTAACCTTGGTAGATAACAGCTGTTCAAATTGTTTTGCTAAATTGTCATAGGCAAAAGAATCTCTTGTAACAACATCTTCTTCTGTTTTCTTTACAGCAGGCGGCTCCGTACATTTCTTAACCAGCTTTTCTGTGTCTCTTACACTTAAATTCTCTTCTACTACTTTCTTTGCAACTTCATACTGGCTGTCACCGTTTTCAATAGCAAGAAGTGCTCTCGCATGGCCATAAGTTAACTCAAGTCTTGCTGCCATCTCCTGTACTCTTGAATCCAGCTTTAAAAGTCTTAATGAATTAGTAATAGCTGAGCGGCTCTTGGATACTCTTTGGGCAACTTCTTCATGTTTGAGTTCAAACTCTGTCAGAAGTCTCTGATACGCCATCGCCTCTTCTATTGGATTTAAATTTTCTCTTTGGATATTCTCTATTATAGAGATTTCCATAATCTCTTTATCAGTGTAATTTTTAATAATAACCGGTACTTCCTTCAGGTTTGCCAGTTTTGCAGCTCTCCATCTTCTTTCTCCGGCAATTATCTCATAATAACCATCTCTTTGCTGTACAACCAGAGGCTGAATAATACCATAAGTTTTTATTGATTCAGCCAGTTCATTTAACGCTTCTTCATCGAAATTCTTTCTTGGCTGTTCTCTGTTAGGCTCAATCTTAGAGATTTTCACTTTAACCGTATCTTCACCCGGTGCTTTAACAGCATCTTCTTTATTATTTGCTTCTATATTGTCCATAACGCCTGTAGGAATAAGTACATCAAGTCCCTTTCCCAGACCGCTTCTTTTTACTTTAGCCATGTTTCTTTCCCTTTCTGTTCTTCGTATTAACTCTAAACCGCTTTATTTTTATAAACTATGTTCAATAACTTCTTCTGCAAGAAGTCTGTAACTTTCTGCACCGGCTGATTTACCATCATATAAATTAATAGGAAGACCATGACTAGGCGCTTCAGCAAGTCTTATATTTCTAGGAATAATAGTTTTATATATCGTCTGCTTCAATGTATATTTAACATTTTCAACAACCTGTAAAGATAAATTTGTTCTGGCATCATACATTGTAAATACCACACCTTCCATCTCAAGGTTAGGATTTAATCTCTTCTTTACAAGGTTAATTGTATGTATCAGCTGTGAAAGACCTTCCAAAGCATAGTATTCACACTGAATAGGTACAAGCACAGTATCTGCCGCACACATAGCGTTAATCGTCAGCATACTTAATGACGGTGGACAATCTATTAATATAAAATCATATTTTTCTTTAACTTTTAATAATTCGTCCCTAAGGATATACTCTTTTTTCTCTACGCCAATCAACTCAATCTCTGCACCTGACAAATTAATATTAGCAGCCAGAAGCTCTAAATTATCTATTGGTGTTTTGATAACAGCTTCCTCTATAGTATTTTCTCCTAAAAGAAGTTCATATATTGTCTTATCAAGTTCATTCTTATCAATACCAAGACCACTTGTAGTATTCCCCTGCGGGTCTGAATCAATTACAAGAACCTTTTTACCCATTTCAGCAAGGCTTGCTGATAAATTAATGGTAGTAGTTGTCTTGCCAACTCCACCCTTCTGATTTGCTATTGCAATAGTTCTTCCCATAAATCCTCCATGTTTTAATTAACACCAATAGTTATGAAACTCGGTTGCTCCGCATCTGAAGAAGCTCCCGCACCCGTCCGTATTCGTAACTTCAAGCTAATGCTTTACGTTACTCATACTGTACATTCGCCAAACATCCGCAATTCTTCGTGCTAGCACAAGTATTGCGTCTGATTGGCTCATTGTTTCACACTAATCTCCATATTCATTTAAATATTAATAAAGCTTTTAATGTTGCGTTTATAACAGTATTGCTATTATAACACTAAACAAATACTCTTTACAAGAGAACATTCATAATAAATTAATGTTTCACGTGAAACATTATTATAGATTTTTAGTCGTGTTTTAAAAAGAAGAACAATGTTTCACGTGAAACATCATTCTTCTTTTTAATAAATATATTCATTTTAATTCAAACTACATTTAACCTATCCCTATAATTCCATCACCGACATCAACTTCTCCATCAGTAATTTTGTTCACCGAAGCATATTCATTAGTATTTACTATAACTATTGGTGTAATAATATTTAAATTTGCTTCTTTAATTACATTAATATCAAAGCTGCCTAAATATTCTCCTTTTTTAACTTTCTGATTTTCTTTAACTTTTATATCAAACCCTTTACCTTTTAAACCAACAGTTTCTATTCCGATATGAATTAATACTTCAACACCTTCCTTAGATTTTAAGCCTATAGCGTGTTTCGTATCAAACACGAGAGTACATTCTCCGTCAAAAGGAGCATATATTTCTCCTTCCTCCGGTATAATAGCTGCACCTTTTCCCATCATGCCATTAGAAAACACATCATCATCAACTTCTCTAAGTGACACAAGCTTACCCTTAATTGGTGAAAAAACTTTTATTTTTTTAGACAAGGTGCATTTTTCTGATTTGTTTTCGGAAACAACATTTGATTCAATATTACGGTTTTCATTTTCTGTGTTATCACTTATATTACTGTCCAGAAATTCTTCAAGATTTGCTTTTACTACAGTAACCCTTGGACCATATATTATCTGAACACCATTTCCCTTTTTTATCACACCGGCTGCACCTGACGCTTTTAATGTATCTTCTGATACCTTACTTCCGTCTCTTACAGTTACTCTTAGTCTTGTAGCACAACAGTCAATATCATTTATATTACCTTTTCCGCCTAACCCTCTTGTTATAAGAATTGACGTATTATCAGCAGCTTCACCCGCAGATAGCTTACCATTGTTTTTAGCATCAACATCAGCTCTGGTATATAATTTAACATCTTCTTCTCCTTCTTCACGTCCCGGCGTTTTATAATCAAACCTTTTTATCAGGAAACTAAACAAGAGATAATAAACTATAAAATATACTAAACCTACTACTACAATCCAAATCCAGCTTGTTTTTGCATTACCCTGTAAGATACCAAACAAGGTTAAGTCAATTAACCCACCGGAGAAGGTCATACCTACACCTACACCGAATATATGCATGAGCATATAAGCAAGTCCCGCAAAGATACAGTGAATCACATATAAAATCGGTGCAACAAATAAAAACGTAAATTCAATAGGCTCCGTTATTCCGGTTAACATTGAGGTAAGTGCTGCTGAAAGAAGAAGGCCCCCTACTATCTGCCTCTTCTCCGGCTTAGCACATTTATACATAGCAAGAGCCGCTCCCGGAAGTCCGAAAATCATCAATGGGAACTTTCCGGACATAAATCTTGTCGCAGAAACACTAAAGTGTTCAATTCCTCTTGAACTAAGCTCTGCAAAGAAAATATTCTGTGCACCTTCTATTAACTGACCGTCTACAATAGCAGTTCCTCCCACGGCAGTCTGCCAGAAAGGTAAATAGAATACATGATGCAGACCAAAAGGAATAAGTGCTCTTTCCATAAGACCATATATCCAGGTGCCAAAATATCCTGACCTTAATACCAGATCTCCAACCTTATAAATTACAGTCTGTACCGGCGGCCATATAAAGAACATTAATATACCTACTGCTAAAAATACGATTGAGCTTATTATAGGTACAAATCTTGTGCCTCCAAAGAAAGATAATACCTGCGGAAGCTGAATCTTATAAAACTTATTATGAAGTGCTGCAACTCCAAGACCAACAATTATACCACCGAACACACCCATCTGGAGGGAAGTGATACCTAACACATTGGCAGTTGAACCACTAAGCATTGCATCAGGTCCGCCATTTATATTAATCATGGCTCCGAGAGAAGCATGCATTATCAAAAATGCTATTGAAGCAGATAATGCAGCTACATCTTTTTCTTTTCGTGCCATACCAATAGCGACACCCATCGCAAAAAGCAGAGGCAGATTAGCAAATACTATATCACCGGCTGCACTTATAACAGTTAATATTGAATATAATATGGTACCCGGTCCCATGATATTTAGTAGTCCATAGGTCTCAAGCATTGTTTCATTGGTAAAAGAACCACCTATACCTAAAAAAAGTCCCGCTACCGGTAAAATTGCAATAGGAAGCATAAACGACCTTCCTACTCGTTGTAATACACCAAAAATCTTATCTTTCATGTGCAACATTCCTTTCACACTTTTACTTATATTATCTTCTAAAACATTTTTTGATATTCATAGTTATTTATAAATTTCTTTCTAAAACAAATAATGCTATATATCTGTAAAGACTGTTTTTTTCAAATATTTTAGAGCAAAAAAACTTGCTTTTTTTCAAAAATGTCATATCTTGTACTTTTACTATGATGACAAATAGGTTAGTAGCAGTTATAATTACAATATAATATAAGTTATCGAATATTTATTGAAGTTCACTCATTGGAATTTTGAAATGAGGAACATTGTGTTGCACAAATTGCAGCAAAATTTTTCACAAAAGGAGTGTGTTTAAATGAAAACAAAAATGAAGACTCTGCTGCTTAGCCTTCTATGTTTTGCAATGATAATCGGTATGATACCGACAATTGCCTATGCAGCTACTACCATTGACAATGTGGACATGTTGATCTATCACCCGGTTCATTTGCAGACACCTGATACATTTCTTCAAATTTACGGTGGCACCTGTCAGATAGATACATATTACAACTCTGACGGCTATCAGAATGGCTTGCGCTGGAGAAAGGTTTCTACCGGTACAACTATGAGTGCTGCCGATACCTTCGTAGGCGGTGAACTATATGAACTGTCAGTTTGCCTCTTTGCCAAAAGCGGCTATGCCTTTGCCGCTTCCAGAACAGAAGCAACCATTAATTTGGAGTCTGCTTCTCTGACTGTACAGGATGTCAACCACGCACGTGCCACTATTCAGCTGATCGCCGACAATATGTACATCAATTCGGTAAACATCACCGGACTGGATGCACCTCAATCTGGATGCACTCCGGATTATTTCGTAACAGTGCAGGAAAATACCTGCAAACTTAACAACAATGTCATTGGAAGTTTCTACAATAATGGTATAGCATGGGTTGATCATACCAATCAGGATTATATCCTTCCTGGTATAAAATACCAGGAAGGTCACAAATATGGTGCAGAGATTAATTTAATAGCAAATCAGGGCTACGAGTTTCCTAATAGTGTTCAAATCTGCGTGGACGGAAACTGGATTACAGTAAACAATAACATGAATAAGGATATGCTTACGTTCACATATCTCTTTCCTGCTATCGAAGTTCATACTCATACCCCTTCTGCTTGGCGTACCACTCAGGTTTATCACTATAAAGTCTGTACCACCTGCGGAGATATGCTGGATCAGGAAGACCACATGGGAGGTAATGCTACTTGTGCAGACCCGGGACTTTGCACTGCCTGCGGCTATGCCTACCAGCAGCCTCATGAGAACCACACACCGGATACCAGCAAATGGATCGCTAGAGCAGATATGTACCATTATCACAAGTGTAAAATCTGTGGTGCCCACTGTGACATTGATGACCATCGCTGGAGTCCAAAATATCATGCCGTAGATGCTACCGGTCATGCATATCAGTGTGCCGATTGCAAGGGTTATGACAAGATACAACCTCACAACCCTGGTCCGGCCGCTACAGAGACCACACCGCAAACCTGTAAAGATTGTGGCTACATTATTGCACCAATAAAGAATCACGTTCACGATTTTAGCAAGGTACCTTATGTGCCGGCGACTTGTACCCAGGAAGGTAACATTGAATACTATGTTTGTGTACTCTGTATGAATTGCTATACAGATTCACAAGGAAAGGATAAAATTCCTTCAACCATGTCTGTTATGATAGATGCATTGGGACATACCGCTTCCGCTGAATGTAAATATGATGAGAATAACCATTGGCGCATTTGCACGGTCTGCAAAGAAGTCATGACAAATACAAAAACACCTCATACGATTAATAACGGAAAATGTACTATCTGCGATTATAAAGAAACATTAGAAGAAGACACCACCTTACCACCATCGGAGACTACACCTATAACTACTGAGTCACAGTCGCAGCAACAGGTAGAGGCACCTACTATACAAGAAAATACCACCTTACCACCATCGGAGACTACACCTGTAACTACTGAGCCTCAGTCTCAACAACAAGTAGAGACACCTGCTATACAAGAAAACACTTCAGGCATTCCTTGGTGGGCTATACTTCTGATTGGATTGGGTGGTATCGGTGCCGGAATCGGTATTGCTTTCATATTCATTAAGCTTAATAAAAAATCTTAAAGATTTATTCTTTTAACCAATATGCCGAGTATTATATAATTAGAACGCCCAAATATGTGATGCTCGGCTTTCACAAAAAGCAGTAAAAATGGTGTAGTCCTCACAGGCTACACCATTACTTAAATCATAACTGTCCTTTAGAATACGACACTAACAGCAATTCTTTTTTATTTTTACCTCTTTTTATTATATATATATTATAACGGTGTCCTTGAAGGAACTCCTGACTTTCTTGGATACTTCCCTGATAGTGGCTTTACTTTATTTATACATACAAAAGTTCTTTCAATATCTGAATCCGGTATCTGCATATTTTTAATCCAGGAAACTTTACATCCAAGCTTAGAAATTGCCGATCCGGCCTTTTCAATCTCTTCCTCAGAATTTGACGCTTTATATGAGATAAAATCACCGCCTGCTTTTACAAAAGGAGTACAGTATTCGGACAATGTAGATAAATTGGCCACAGCTCTTGATACACATAAGTCATACTTTTCTCTGTGTTCTTTATCTCTGCCAATATCCTCTGCCCTTCCGTGAATAAATGTAACGTTAGAAAGTCCTATCTGTTCAACTACATTCTTAAGAAAATTAATTCTCTTATTTAATGAATCAAGCAGCGTGATATTAAGATGAGGAAATAAAATCTTTAACGGAATACCCGGAAATCCGGCACCGGTTCCAACATCAATCATGTTATTATACTTTGTCAAATCAGTAACAGTAAGAGCCAGCGTACTGTCAACAAAATGCTTGATTACCACATCTTCATACTCAGTTATGGCAGTAAGATTCATTACCTTGTTAGTCTCAACAAGCATTTCATAAAACTTTATAAACTGCTCTATCTGCAATTCACTCAAATCATAATTTATTGACTTAAATGATGATACTAAAAAGTCTGTATTTTTATCATTCATATATGTCTCCATTTTTTATACATAAAATATATTAGTAAATATTTTACTTTTAATATATTCACTCTAAATTATTTGTTGCTTTTGTTCTGCTCTAAATAAATTAAGAGAACTGATATATCCGCCGGAGATACTCCTGATATTCTGGAAGCCTGTCCTATTGACATCGGCTTATACATATCAAGTTTCTGCGCTGCTTCTTTTCTAAGTCCCTTTACCTCGGAGTAGTCAAAATCAACACTAAGCTTCTTTTTCTCAAGCTTCTTAAACTGCTCTACCTGGGCGAGCTGACGCTTAATATATCCCTCATACTTTACTTCTATATTTATCTGTTCGCAGACATCTGCTGCAAGAATCGGCCTCTTCTTATCAATTTCCTTAACTAATTCATAAGTAAGCTCCGGTCTCTTTACAAGCTCTATAAGTGTACTTCCGCTCTTAAGTAAAGTACTGTTGTTCTTATCTAAAAACTGCTGAACTTCAGGATTTGCTCCGACTGTAGTTTTCTTAAGTCTTTCAATCTCTGAAGCAATTTGCTCTTTCTTTTCAAGAAGTCCTGCATAACGTTCATCATCAATAAGACCAACCTTATGACCAATCTCTGTAAGTCGAAGATCAGCATTGTCCTGTCTGAGCAGAAGTCTGTATTCTGCTCTTGACGTCATCATACGGTAAGGCTCATTATTTTCCTTTGTAACCAAATCGTCAATAAGCACACCGATATAAGCCTCTGAACGGTCCAATATAAGCTGCTCTCTTCCAAGAATCTTTAGTGATGCATTAATTCCTGCAACCAGTCCCTGCACTGCAGCCTCCTCATAACCGGAGCTTCCATTTGACTGACCGCCACTGTACAAACCTTCAATACTCTTAAATTCAAGGGTAGGCTTTAACTGTCTTGGATTAATACAGTCATACTCTATCGCATAAGCATTTCTTGTAATTACAGCATTCTCAAGTCCCGGCACGGACCTGTACATCGCATACTGTACATCCTCCGGCAGAGAACTTGACATACCGCCAAGATACATCTCATTGGTATACTCGCCCTCCGGCTCAATAAATACCTGATGTCTCTCTTTATCTGCAAACTTCACTACCTTATCTTCTATAGAAGGACAGTATCTAGGTCCTGTACCCTCAATTGCTCCTGAAAATAACGGTGAACGGTGAAGATTGTCCCTTATTATCTTATGAGTCTCTTCATTAGTATAAGTAAGCCAGCAGGAAATCTGCTCTCTCTGTATCGAATCTGCATCAGTAGTAAATGAAAATGGTACTACTCTTTCATCACCAAACTGCTCTTCCATCTTTGAAAAGTCAATACTTCTCTTATCAACTCTTGCAGGAGTTCCGGTCTTAAATCTCATAATCTCAATACCATTCTCAATAAGTGAGTCGGTGAGACTATCTGCTGACTTAAGCCCATTAGGTCCTGTATAAGTACTTACTTCACCATAAATACATCTTGCACGAAGATAAACACCGGTAGTAAGTATTACCGCCTTGGCATAATACTCTGCTCCTGAAACAGTTTTTACCCCTGCAATCTTTCCTTCACTGACCATTAACTCTGAAACTTCCGCCTGTCTTACTGTAAGATTATCAGTATTTTCAAGAGTCTTTCTCATCTCATATGTATATCTCTGCTTGTCCGCCTGGGCACGAAGAGAATGAACTGCCGGACCCTTTGACTTGTTAAGCATCTTTGACTGGATAAATGTTTTGTCAATATTCTTGCCCATCTCTCCACCAAGAGCATCCAGTTCTCTGACAAGATGTCCCTTAGAACTTCCACCTATATTAGGATTGCAAGGCATTAGAGCAATACTGTCAACACTTATTGTAAACACTATAGTCTTAAGACCTAACCTTGCAGAAGCAAGACAGGCTTCACAGCCGGCATGACCGGCTCCAACTACTATAACATCATAATATTCCTTTAAAACAGCCATTATTTAGCCTCCAAATTTATTTAAAGCTGTAAAACACCTTACTACTTGGCTCATTGTTTTACACTATTTTCCCATACAAAACTTACTAAATATCTCATTAACTAAATCATCTTCTACTGACTCACCAATTATAAGACCAAGCTTTACATAGGCATTCATCAAATCAATTGAAAAGAAATCCTCCGGCATACCGGCTTCAATACTCATAATCACCTGAGAAAGACTCTGCTTAGCATCAATAAGAGCACTCTTATGTCTGGCATTAGTAATATAAACCTCATCATTAAAGTCAATATTACCACTTAAGAACATATCTTTAATCAGGTTAATAAGCTCATCATAGCCTTCACCGGTCTTTGCAGAAAAGCTTATTACACTGTGACCTGTTATATCTTTAATATATTCACTGTCTGTAACAATTCCTAAATCACTCTTGTTCATTATAACAATAACATTTTTATCTTTTACTGCCTCTATGATTTCCTTATCATTCTCATTAATTTTATCAGAAGAATCAATTACATACAATATAAGGTCTGCATCACTGGCATAATCAAAAGCCTTCTTTACACCAATCTGCTCTATTACATCCTCTGATTCTCTTATTCCTGCAGTATCTACAATATTAAGACTTATACCGTCTAATATTATATTCTCCTCAAGAGCATCTCTTGTAGTTCCCGCAATGTCAGTAACAATTGCTCTTTCTTCACCAAGAAGTAAATTAAGCAAAGAAGACTTTCCCGCATTCGGCTTGCCTAATATAACAGTCTTAATTCCTTCTTTTATAATTCTGCCGTTGTCAGAAGAAGAAATAAGCTTTGTAACTTTATCCTTAATACCTCTTACTATGACATCTAACCTCTCAGTATAACCATCCAGCGAAATATGCTCCGGGTCATCTAAGGCTGATTCAATAAATGCAATCTCATAAAGTATCTTTTCACGAAGTTCTCCAATGACCTGTGAAATCTCACCGCCTATCTGTTTTAGTGAACTCTTTCTTGCATAATCATTCTTAGAATTAATTAATTCAATAACAGCCTCTGCCTGAGACAAATCAATTCTTCCATTTAAAAAAGCTCTCTTTGTAAATTCACCCGCCTCTGCCGGGCTTGCTCCATTCTTTAATACTGTTTCAAGAACTCTTCTTACTACAAGCATACCACCATGACAATTTATCTCGACAGTATCTTCTGCTGTGAAGCTTCTGGGTCCTGCCATAATCATAACAAGTACTTCATCCACAACATCTTCACCATCAACAATATGGCCATAGTGAATTGTATGACTTAATTCCTTAGTTATCTTCTTACCGTCTGCCGGTACAAATATTCTATTTATAACATCAAATGCATTATCTCCGCTGATTCTTACAATTCCGATACCTGAACTGCTGAGTGCGGTAGCTATAGCTGCAATTGTATTCGACTCCATATAGGTCCTCCATACTTTCTAAATACAACATATATTAAAACTCTTAAAATTTCTTTATTAAATACAATATATAATAATATACCTCTAGGCATTTTACCACAATATCAAATATAAAAAAATAGGCTGCCGCAAAAAATTACGACAGCCTTAAATTACTTTTAATTAATTATGCTTGTTCTTCTCTCTCTTAAGACAAACAACTACATGTCTGAATGGTTCTTCGCCTTCACTTCTTGTGTAAACATACTTATCATTCTGAAGAGTTGAATGAATAATTCTTCTTTCATAAGGATTCATAGGCTCGAGAGAAACTGAACGTCTTGTTCTCTTAACCTTAGCAGCAATATTCTTTGATAAAGACTCAAGAGCCTCTTTTCTTCTCTCACGATAATTCTCAGTATCAAGCTTAACTCGGATATAATCTTCGTTGCCCTTGTTAACAACTAAGCTTGTAAGGTACTGAAGCGCATCAAGAGTCTGTCCTCTCTTACCGATAAGTACGCCCATATCGTTACCGCTCATATCAATATCAAGTGACTGCTTCTCATCATCATACTTTGTATCTAAGCTTACATTCATATTAATTGATGAGAACACATCATTTAAAAAGTCATTAGCTTTATCTTCAATTGTGGCAACTCTTCTTGCCTTTATGACAGCAGGCTTACTTCCGATTCCTAAAAAACCTGATGAACCTTTCTCAACTACTTCATACTCTAATTTATCGCTTGTTGTACCTAATTCAATTAATGCATTAGTTACTGCATCATCAATATTCTTACCTGTAATCTGAATATATTCCATATCAATACCTCTTACTTATGATTCTCATTATATCTGCTTACCATTCTTGCCTTCTCCGCAATACTTCTTGTAGGTGCAGCTTCGGTCTTAGTTCCAAATAAGCCAGTCTTCTGACTTGTTGTAGTATCAGCCTTTGACTCTGTATTTACATTCTTGTTATAGTCAGATTTAATATTCGCTGTATTAATATTGCTGTTATTATAAATAGTACTTCTTGTATTCACATTAGCTCTTTCACTAATCTGACTGTTAAGAACACCTCTTCTTTCAAGCTTCTTCTCTCTCTTAGCAACATTCTTTGCAATCATCTCATCCATGTCAGCATTCTTCATAAACTGATTAACTATTAACTGAATCACAGTTCTTACAACACTGCTGGCAACCCAGTAAATACCGATAGATGCCGGGAAAGTAATACAGAACATCACTGACATAAGTGGCATTATATTATTCATAGTATTCATGGTTCTCATAGCACCATTATCATCATTTCCTGAAGGCTTGTTCTGTCCGGCCTGAAGTATCTTAACAGATATCCACTGGGAAAGACCTGCTAATATAGGAATAATTAATGCAGGTGTAAGCTTAAATCCCGGAGCATCCATAAGATTGATGCCAAACATAAAACTGTTAATCTCAGCAACATGAGCTGAAGCAGTCTGAATCTGCTCTGTAATAGAAGGAAATACAGTTGCTAACTCTTCCCACTGTGCAGAACTAAGCTTATTAAGGAAATCAACTATAGAATCCATATTACCTTCAGTAACATTAACCGCTATCTTATTAGTATCAATAAAATTAGTTACCTTATCGATATATCCTGCCTCTTTCATAAGAGGGTCAGCTACATTCTGAAATATCTTATATATACCTGATACATAAGCCGGTATATTATATACAATCTTATAAAGTGCAAACATAACAGGTAACTGAATAAGCATTGGTAAACAGCCACTTGTAGGTGATGTGCCATACTTCTCGTAAATTGCATTCATCTCTACCTGCTGCATCTGCATAGACTGCTGGTCAGTCTTTCCTTTATACTTTGCCTGTACAGCCTGTATCTCCGGCTGAACAATAGAATTGAGCTTGGTAGACTTCTGCTGCTTAATTGTAAGCGGCAAAAGTATTATATTCACTACTACAGTAAATAAAATAATATATAACGCTATGTTCTCTACACCAAACAAACCACAGAACCAGTAAATCCCCTCCATAAGATAACCAAGAAGAGATGCTATAGGTCCAATGATAAATGTTGTACTCTTAGTTAAAGCAAATAAATTCATTTAAATCCTCCTAATCAAGGAACCGGGTCATACCCGCCCTTACCAAAAGGATTACATCTTAGTATCCTTTTGACTGCCAAAAATAATCCTTTAATAACGCCATACTTTTCTATAGCTTCTATGGCATATTGTGAACATGTAGGAGTATAGATACAGTGGGATGAAAAAAGCATATGATCCTTCATAGGTGAAATAAACTTTCTGTAAAACTGTATCATTCCAATCAATAATCTCTTAATCAATATACCGCTTCCTATTCCAATATTAAGTTGTGTAATCTGCATAAATGCAGAAAAGACCTTTCAATCTCATGATAGTTTTGTTCACAGGCACCTTTCCTGGCAATCACAACAATATCAACACCTATTGCCAGCTTGTCCACATTAAGCCTGAAGCTCTCGCGGACTAATCTCTTAACTCTATGCCTTACTACACTGTTTCCTACCTTCTTGCTGACAGATATACCAATACGGCTATATGTCCTTCCTTCAACAGGAAGAACATACATAACCAACTGCCTGTTAGCAAATGACTTACCCTTACCATAAACGGTCTGAAACTCACAATTCTTCTTTATTGAACAAATACTATTCATAACAATACCTTTTTCTTTTAAAGAAAACAAAAGACCACAAAAATTGCGGCCTATGCTGAAAGTCTCTTTCTTCCCTTTGCTCTTCTTGCTGATAATACTTTTCTGCCATTAGCTGTGCTCATTCTTGCTCTAAATCCATGAACCTTAGATCTATGTCTCTTGTTAGGCTGAAATGTCATCTTCATCTCCCATGCACCTCCTTCTTATTATCAAAAACGATACAAATATATAATATCTGAAATCATTATGATTTGTAATTCTTCAGAAAACATCATTTCAATTATATTCAACAACCTCAAAAACGTCAAGTATAAATTTGCTGTATAGTCTTATTTTTTAGTAAAAATCAGTTGTACACACATTACTAACATAGAATCCACATATTAATCCACAGTTTATACACATATATCCACAACATGTTAACAATCTGTGGATAACTTGTGTTTATTAACTTCATAACTTTTATCAATAATTAAAAAAACTGCCTATTATCAATACTTTTATGTGTATAAGCATTGTTGATAACTATTTTCACAGTGGATATGCAGACTTACTTTTTACTTCTATATACTTTAATTCCAGTTGAAAATTTTCATATTTTGAGGTACAATAAAAATAAGTATCGTCAACAGTTGTACAACCTATTAAGAAGAATTTCAGGAGATTCATGATGTTATACAGAATTAAAGAATGTTGGAATGATATCCTTCAAAATTTAAAAGAAGAACATGATATTTCAGATGTATCATATAAAACATGGCTGTTACCATTAGAGGTAATTGACGCAGACGAAGCAGATGGTACAGTAACCATACTTATACCTGAGGAACATTTAAGTGCTAATTATATTAAAAAGAAATATTCTTTTCTTTTGCAGGTGTCTATTGAAGAGATTACAGGATTTTCATGTACCATTAATTTTGTTCTTCCCGGCACTATAAAGGATAAGAAGGATAATGTATCAGAGTCAGTTGATGCTAAAGTATTAGCAACCAAGTCAAACATTAATTATAATTATACCTTTGATACATTTGTAGTAGGTTCCAATAACCGTATGGCCCATGCCGCCTCCTTAGCAGTTGCTGAATCACCGGCAGAGATATATAACCCGTTATTTATATATGGAGGTGTTGGTCTTGGTAAAACCCACCTTATGCATGCCATCGGTAACTTTATTTTAAAGAATGACCCTTCAAAGAAGCTTTTGTATGTTACCTCAGAAGTATTTACAAATGAACTTATTGAAGCTATCCGTAATAAGAACAATTTTTCTACAGTAGAATTTCGTGAAAAGTACAGAAGTAATGATGTCCTCATGATTGATGATATACACTTTATCATTGGTAAGGAAAGTACACAGGAAGAATTCTTCCATACATTCAATGCACTTCATGAGGCAAAGAAGCAGATTATTATTTCAAGTGACCGACCACCAAAGGAATTCACAACCCTTGAAGAACGACTTGTTTCAAGATTTGAATGGGGTCTTACGGTAGACATCAGTGCTCCTGACTATGAGACCCGTATGGCAATCTTAAGAAAGAAAGAAGAGATTGAAGGGTATAACATCGATAACGAGGTTATCAAATATACAGCAGCAAACATCAAGTCCAATATCAGAGAACTCGAAGGAGCCCTCACTAAGATTGTAGCACTTTCAAAGCTTGACAACAGAGACATAAGCCTTGATCTTGCAGAAGAAGCATTAAAGGATCTGATTGCTCCTAATACTACAAAGGAAATCACTCCTGAACTTATTATTAATGTAGTAGCCGAACACTTTAAGTGCAGTGCTGCTGATATTATATCAGTTAAGAGAAACAAAGAGATCGTATATCCGCGCCAGATTGCCATGTATCTTTGCAGGACAATGACAAGCGCACCTTTACAATACATAGGCAGGGTATTAGGTAACAGAGATCATACTACAGTACTTCATGGTGCTGACAAGATAGCCGCTGACCTTGAAACAAACGAAGCATTAAGTAATACCATCGATATAATAAAGAAAAAAATAAATCCTTAGTGAAATGAATTTCTTCCTTATTATATATAGTTATTCACAATATATTGTGGATTAACCACTAATATCTGTGGATATCTTGATATTAAACCTCAGCTTAAAATTAAGTTGTGCATAACTTCAAGGTTATCTACATTGTTAACTTAAGATTTACACATAGTTATTAAACCTAAAAAGTATTGATTTTAAAGGGGTTCATAGGGTTATCCACTTTTCAACACCCCCTATTACTAATACTTCTTAATTTATTCTATTACAATTCATACTCAACATGAAAGGAGTTATACACATTATGAA
>JAZULV010000133.1:0-1671 GCA_045603305.1 Lachnospiraceae bacterium | reverse complement strand
ATATGATGATGATGTAAAAGAAAAAGAAGACTTTAAATCCGAAGAACTTAAATGGCCATATTTATTCTTGCCAGTAGATGATTGTGTTGAAAAAGAGATAATGACTTTTCTTTCAGAAGAACATAACGAAATTGCACTATGTAATAAACTAGGAATTCCATATTCTACCTTCGCAGCTGTATTAAGCAAAAGAGAAGGAGAAGATCTTCATGATTGGTTTATGGATATCTGTAATGATCTTGAAATACAGTACGAATTATTAATAAAAGAATTTTATGTTCTTTGGAAAGAAGCTCATGAAGAAACAGTAAGCTCTTTTGTTTCAAACTTAACAAAGAGTTTGTTTGGAGACAACGAAAACAAGCATTTAGTAGAAAAGCAATATGCTTATAACGTTTAACTTTTTACAACAATTGATTGGACATTAAAACGGCTGTACCCGAAGGCACAGCCGTTGATCCTCAAATATAAACCATACACTCAAACACCGCTTCTCTCGCCATGTAGACAAAGCAGTTTTCCAAACCGAGCATTTTCTCGGCATCACCGCTGAGGACAGCTTTTTGATAACAGCTATCTTTCTGCTTCCAAAGCGTCACTTGACGGGAGATAGCTTCACTAACTTTCCGTTCCATATCATCGAGGTACGGAATGATCCTGCCCTCGTTGACGAGCCTGCGAAGCTTGTCGGGACAATGGCTGTCAGAGAAATGCAGATGATACCTAATGAAGTCGGTATGATAGGTCTTGCTCTCCTCGGTCTGTGTATCGGCATTGAAGTGAATGACAGTCACGGTGTTGGTGTCCAGTCTACACAGCGGAACGTATTTCTTTTTCAAGAAGCTGTATGCGGTCTGTTTGCTCTTGTATCTGCTCATAAATAAATCCTCCTACTTATCGTTCAGATGTATCAGCGAGCGGTCATAAAAATATGCTCATTTTGTCCGCTAAGGGTGCAAAAACTTAACAAAAAACAGCATAAACAAGTTTTTGCAGATTGTTCTAAAGCACCGTATTTTCGGGATTTTTTGCATATCTCGACAAGTTACAAAAAGTGTGCCGAGACTTTCATATTTTCTAAATTGTAAATGCTGTTACCGTGTGTTCATAACGCAAAGATATTGACATTATTGCACATTTGTGTTATACTGTTTAAGTAGCTATTGCACATGTGCAATAATATACAATAACGAGTAATGATAAAATAATGGAGGTGATGAGATGAATATCGGATTCAAAGAGGATCTGACTATTGAATTTAAGAGTGATAAAAACAAGTTGCCGGATTCTGATTTGGTTGATGCAGTTGTCGCTTTTGCAAATACTAACGGCGGTGATATCTACCTCGGTATTGAGGATGATGGTGAGATTACCGGACTTCATAAATCTCATCAAGATATCACACAGTTAGCGGCTTTTATTGCCAATAAGACAGTTCCTCCGATTGCAGTCCGTGCAGAAAAATCCGAGGATAAGCAGTATCTAAAGATTTCTGTTCCAAAAAGCAGAAGCATAGTTGCATCATCTTCTGGTAAGATTCAGCGCCGCCGCATCAAAGCAGATGGAACACCTGAAAATGTTCCTATGTATCCTCATGAGATAGCATCTCGTCTAAGCGATCTTAGTTTACTTGATTATTCCAGCTTATGCGTACCAGATGCTAAGTACAGC
>JAZULV010000132.1:0-12837 GCA_045603305.1 Lachnospiraceae bacterium | reverse complement strand
ATATATCTTTTCACTCCGATGGCACTTATTGACCTTATTTCTATACTTCCATCATTAACTTCTGTGAACAGTAGTTTTCGTTTATTTAAACTAATTAGATTGTCGAGGTCATTTCGAGTACTTCGTGTATTAAAATTTGCACGTTACTCAAAAAGCGTAATTATTATTTTGAATATATTCAAAAAGCAAAAGTCAGCATTACTTACAGTGTTCGGAATCGCACTAACATATGTACTTGTTTCCGCATTAGTAATTTTAAATGTAGAACCTGAGTCATTTAATAATTACTTTGAGGCAATATATTGGGCAACAGTCTCGTTGACAACTGTAGGATATGGTGATATTTATCCAGTCTCTACCGCCGGAAAAATAGTTACTATGATTTCTTCTGTATTCGGTATTGCGATAGTTGCTTTGCCAGCAGGTATTATAACAGCAGGATTAATGGATGAAATAAACCAGAGGGATTAACCTCTGGTTTTCATCTTCTCATCGATTGCGGCGTTTATAAATTCGTTCACACTTTGTCCTAGTGCCTGAGCTACCTGCCTTACAGCTTCCTTTTTGCCTTTAGGCAGAGTTAAATTAATGCGATCATACTTTTCTTTAATGTAATCATTTTGATACGCTATTTGATTAAATTCTTTTTCACTTGCCATTGTCAACCACCCTATCATCATGTATAATATATTTGATAGGTGGGGCTTCGGTGGCAAGTCCTCCACCCCATCTGTTTTTGCCTTGCTCTGTTATCTATTTAACAGAGCTTTTATTTTTGCTTCGACCTCTGCTTTATCTTTACTCTCACTGATTATTAAGAGGATTTTGTAAAGCATTTTTTCTTCGGTCTGTTTAACTAACTCTTCGCTTGCTGTACTCATTTCTTCGTTCATCTTTTTCTCCTTTCTCTTGCCTATTCGTTAAGCACCTCTCTCTTAACTGTCTTTATTATATCACATATTGCGTAATATGTCAACATATATTACGCAATATTTTTATATTGACAATACTTTTCTGATAAGTATATATTAAGGGTGAGATTATAACTAAAGGAGCTTAACATGGAATCCAAAGACAAGGTTATTGCTATATATGTCCGTGTATCTACCGGATACCAGGTTGACAAAGACAGTCTGCCTTTTCAGAAGAAAGAGTTAACAGCCTATTGCAAGCATATTCTTCACAATGAAAACTATGAAATCTTTGAAGATGCCGGGAAGTCTGGAAAAAATACAAACCGCCCAGGTTTTGAACGAATGATGAAGAAAGTGCGTGCCGGTCTTATATCCCACGTAATAGTATATAAGATAGACCGTATATCACGTAACCTGGTTGACTTCTCATTGATGTATGATGATTTTAAATATAACCGTGTTACATTTATATCACTGAATGAGCAGTTTGACACATCATCAGCCATCGGCGAGGCTGTGTTAAAAATCATACTGGTGTTTGCAGAGCTTGAACGGAAGCTTACATCCGAACGTGTTACAGATATAATGATTGGCAGAGCTGCCGACGGATTGTGGAACGGTGCCCGAGTTCCATTTGGTTGGGACTGGGACAGAGAAGCCAAAGCTCCTATACACAGCGAAACGGAGGCGGTCTTTGCCCGCTTAATGTATGACATGTATGAAGAAACACGCTCTACCGGCAAAGTAAGAGATTATTTTAACCACCACGATATTCCTACCAAACGTGGCGGGGAATGGACTTCCAAAACTGTCGCTGATTTTATTCGCAATCCTATGAATAAAGGTGACTACCGATATAACTACAGAGAGAGTGCCAGAGGCAGAAAAAAGCCGGAAGATGAAGTTGTATATGTAAAAGGTGCATTTACACCACTGATTGACCCGGACCAGTGGGAACGCTGCAATGCAATTATGGACCATAACGCTGAAGCACGCCATAAGAAGGGCTTTGAGCCAAAGAAAATATATGACCATGTATTTGGAGGGTGCCTTGTATGCGCTGAATGTGGCTCGTATTTCCATTCTAACAAAGACAGGGTACGTAGCAATGGTTTCTTCCCTTCTATTTACCGTTGCGGCTCACGACTGCGTAAATTAGCCTGTCCTGCTCCACCGGTATCAGAAGTAAAACTAGGACCATTTGTCTTTAACTATATTGCTAATATGGTCTATGCCGGTAAGCACGTGCGAAAAATCAAGACAACTGAAGAATTAGAGAAGATACTGCTTACAGGTTCAGAGTTTGAAAACGTAGCCGGTATTGATAATGCCAGCCTGGAAGATACCCTTAATGCTCTTTATGGCAGGCCTGTAAATGCTTACGTTCCTATCCCGCTTGCAACAAAATCAAGTGCCGAGAATGAATTAGAATTATCAAGACTGCGCAGAGAAGCTGACAAACTGTCACGTGCTGCTGATAGACTCAAAAAGGCATATCTCTTCGATGATGAAGCTATGAGTGAAAAAGAATATCTTGAAACCAAAAGAGACCTTGAGGAACAGCTTGTACACCTTAATAACCGGATTGCTGATATTGAGAACGATACTTTTATATCAAAGACAGAAGAACTCTCATTCTTAAAATCTGCATCTGCTTTCCTGGTATCATACGAAATCCAAGCCGGCGAACACATTGTATATAGTGAGTTTGCAGCTCATGTTGAGGATAAGGCTTTAAAGAATTTTCTTGCTTTGATTATTGAACAGATAATAATAAAAGATGGGCGTGTAGATACTATTAAATTTAAAAATGGTCTTGAGAACAGATTTTTATATCATTAATGCAAAAAACTCCGGCAGTCCTTATATGATTGCCGGAGTTTACTTTAAAAATCTTTATTTTATGTATTTTTTCAAATCATGGTATCTGTGTTCATCTGACAGCCAAAAGTCTGGATACAGGCAGTAAGCGGACGACCCAAAAGCACACTTCTCTCACTAACAAGTAGTCTGATTTTCTTTATAAAATAATACTGTCTTAAAGGCTCTTCCTCAGGTGCAGCACTATTAATATCTATAGTATTTAAGATAGTTTCTAAATTTTTATCAATATCCATAATTGCCATAACAGCACATCCTTCCATTTTTAAACCTTATCTTATTTATTATACACGAAACACAGTGATTTTCAATAAATTTAACAATGAAAAAAACTGCCACAAAGATATCTCTTAGTGACAGCCCTATGACTGTGTGGTATATGTAGCATGTATAAGCTCTATCAGTATATATGCAACCCGATATAACTCCCCAATTATATCTGATGCATAAAGGAATGAGAAATATAGCTGAATATCTTCCCTATCATATATATGATAACTCCCCAAAGCAAATTCACAAATCCGGTGAATCTGCAAAATGCTATAATTCTCACAACCTAATGCTAATATGGATATTGCTATCCTACATACTTTATTTGACGCATTTTTTACACAATCTGCTTCATGTTTTATATATTAATTTGTTATGAACAATAGAACAAGTGCCGTAATTGAGATTGTATAGGTCAATATTGCTTTTTTTATTAATGTAATGTATAATGAAATAAATATTATACGATTGAGGTAAAATTAATGGCTGAAATTAACGATAATAATTATCGCTTTGAAAATGACCGAATATCCGAAGGTCTGGATATTTATTTCTGGGTGTTTAATGATGCAAGCAGTTTTGTTGGTTCCCATTGGCACACAGCTATTGAACTTATGTATATAATCGAGGGTGAGGTTGATGTTGTTATTAATAATAAAACTACTGAACTCTTCCCCGGTGATGTTTATCTTATAGATTCAACAGTTGTTCATTCAACCAAATCAATTCACGGAAACAGAGCAATATTAGTACAGTTACCTTATGCTTTACTTGAAAAATATATCCCTAATATCAATAGTTTAAATTTCTCATTTGACCATAAAACAAATGATCCTATACTTCGAACAAAGATTATACAGTTAATTGAGATTCTAAAACAGATGCAGGTTGTTTTTGAAATTAAACCTGACGGAGGTGTATTACGATTTAACAGCCTTGTGTTTGAGCTTATGTTCCAGCTTTATCATAATTTCTCACGTGTAGTTCCGGAATCCTCATTAAAGAAAGAAGCAAAGGTTTTCGACAGAATAAAGACAATCCTTGATTATTCAAATGACCATTATAACGAGCCTATTACACTATCTGAGATTGCTTCCGTAGCTTATCTGCAGGAGGATTACTTCTGCCACTTCTTTAAGAAAGAAATGGGCGTTACCTATTTTCAGTATCTGAACGAGATTAGATTATCACATATCTATCATGACCTTGTATCAACGAATATGTCGTTAAAGGCTATTTTAGAAAAGCATGGTTTTACCAATTATAAATTGTTCCGAAGGATGTTTTTTGAACAGTTTAAAACTACTCCCGGAGAATATAGAAAGCTTAATCAAAATAACAGCCGCAGCTAAACGCTGCGGCATAGTTTATCTTACCTGTCCGTTACCATAAATTATATACTTTGTTGTAGTAAGTGCCAAAAGTCCCATCGGGCCTCTTGCATGAAGCTTCTGTGTGCTGATACCAATCTCTGCACCAAAGCCAAATTCAAAACCATCGGTAAATCTTGTAGACGCATTTACATATACGGCGGCAGCATCTACTTCATTTAAGAACTTCTGAGAATTATTATAATCATTTGTGATGATAGCTTCAGAATGTCCGGTGTTATACATATTTATATGAGTAATTGCTTCATCAATGTTATCCACAGTCTTAGCAGAGATTATATAGTCAAGGTATTCTGTTCCCCAGTCTTCCTCAGTGGCAGGAATAATTGAAGCATCAATACCTGCTACTCTCTCATCACCGCGGATTTCTACGTTCTTTTCTTTAAGCTTCTCAATAAGTCTTGGCATAAGCTCATCAACAACATTCTTATGAAGTACTAAAGACTCGCAGGCGTTGCACACACCAATTCTCTGGGTCTTGGCATTGAATACAATTGAAACTGCCATATCTAAATCAGCAGACTCATCTACATATATGTGACAGTTACCTGTACCGGTTTCAATTACCGGAATAGTACTGTTATTAACAACAGTCTTAATTAACCCGGCACCGCCTCTTGGTATAAGTACATCAATATACTGATTTAATTTCATAAGCTCAACCGTAGTTTCGCGGCTTACGTCGGTGACAAGCTGAATTGCATCTTCAGGAAGTCCTTCAGCTCTTAAAGCATTTCTAATGCAGGCTGTGATAGCAATATTAGAATCAAGGGCATCCTTACCACCCTTTAATACAACTGCATTACCTGTTTTAAAACACAGTGCAAAGGCGTCAGCGGTAACATTTGGTCTTGCTTCGTAAATAATACCGATAACTCCCATAGGAACTCTCTTTTGTCCAACCATAAGACCGTTTGGTCGCTCCTTCATGGAGATAACTTCACCAACCGGGTCATCAAGAGCAATAATCTGGTTAATTCCCTCTGCCATAGCCTCAATACGTGCCTTTGTAAGAGTAAGCCTGTCAACCAGACCGGTATTCATGCCATTGGCAATTCCTCTTTCTACGTCCTTAGCGTTTGCTTCTAAAATAACCTCAGCATTATCTATAAGTGCTTTTGCACAGGCTGCAAGACCTCTGTTCTTGTCAGCTACTTTAAGCTTACCCATAATAAATGAGGCATGTTTAGCCTTTTGGCCTAATATATTTAAATCCATGATAAACCTCCGTTATTCATAATATTGCTAATAATCAAACTTATCAAATACATCACTCAGTTATATTTATATATAACTAAAACTGTCAAACTTTATTTTTATAAATTAACCAATGTTCTTTTCTCAGTGAAAACCATATCCGGACTTATATCCGTATCTTCATAAGGTATCTCATCATAAATCTGAAAATCAAAGGCTACAGCAATCTTATCAAGCTTTGGATATTTGTCTAAATATTTGTCGTAAAAGCCTCCGCCATATCCACACCTGTGAAGCTTCTTATCAAAGGCAGTTCCCGGCATAATAATAAGGGCATTGGACGAAGTTATCATCTTACAATAATCCTTAGGCTCTAAGATACTCATATATCCTGTCTGCAAATCCTTTGTACTTTTGATTTGATAAAAGTTCATCACTTTTCCCGATACTCTGGGAACAGCAACAACCTTGTTCTTCTCCAGTGCATCATAAATAATCGGCATGGTATCAACCTCGCCTCGAAGCGGCACATATATAAAAACAACCTCTGCCTTTGTATAACCACTATATGTAATTACTCTATTACATATAGTGTTACTAAATGATAATATATCTGAATCAGACATAGCATTACGTTTTTGCCTGATTTCTGCTCGTAATTCTTTTTTAGTTATCATATTATTAATATTAGCTCTGTGGCTTTTCTTTGTTACCAAATTTCTCGCCTAAGTTAGTAATAGAACCGTCTTCTTCCTGAATAGAAATATTATTAAGAGTACCTCTTAAATTCTGTCTGATAGCTGCAATATAGGCACCACGAAGCTTTGCCTGCTCTTCCTTTTCTTCAGGGGTAAGACCTTCCCCCTTCTGCTTGTGATAAAGTTCATTTATTCTGTCAATTTCCTTCTGAGTTATCATTGTATTCCTCCATTATGTTTAAATGATTAATTCTTTAGCAATTAATATTAATTTTCTAATATGTAGCTTAGTAAATCAAAGTTTTCATTCTTGTGGGACTTGAAAAGTGTTCCGACATTCTTTCCATCAAGTATTCCGTAAATGTTATCAATATCATTGCCATTGGCAATAACCATATCTGCCCCTGAGTCTGTAGCAATCCTTGCCGCAGCAACTTTTGCAGCCATTCCGCCGGTACCGACACCGCTGGCTGAAGTGTTCTTACCCATAGATGCAAAGTCATCAGTAATCACAGGAACTACGCTAATAAACTTGGCATTAGGATTTTTATTAGGGTCATCGCTGTACATACCATCAATGTCTGAAAGAACAATAAGCAGATCTGCTTCAACAATAGCAGCAACTATAGATGATAGTCTGTCGTTGTCACCGAAAGAATCAACCATTTCGATTTCGTTAGTTGAAATAGTATCATTCTCATTTACTACAGGTATGGCACCCATCTTAAGAAGTTCGTTAAATGTATTCTTGGCATTATTCCTTGAAACTTCATTAAGCATAACATTCTTGGTAATAAGTATCTGGGCTGCTACCTGATTGTACTCTGCAAAAATCTTCTGGTATGTTGTCATAAGCCTTGCCTGACCGATAGCTGCCAGCGCCTGCTTCTCACTGGTACTGCTTGGTCTTCCAACGTAGCCCATAGCCTTTCTACCCACTGCAATGGCACCGGATGTCACAAGAATAACTTCCATCCCCTGATTGTGAAGGTCAGTAATTACCCTTATTAACTTCTCTACCTTGCCAAGGTTTAAAAGTCCGGTATATGGATGGGTTAATGATGATGAACCTATCTTAATAACTATTCTTTTTTTATATTTTAGACACTCTCTATCATCTGTCTGCATGTTTTTCCTCCGATACGCAATATATCATAAACATATAGTAAAAATACGCTTAGTGCTTATTATAATTGAATTAATATAATTCTTCAATCACATATTTTATCAATACAAAGGTCTGTAGCGTCTTATGATTTCCTCTGCATTTTTAAGACCGTCTACCGCTGCAGAAGTAATACCTCCCGCATATCCGGCACCCTCGCCACAAGGAAATAGTCCTTTTATATTGCTCTCAAAATGTTCATCACGGTTAATTCTAACAGGAGAAGAGGTTCTGCTTTCCACGCCAAGAAGCACTGCATCATATCTGGAATACCCTTCAATCTTCTGTCCAAAGGATTCTATACCCTCTTTCAGTGATTCGCAAATATATTCCGGTAATACTTCATTAAGATTAGCAAAACTGCTACTTCCCTTTGTCTGTGGAACAACATCGCCGATATCCTTGGTTAAAGTATTATTCTTAAAATCACCAAAAAGCTGAACAGGAATACTGCCTCTGCCGGCGTTAAATGCAGCCTTTTCAAGTTTTCTCTGATATTCAATGCCTGCAAGTACGTCTGAAGAACCAAAATCCTCAGGCCTTACGGTAACAATTATGGCACTGTTGGCATTTAGTCCTGCTCTTGCATTATAACTCATGCCGTTTACTGCTAACATTCCTTCTTCTGAAGAAGCATTCACAACATAGCCTCCCGGACACATACAGAAAGAATATACTCCTCTGCCATTTGAAGTCTGAGCAGTAAGCTTATAATCAGCAGCCGGTAGTCTGTGCATAAACTTATCTCCGTACTGGGACTTATTAATAAGCTCCTGTGGATGCTCAACTCTGACACCTACCGCAAATGGCTTTGGACTTATGTCAACATTAAGTTCTTTTAATTTTTTAAAGGTATCTCTTGCACTGTGGCCAATGGCGAGGATTACTGTTTCTGCATCAATCTGCTCCCCGTTGTTAAGATTAACAGCCCTTATTGTATTATTCTCTATAACAAAATCAGTAACGGTAGTGTTAAATCTAAACTCGCCACCCATATCTATGATAGCCTTACGCATATTTACTACCACAGTTTTTAAAACATCTGTACCGATATGAGGCTTATTTACATATAAAATTTCTTCTGAAGCACCAAACTCTACAAAGGTCTCCAGCACCGTTCTTATACGGTTGTATGGGTCCTTAACCATAGTGTTAAGCTTACCGTCAGAAAAAGTTCCGGCACCACCTTCACCAAACTGAACATTTGTATTTAAATTAAGCGTGCCTCCATTCCAAAATTCTTCTACTATCTTACTTCTGTTCTCAACACATTCTCCACGCTCTATAACCAATGGCGCATAGCCTTCCTTTGCAAGAAGATATGCAGAAAATAATCCGGCAGGTCCTGCACCTATAATTACAGGGCGGTTCTTTAGTATGTTTTCACCACGGGTAGGAATTACATATCTTTGGTCAGGAGCCGCAAAAATATCTTTAGAAGCACACTTTTTAAGCACCTGCTTCTCGTTTTTAACCTCTGCATCCACAATGTATATATACTGGATATTATCTTTTTTTCTTGCATCAATGGAGCGACGTACAATAGAAAAACTTTTAATTTCTGACTTTTGCAATCGTAATGTCTTTGCAATTTTACCTAATATATCATCATTACTGCATGATATCGGTAATTTAAGCTGTTGTATTCTAATCATTTGCTGCAGCCCTCCCTGCAATATAACCACTGGTCCATGCCCACTGAAGATTATAACCGCCGCATCTTCCGTCCACGTCCATTATTTCACCGGCAAGATACAGACCTTCTTTAAGCTTTGACTCCATAGTACAAGCATTAATTTCTGATAATCTAACCCCACCGGATGTCACCTGGGCCCTGTCAAAACCATTAGTATCAGTAATAGTTGCATCAAAATTCTTTATGTATTCGGCAAGCTTATTTATATCAGCGTTAGTTAACGAAGCTGCCGGTTTACCCGCGGTAAGTCCGGCTCTCTTAATAATAACTTTATTAATATTCCAGTTAAAAAATCCAATCATAAATTCCATAATTGTCTTATCACCGGAGTATTTCCTGCGGTTATTTAAGCTCTTGATTAATTCTTCTTTTGATACAGCCGGAAGGAAATCTACAATTGCCCTGCATCTCTTACCTTCAGATAATGCCCTGGCAACCTTACCGCTATACTGAAATACCGGAATTCCTGACAATCCATAATCAGCAAATTGTACTTCACCTTCTTCAACGCCGGCAATTTTATCATTAATTACAAAAGAAATCTTACATTCACACCTTACTCCGGCAAGCTCTTTAAAATACTTGTCAGAGCACTTTAGCTGGGCAAGAGAAGGAACCGGCTTAATTATCTTATGTCCAAAGCTTTCTGCAAGAGCGTAGCCATTGCCATCGGAACCACTCTTCGCTGATGCCATGCCGCCGCAGGCAAGAATAATCTTATCGAAATACTCTTTCTTACCATTGAATTCTAAAGTAAAGCCCTTGCTTTTTTCTTTTATTTTCTCAATTTTTACACCTTTTTCAAGCTTTACGTTATACTTTCTGCATTCCATAAGAAATATATCCTGAACTGCCTGTGCCTGCTCAGAATAAGGGTACACATAACCATTCTTATCCTTAGATAACATGCCTGCTTTTTCAAAAAAAGTAATGGTATCTTTTTCATTAAATATATCTAAAGCCTTGCTGACAAAATCCTTTGAAGCATCATTGTAACAATCAGCGTTCATCAATAGATTTGTAAAGTTACACTTACCGTTACCTGTAACAAGAAGCTTCTTACCGGCTTTATCATTTCTTTCAAAAAGAGTTACATTTGCTCCAAGCGCGGCAGCTGTTACCGCAGCCATAAGCCCTGCGGCACCGGCTCCAATAATACCAATTTTCATATTTTCCTCATTTCATGCAGTAATATAAGTTATATACTACAAAAAGTGTAATATTTTAATTTTATCTTTCGAAACCTCATTATATCACATCGTATATGTGTACGCAAAATATTTATATATCATCAACTGGTTACAGACTCTAAATAATCATATAATTCTGTAACGTCTTTTACATAGAATCCATTTTTAAGCATCTCTCTGTCGTCTGCCGGAAGCTCATCAAGGGTCAGATAGGTGTTTAAAAACACATCATGCATATCCGCATAATATGCAATAAGCACCCCTTCTTTAACTACAAGAAAATAACTGTATTCATTTTCTACTGCCTTTTTATTTTGTCTTACAACAAATCTGTCTTCTGAAAAACTCACAAGCGTCATATCAAGATTTTCTTCGGAAAACTTTTGGACTAACTCATCTCTTGTTAGTCCAATCCATTCATCGGGAATAGTTTCAACAGCTTCAACAACAGAATTATTAACCGAATCATACAATTCAGAGATATAAGTCATTTTTCGGCTGATGCGTACTGTAGTTTCCATATTTGCTTCCAGAATTTCTACACTTGCAGATGAATTATTTTCTTCGATTTCAGCTTCTTTTAAGATAATACTGTTTTTTTCATAGAAGCTTTTATATGACAAGTAATAAACTGATGTAAATAATAAAAATAATATAAATATAGCCAATGTATATGTTTTAGTTGTTTTGCTCATTATCTTCTCCTCTTAAAATTAAGGGAGTGCCTTAGCACTCCCCAGCTCTAATAATGAATGCACCTTAAATATACATATATTATCGACCAATATTTAATTTTTAATACAAAAGCATATGAAAAAACTATCTTTGTCAGTATTCGACTTAGTCTTTAATTATACTAAATGCAGCTTTTTAAGAATCTTTACAAGCTTAGTACCCATTGGAAGTGATTTGATTTCGCTTTCATTAAAGCACTTAAACAATAATAAAGATATAGCATAAATAATAACTGCTACTATAATTGCTACAACAGTTACTACTGAATTACGTGGATAAATCATATATACAAGCTTATATGCACCATATGCAGCACCACCCATAATAGCACTTGCAAATAAAGGTACTATAAATGTATACCAGATTTCATTTTTATATTTAAGGAATCTCTTAAGTGTATGTGCGTTCATCACACACATTACAACAGCAAATACAATATTGGCAATTACAACACCGTATATACTCATATCAAAACCATATAACAATATTACAAGCAATATTACATGTACCAGTAATGAAACTGAAGCATTTGCAACGGTCCAGGCCATCTTGCCTATACCCTGAAGCACTGCATTGGTAATTGTAGATAATGAATAAAATATAACCGCTGATGAACCCATAAATAAAAGTATTCCTGCGAGGCCGTTATCTGACGGATATATAAGTTTCATTATCGGATCACCTAATACAGCAAGGCCGATAGCTGAAGGTATTGCAACAATCATAGCAACTCTGATACCGAGCTCAATCTTCTTGAACAACTGCTTCTTATCACCCTTAGCAATAGTTGCTGAAATAGAAGGTATAATAGAAGAAGCCAGAGAACTTGCTATAGCAATCGGTATATTAGTAAACAATGTGTATTTACCCGTATAGACTCCCCAGTTTGCCATATAATCCTCGGAAACACCTTTATAACTCATATAATGGCCATATATACTGTTATCAACAATACTGCTGACATTGTATACAACTGAGCTCAATATTACAGGTCCGATTGTCATTAACAATACAGTAAAAAGATAACCATAGGACTCAGGACTTCTTGGTTTTTCTTTTGATATTTTATCTTTAAGCTGGTTATTGTTTATAAAGAAAACAATAACAAAAAACAGTAATGCAATCAAAGCTCCGCCCACTGTACCAACCGTTACACCGGCTGCAGCATAAGCGTCAGCATAAATATCCGTACCCTTAATTAAATCAAGGTTGCGACCGATATCAAAAAAGATAAAACCGCAGATTATGCTTAAAGCTGCATTTGCAATCTGCTCAAGTATCTGTGATATGGCAGTCGGCACCATTGTTCCGTGTCCCTGAAAAAATCCTCGTAAGACGCCGAGAATAGCCATAATAAATACAGCAGGTGATAGTGCAACTATCGCATAATAAGTATCAGGTTCTTTTAATACTACGTCTGCAAAAAATTCAGCACCGAAAAATGTTATCAGCGAAGCCACAGTACCTACTATAAAAGCAAACACCATGGTTATCTTAAAAACTCTGTAGGCATTGTTATACTTTTTAACAGCCAGTCTCGCAGAAATCATCTTTGATACTGCAAGAGGCAGACTGTAAGAAGATAATAACAACAGTATATTATACACCTGAAAAGCAGATGAATATATACCCATGAAATTATCACCTATGTGATTCTGGAGAGGTATTCTGTAGACCATTCCGATTACTCTTACAAGCAA
>JAZULV010000131.1:0-11386 GCA_045603305.1 Lachnospiraceae bacterium | reverse complement strand
CTCTGATAAGCTTTTATTACTCAATATACTACAACAGATTTACTATCTTAATGTTTGTAGTGTTATTGTCTACATAAAATCATATGTGTTACTTTGATTAATTTCGAATTCATACATAATAATGCAGAGAAAGCACATATTCATGCTTTCTCTGCATACAAAATAAAACATATAAGTATCTATTGATTTATCGGCAGTTCAATCCACTTATACTCGCCTGTACCTATCTGACTTTTATCAAAGGCTTTTATTATAGCCATTTCACTTTTACCAGTTAATTCCTCATTTAAATCAAACATCTGGAAAAGATAATCCTTATCACCAAAATAACAATCCTGAGATGATGGAGCCTGTATGGTATCAACAAGATTCCCCTCCAAATCAAGTACATAAATATTATGTTCGCTATAATCATCAAGGGAAACCGGGCAGGCTTCAGCATACAGGTAATTACCATCATAGGAAATATACACAGGATGATCACAGGTGTAAAAATGCATTTCCTCTTCTGTCTCAAGATTATAAATATATATGTCACCGTTTTGTGTGTAATAGAGAGATGAATCAATTATAAGATATGAATCATAATTAATTTTCTCTACAAGCTTTTCTACCTCTCCATTTTCCGGATTGTAATACATTATATCTATACCTGACATTCCCTCATCTGTATAACTAAAGGAAAAAGCAGATATGGCAATTCCGTTTTTATATGGTGTAATTCCACCGAATTTGATATAGTAATCACTGTCTTGCATCTCATAAATCAGTTCAAGTTCAGCATCTTTCTCAATCTTTACTCTGTATAATGATGCTTTATCCCCCGGACTCAATGCGATATAAATATACCCTCTGTGATAATACATGTTAAAAGTACCATCTGAACCGCCTTCAAAGAGAGTTATATACTTAGTTCTGACACTTCCATCCAGACTTATCTTGTATAGAGACATGCTTCCGTCCAATTCTGTCAAAACTGTATATAAATCGCCGTTGTAATACCACAATCCACGAACACTTATAATCGGATTTTCCGCATTCATCATAGTAAATAAAGCATCACAACTATCACCGATTTCATGATTACAGTTCGCCTGACCACACACCGGCACTGCCTGACCGGTCTCCCTATCAAAAAACATTAAATATATATCAGATGAAGGGGTTTTAGATCGTTTGTAACTTGTATCAAAATAATAATATCCACTTTCAGTACTTGTTATCTCTGAAAAAGTTAATTCAAAAAAAGACTGTGCATCATATCCCAGCTGCACACTATCATACGAAAAATCATAATTCTGATATTTTTCACTATTATCCCCGCCAGAGCATCCTGAAATAAACAGAACCATTGCTATAATTAAGCATAAATATTTCTTGCTCATTCAATCCCCCTTTTCTTATCACTTTTTTATTTTGCGGCTGACTAACACTAATCTCAAAATAAAATGCTAGTCAGCCGTGTTTTATCAACCATCAATCAATATCAGTTATAAATCGTCGCAGATATACCTTCGGACAAACCACGTATACCACCAGCATATCCATTCTTAATAGTGCCAACACTCCAATTATCAGCACATGTTGCAAAAGCTGAATACATCTCTAGTTTTGAATCGCCAAATTCATCAATTTTTGTATTTCCACTATAAAGGTCTCCCTCAACATTTACAGCTAACATTGCACTTGTTCCAGACCTTAATGTGGCACTGGCTCCTGTAGCCGAAGTAGTCCATACAAGATTCAAATTTACATAACCATATACACTTCCCTGAGCTGCATGTGAAGTCATTGATACTCCTAACAACGTCGTAATCACTAATCCAATGCATAACATTTTCTTAAAAAAATTAGTTTTCATTTAATATACCTCCTTCTTTAATGGCGTCCGATACAGTCTATACTAGCCCCCCATATCGGACTTATGTTAATGTGTTTCTTAATTACTAAGACCTTAGTTTTTATATCTTAATAATACAACAAACCGACTAAAATTGCAATACTTTTTTTGCATTTTTTGTCGGTTTTCTGACAATTTTTTAATTAATGTACAGTAAATAACAACTCCACTGTTATAGTACTGGTAGTATTGTTCTCCACATAAACCCTATATGCATTACTCTGTTCAATTGCAAATGTATGCATAATAACACCTGTATCTGTAACACCTCGTCTTGAACCATCATTATACGCTATACCAGCCCCTATTGCCGCACTTGACGGAGAAGCAGAAACCGTAATGTTGACACTCTGCCCCTTTGATACAAAAAAACTCTCCGTATACATCCTTGTTTTTGCCGGTATAGCAAAGGTAGCATATGAACGAGTCTTCATACTTATTATCTCTTTGCTATCTGTTATTCCATCAACATATCCTGCAGGATATACCACCTCTACATATGTATCTTCCACCGGAGGTTCTTCAGTATAACTGGTATCCGTCGCATACAGAAGCTCAGTGTAACCATTCTCTATTATGGTTCCCATCGCATATGATGAAACCGAGCTGCTAACTATAAAGCATAATACTAATATTACTGATACAACTTTACTACACTTCTTAACTTTTTTATAATTATACACACACATCATCCTTTTCATAATATTCTCCTTCCCCTTATGTAAGCTTACAGACATTCCTCCCTGCCGCAAGCATCCCTTCTCTGCATTATTAATAATTACACTAAAATACTCCTTTGCTGTAGTTATCTGCGTATTAAAACACACTTCCAGATCACAGCAGACCTCATCGACAAGTTCCATATCATCTGACAACTTATATATGAGAGGGTTAAACCAGTAAATAAACTTAAGGCAGGTCAAAACCTTCTTCCACATAAGGTCATGACGCCTTATATGCATCATCTCATGACATATAACTATCTCTAAATCTTTATCTGTATAACTTTCCCTTGGTATATATATGACCGGCTTTATTATCCCTGTAGTAAACGGAACGCTAACCCCGCTAATATAGCAAAAACTTATTTTTCTTTTTATTTTAAGTTTCTTCTTTACCTCTTCTCCAGCATCTGTCATTCTCTCATCTGCCAATTCTGCCCTGCTTATTACTGCCTTTAATCCCTTTCGCTTATATAAATACACACACACTTTAAATATAACTCCAAGCCCCCAGACTGCAAAGAACAATCTAAAATAACTATTAAGCAACAGAGTTGTGTCTATAATTTTTCCTCCTGTGTATATTGCGACACCATTATCTGACGTAGCAGCAACAACAGGAATTAATGCCTGCTTCACTTTAAGAATATATAGCAAAGGTATAGCAAAAGATAGTATGACCAGTTTTAATAAACCTTCCTGTCGCTGTTTCTCTTTGAGAAAACTTCTCGAAACCAGCATGGAAATAATATATGCAATACTGCCTGTGACAGCAGTAAAAAAGATAAAAAAGAACCAATTATTTATTCCAATCCATTCAATCCATTGCATCTAAAACTCTCCTTAGCTCATCTATATCTTCCTTTGACATATCACTGCCATGCAGTGCCATCGCAAGGTCCTTTATGAATTCGCTCTGTCCCCACGCCTGACTCATCTCTGATACAAAATTGCGGATATCCTCCCTCTGATACTGTCTGGCATCTGTGATAGCTTCATAAACAAAAACCCTGCCTGTAACATGAGTTGTCTTTAGATGTCCCTTCTGTATTAATATCTTAAGATAAGTTGACATGGTCTGGGCAGCCCATCTTCTGTTGTATCTCTCCTCCATCTGCTTTCGTATCTCCGGTGCAGTAACAGGTCTTCCTTCATCCCATACAATCTTCATAATCATAAATTCAGCTTCAGATAATCTTTCATGTCTTTCCATAACAAACCTTCTTTCTACTATTTTATTAGTACTTAGTATTCTTACTTTGTATTATAATATATTCTGTGTTTTTTTCAAGACAAAACATTAATATTAACAAGAATTTATGGTTGTATTCTTCCCAAAATACATTTATACTGTTCATAGCAATTTCGAAAGGAGAATATGACATGAGGCATTTAATGAACCCTCTGGATTTTTCTGTTGAAGAATTGGACAAGCTTATGGATATTGCCAATGATATCGAGAAGAATCCTGAAAAGTATTCTGAAAAGTGTAAGGGCAAAAAGCTCGCAACTTTATTTTACGAAGCAAGTACACGTACAAGACTTAGTTTTGAATCAGCTATGATTAATCTCGGTGGAAGCGTTATTGGTTTTGCTTCAGCCGACAGCAGTTCAGCCTCCAAGGGCGAAAGTGTTTCTGATACAATTCGTGTTATCTCATGCTTTGCAGATATATGTGCCATGAGACATCCAAAGGAAGGCGCACCATATGTTGCGTCAACCAAATCTTCTATTCCTGTTATCAATGCCGGTGACGGCGGCCACCAGCATCCGACACAGACTCTTACCGATTTACTCTCAATCCGCTCCATCAAAGGCAGACTTGACAATTTAACTATTGGTCTTTGCGGCGATTTGAAGTTTGGACGTACCGTTCACTCTCTTATCAGTGCATTGGTAAGATACGAGGGCGTAAGCTTTGTACTTATCTCTCCTCCTGAGCTTCGTGTGCCGGATTATATAAGAAATGATGTACTTATCAAGAACAACATTCCGTTTACAGAAGTAACCGATTTAGATGATGCGATGCCTCAGTTAGACATTCTCTACATGACAAGAGTTCAGAGAGAGCGTTTCTTCAACGAAGAAGAATACATCCGTATGAAGGATTGCTATATATTAAATATGGACAAGATGGCTAAGGCAAAAGATGATATGTTAGTTCTTCATCCGCTTCCTCGTGTTAATGAAATCTCCGTTGAAGTAGATGATGACCCTAGAGCAGGTTACTTTAAGCAGGTTCAGTACGGAGTATATGCCCGAATGGCACTTATATTAATCCTGCTTGAGCTTGTATAACTTTCAGCATAATATAATTTAGCCCTTAGGGCAGACTGGAGGACATTATGTTAAATATCAGCGGACTTAATGAAGGCGTTGTTTTAGACCATATCCAGGCAGGCAAGAGCATGGATATCTACAAGTATTTGAATTTAGACAAGTTAGACTGCGAAGTTGCTATTATTAAGAATGCCAAGAGCAGTAAGATGGGCAAGAAGGACATCATCAAGATTGACGGCAGCATCGAGCAGCTCGACCTTGATATTTTAGGATATGTTGACCGTAACATCACTGTCAACATCATAAAGAACAATGAGATCGTAGAAAAGCGTAAGGTCAGCAGACCTCGCACAATTACAAATGTAATCAAGTGCAAGAACCCAAGATGTATCACTTCTATTGAGCAGGAGCTTCCACACATCTTCCATCTTGCCGACGAGGAGAATGCAACTTATCGTTGTGCTTACTGCGAAGAGACTAATGGATAAACAACGTATTTAACTACCAAAGGAGTCTTTACCATGGCAGACAGAATATTTGATAACTCTAACGACAAGCAAATTCATGACACACTTGAACTCGTATACGACGCATTAAAGTATAAGGGCTACGATCCATATGCTCAGCTAACCGGATATATTCAGTCACAGGACAATACTTACATTACCACCTATAATAATGCCCGTACTCTTATATCAAAGCTTGATCCTGAAGATATAATCATGTATTTGCTAAAAAGCGAATTAAAAAAATAAACAACCGTTATAAAACAATTATGATATATTTTGTACTCAAAGAAGCTGCCGGTGGCAGCTTCTTTGTATGCATGTACGCAAAAAGACTATGGCATATTAGATGAAATATTAATATACCACAGTCTATTTATATCGTTTTTTAGTGTCAATTTACACGACAAGCTTTTTACTTATAACTCCTCATCTTCTCCACATCATCTTCCGTACACTCTTCATTAGAGTATCTTGCCTTATGATACAATTCCACGAACTCCTCTGTACCTTCGCCGCTCAGTCCGGCAAGCTTTTTTTGTTCATTTGGAGTAGATGCCTTAAGAATTGAACTATTCTTTTTTAAACTTGATTTTATCTTTTTCTTATAAATCTTTCTTATCTTTTTAGCCGGTCTGTCATCAACTATTTCTTCGACTTCCTGTTCAACGGAAGAAACTTCTTCTTTACGGAAAGGAATTATATATTCCCTGATATCTCCATCCATTGTTCCAAGGCTCAACTGGCGTACTATATGCACGATAAAAGCTATGAGCATAATAAGTGAAGCTATGCCAAGTATTGTTACAAATATAACAGCTACTATTGAACCTGATGATTTATCCTTGACAAGTTCTCCAATAACAGGCTCCTCCAGCTTCGGCATTTCCTGTTCCTGTTCCATCTCAGGAAGAACGATATCTGTCCCAAACAAGCGACTGAGCATTTGTAATATCGGCTGTCTCAATAAATTAAGTATCGGAGAGAATAATAAAGCCCAGACTCCGGAAACCACTAATATTATTATTCCCAGAATAAATGTAATCAGATAATTTGCATCCTTAATCTGACCTACCGATAAAAATGCAGTTCTTCTGTTTTCCCAGATAAAATCATCAGCATTTTTCAGGTTCTTATATATAATAAGTGCCAGAATATATACTGCCTCAAATATGTATACTACAACCAATAGTTTTCCTGTGGCTGCAAGCCATACACCTATTCCGATAATAATCAACAATGTGGCGATACCGGTGGAAGGCACTTCAAAATCAGCAACTGAACTAAATAAAACTATAATAATGCAGAGGACTGTTATTACTGCTCCGGCAAATAAATATATACCACCTATATATTCAAGCAGCATAACCAGCACAATTATATATACCGCTATGGCGACATAAAACTCCCATCTTTTATGAAAGTGCCTTCTGAACATATACATCATCACTTCAGAGAAAGCGGCAAATAAAAAAACTGTAATTTTTAAACCATCACCATTGGCAAACATATACCATATAAGTGCAATAACCGGATATGAAAAGGCTATATGACAAATACATTCTAATACGCATAGTGCATTGCTTTTTTCTTTTATCTTCATCGATTCTCCACCTCCACAAAACTAATATTTCCATTGGTTTCAAATCTCTCTGAAAATCTGGTACATGGAATAATCCATTTGGTATAAGGATGCTCTTGGGCAAATTCTGTATAAGCTTCCCTCATGCTTTCAAGCATCTGTGCCGAAATAATCAAATGTACTGTGTTTTTGTCAGTGTTATGCTTTTTAAGAATTTTTCTGAAATCTCTCAGCTCTTTGCCGGTATCAATTCTCGCTAAGTATCTTAATGCCTTGGCAACATGAGCACTACCCGCACCCTTTTCAATACTTACTTCCTCACCGGTCAATACATCTCTGCCATTTGTGTAAAAGCAGACCGATATTCCCTTGGCTGAAAGCCATTCAAAAAATGTTCTTACTATTCGGATACTTTCTTCCTGAAGTATCTCTTCTCCGGAGCATCTTGCCCTCTCTAAATTAAGAAGTATAACCACTGTCTGCTTTGTAGTATCAAAAAACTGATTTACTTTTAGTTCTCCGGTTTTCGCCGAAGCATTCCAGTTGATTTTCTTCATGGTATCATAAGTCTGATAAGGTCTTATACCACGGAATTCGAAGGGATCCTCAAATATCATACTGTTCATAAGAGTCTGACCGCTTATCTCCCTAAATGGTGTCACAAGCTGTGATGCATATCCCGAACGTGCCGGAAGCACATAAAGAGATATATCATAAGGAATCGTTACTATCTCAACATCGGTATACATCAAATCATTGGCTATAAGGTCAATGCTCGAAACATTGTAATATCCTCTTTTACTTCCCTTAAGCCTCGTCTTTCTGGTTATTCTCTGATAGGACATTAAGGTAAATACATGTCTTACATATACATTATCAGTTACTGCAGAATTCTCATTATCAATAAGGGTTAAGCCCTTTTGAGTCTGAAACTTGAATAAAACAGCAGGAAGGGGCATACTCTTTTTGTTGGTTATCTGCAACGTCATGCTGCTGTCTTCACCTTCAATAATCTCCTGGTCGTCAAACCTCATGCTGACCTCAAGATTTTCACTCCACCTGTTTTTGCTGAAATTGTATTTTACATAATACCTCTGTCCAATAACCACAAGCATGAGACCGATAAGTGCTGCAATTATTACCATACTATCTCTCCCACTGCTCTGTAGGCACTGCAACACTCTCAATTATTTTCTTAATAATCTTTGCAGTTTCGCCGCTAAGTCCGTGTCCTCCCTGAAGCACAAGCCTGTGGGCAAGTACCGGTATCGCTAACTCCTTAATATCCTCCGGAATTACAAACCCCCTGCCGTTAATCATTGCGTAAGCCTGGGATGCACGAAGAAGTGCAAGAGTACCTCGTGGACTGACACCATTTGCGACCGTACTCTGATGTCTTGTCGCCTCCACAATTCTCTGAATATAATCAAGCAACACCTCATGTACATATACTTTTGTATATATCTCCTGTAAATAAATTATGTCCTCCCTGGAAGCCACAACTGATAATTCTTCATAAGGGTTTTTATCAATAAACCTCTTCATAATCTGCTTTTCTTCCTCCGGTGTCGGCATACCCATGGAAAGCTGCATTAAGAATCTGTCCATCTGAGCCTCCGGAAGAGGAAATGTACCTGCTGTCTCAATAGGATTCTGAGTTGCTATTACAAAGAAAGGTAACTCAAGTTCTCTTGTCACACCATCAACAGTTACCTGCTTTTCTTCCATACATTCAAGCAAACTGGACTGGGTTCTCGGTGTCGCTCTGTTAATCTCATCAGCAAGCAGTATATTGCAGAATACTGCGCCCGGATGGAACTTAAATTCAGATGCCTTCTGGTCAAAAACATTGAGCCCGGTGACGTCCGACGGAAGCAAATCCGGTGTGAACTGAACTCTTCCGAAATTCATACCCAAGGACTTTGCCAAAGACTTCGCCAACATAGTCTTACCTGTTCCCGGAACGTCTTCAAGCAACACATGTCCTTTAGCAATAAGTGAAGTAATAAGATAATCTATAATCTTTTCCTTACCTACAATAACACTGCCTACATTATCTTTAATTCTCTTAACTATCTCCTGAATTCTTTTTTCATCCATATTTCTCTCCCCTTTGACTAAAATTTAATTTCAATCTAGTATACCTAAAAATTATATTTTTTTCAACTTGTATCCACTAATAAAAGTAATTTTTAACATAAAAGGCCGGAAAATCATTGAACCGACCTCCCAATCGTTAGATTTTGAGTCTAACAATTGGTGGATCGGTTCAAATTTCCGGTCTTTTATGTATTACCTGCTTTTTGTTTATGTAATAACATATCAACTACATATTCTTATCGCAAAACTATCTATGTAATACTTTTATGAATACTAACCAAACAATACTTCCTTGATTGCCTGTAACAGTGAGTACTGACCGCTGACATCCTGGCTTAACTCCCAGATCATGATACCGCCGTAGCTCTTTGCAAGCTCTGACTTGCTCTTTATTGTAGCGATGCCATTGTAGCTGGTTCCGTTGATGTAGTCGGTGTTCCATGCTGTCGGGTTTGCTGCAAGGATATCCTTGTATGCAATGTATGTATTGCCCTGGTAACCGTAGAACGGTACACCAAGTACAAGCTTCTCTGGTGCAATGCCTCTTGTATACTGGTAATGGTTAAGCATGTTTACTGCAAGGTTGTATGATGAATGGTTGCTGTGGGTATCATCATATGCCATGAGGTTTACAAAATCGAAGCACTGGAATGTCCTGTCGCTTATCTTGTCTGAATACCATGTTGATACCGCTGTTGTAAACAGCTTGCCCTCTGCCTCAAGTCTTGCATCAAGCTCCACTGCCCAGCCTTCATAGTTGCTCCAGAAGCCTGACGGTGCCTCGCCTTCAACGTCAACATCAATTCCGTCAAGGTTGAACTTGTTTACGAATGCCATTATCTTGTCACAGAATGCTGAACGGTTTGCCGCTGATGTAAGAGTGTCATAGTATGCTGAACCGCCTGCTCCACCAAGAGATGCTATTACCTTTACATCATTTGCATGGGCCTTCTCAACGATTGCGTACAGTACGCTGTCACTCCAGAAGCCGTGCTGTAAGTTTCCTGATGAATCAGGGTTACAGAAGGCAATGTTCAAATGGGTGAGGGCTGAGTAGTCCATTGTCTCGTATCCCTGGTATGCCCAGTTCGGAAGGTATCCAACCACTCTTGTTGTTTTCTCTGTCACTGTCACATCTCCCGTAAGAGTGCCTGTGCGTCCAATGTAGAATGCCTCCCATGCACCTCCTACCGAATCCCTGTCTGCCTTAAAGGTTGCATTGTCGTTAAGGTCACAGGTTACATACTTTCCGCTTGAAACTGACTTGATTGAGTATGTTGAGTCACCCAGTGAGGTGATTATGAACTTCTCTGTGTTTCCTATTGCAGGGCTCTGGGCTATAAGTGTCTTGTCAGCTGTTTCACTTACATATAAGTTGCTTGCCATTGAAATAAGGGACACTGTGCCGTCATTGTTCCATACTATCTTGAATGACTCCCACTCCTGGGCTTCGCCTTCTGTTCTTGCACGGATTGCCTCTGTTCCGTAGTTTTCCGCACAGGCAAGAAGTCCGTTAGCCACCGCCTTGATGCAGTAGGTCTGGTCATCGTTGCCGAAGTCAATTGAAGGCTTTGTGGTTCCCTGGGTTGGTGCCTCTGTCGGAGCCTGTGTAGGTGCCTGGGTTGATGGAACTGATGTCTGTGAAACTGTTATTGTCTCTGTGTACTGGTTGTTGTTTTCGTTGGACTCAGTGATTCTGTTAACGTCATCCACCCATGCCATTACGCTGTGGCTGCCTGCCACCGCACTCCAGTAATTCGCACTATTTGTTCCGCCGTTTGCTGTAAGCACTACTGACTGACCCGGGTAAATTGTATCTGAATTGCTGTCACACCATGTAATGCTTGCTGTATCTCCGTCTATCTGGAACTGTACTCCGTTTACAAGTCCTGCTGTTGCAATGCCTGTTCCCGCATTCTTTACTGTACATGAGAATACTACCTGGCTACCTGCCGCAGGGTTAGCCGGTGTCCAGCTGATGTCTGTAACGATAAGGTCAGGATACCCGTAAGGTGCCTGTGTGGCTGCCTCGGTCTCTTCCTTTCCGAAGTCTATGAAGTTATCCTTGTCTCCTGTATCTTCGGTTGGCTTCTGTGTAGGTGCCTCTGTAGGTGCCTGAGTTGGTGCCTGAGTTGGTGCCTGTGTAGGTGCCTCGGTTGGTGCTTCCTCTACTGAAATATTAGTAAGCTCATACCAGTTGAGGTTGTATCTTCCGCCGTCTGCATATACCTTGAATGTATGTGTTCCTGCTGTAAGGCGTACCTCTGTACCCTTAAACTCACTGAAGATTCCCCAG
>JAZULV010000130.1:0-2004 GCA_045603305.1 Lachnospiraceae bacterium | reverse complement strand
AAAGAAACATGCCTCTAATAAATACTTAGTTTATTATGTGCATAATTTTGAAAAAAGCGGATGCTAAAATGCACCGGCTTTAAGTTTGCCATAGTGTACAGAAAATAAACTTTTCTGTATGTGTAATTACAAGATAATTATTCGTTAACTACCTTAGGGTATACAGAAACTCTCTTCTTGTCTCTACCCTTTCTCTCAAATTTAACTACACCATCTACTAATGCATATAATGTATCATCTCCACCGATACCAACATTAGTACCAGGATGAATCTTTGTACCACGCTGTCTGTAAAGAATGTTACCAGCTAATACGAACTGTCCGTCAGCTCTCTTAGCACCTAATCTCTTAGACTCGGAATCTCTACCGTTCTTTGTGGAACCAACACCCTTTTTATGAGCGAATAATTGAAGGTTCATTGTTAACATAGGTCTACACCTCCTCAGTCTGGATATTAATAAATTCACTTCCGTATGCCTCTCTGATATTCTCTAATCCGAGCACGAGGGCATTCAGTAATAATTGAGATTCTGAACTTATATAATCGTCAGTTATATTAAAAACTAACATACCGTCATCTACATCACAGGAAAACTTATCCTCAGTAAATGCTTCTATCGAATTCACAGTGTTCTGGGATAAAGCTGAAATAGCGGCACAGACAATGTCCTCACCTGCATCAGCATACTCCGTATGTCCGTAAATCTTAAATCCCTTATATCTTCCGTCAGAATCCACGAAGAATAATGCATTGGTCATATCGTTTATGCAGTGATTGATTCAATCTTTAACTCTGTATAAGCCTGTCTGTGACCATTCTTCTTATGATATCCAGTCTTTCTCTTATACTTGTAAACGATAACCTTTTTAGCCTTGCCATCTCCCATAACTGAAGCTGTAACTTTAGCTCCTGCAACTGTAGGACATCCTACCTTGAGTTCACCATCATTAACAGCTAAAACCTGGTCGAATGTATAAGTCTCACCAGCTTCTACACCAAGCTTCTCAACTCTGATGATATCGCCCTCTGAAACCTTATACTGCTTTCCGCCTGTAGCAATAATCGCGTACATATGGCACCTCCTATTTATCATTACTCGCCAACTTCGGTATCTGCAAAGCAGAATTTATAAACCTCATTGTGCGGCACATACTCTTGTATAGTAGCATTTGTCCATATTTTTGTCAAGTAATTTATCTTGATAATTACTCATAATTAAAGACCGGAACAGGAAAATCTTTAATATCACTGCCATCCGAATTCATAATCATATAACTGGTATCATTAAAATAACCATTAAACATTGATAAAAGTATTTTCTGTGAATAAGGTAAAATAAGAAAAGATGCTGTTCCACTCATTAATTCTTTATTATTTGTACCATTAATATCGCACATCATTATTTTGTGTGGATAACTTGCTGTGGAATAATAAATATTATCATTATAAATTGTATACATCAGCATATCATCAATAACAACCTTATCATCAGTACCATCAATATTTATTGACTTAAGACACCAATCATCATCAACAGAATAACTATAGTATACTCTATTTTTATAAACAACCGGGAAACTACCATTTGTGCTCAGAACAATATCTTCAGTGCCATCAAGACTTATGCGATGCAGCGATAAATCTTCTAACGAAATATACAAATAATTATCATCATTAGAATATGCTGAATTACTATATGAGCCCTCTATAAGTTTAATTTTTTCACCGTTGCTTAAATCAACTGTATATAATCCTACATTTGAATTAATTATGATTCTGTCATCACTACATAATCTAAATGAATTTATTGATATGTCTCCGTTATAAAAAACTGATAACGAGCCTGTATCCGGATCAATTTTATATATATCATTTGCTCCGGAAGAGACTGCACATAAAATATCATTATTATATATCTGCAGACTGTTAACACCTTTATGCATAATACAGATATCTTCTGCATAACCAATACCTGTTTCATGACTACATTCACTATCTTTGCA
>JAZULV010000129.1:0-10675 GCA_045603305.1 Lachnospiraceae bacterium | reverse complement strand
ATATGTACCTCTTAATGTTACTCCGTACATTGAATCGTAATCTTCCGCTTCAATATGAATGTCATATTCTGATTCAAATGGATCAATTGCAGGAACCTCTGGTTCTTCACCTTCCTCTATAAATACCAGCTTATACCAGTTTAAATTATATCTTCCACCATCTGCATACACCTTAAATGTATGAATTCCGGCTTCAAGATAACTTTCTGTTCCTTCAAACTCTGCGAATATTCCCCAGCCGCCGGTTGCTGATATATTTACAGTTGCTATTGTACTGCCATTTTCTATCAGACTTAATACACTTAAGCCTGCATCAGCTCTAGCCGCACGCACATCGAATCTGTAGTTTCCTGAAACAGGTATATTTACAGTGTAACTCATATAATCGCCGGCATCTACGCTGCTGATTACATCTGAATCCATATCCTTGCTGCCTCTAAGTGCTACACCTGACATATCATCATAATCTTCAGCCTCAATGCGAATTACACCACTAAATGCTTCTGTGCTTTCTTCTTCCTTGGTTGTTTCCTCTGTAGACTCCTGGGTTGGTGCCTCTGTAGAAGGCTCTGTTGGCTGTGGATCATCAAATGGAGCCTCATTATCTCCTAACACCGGAGATGAACTTTCTTCTACATCTACAGATTCCTTATTGTCCTCTTCAGTCGCTTCAGATGTATGAATTGTCGCTTTTAACAAAGTCTCATTTTGCTCTTTTATATCTATATTACTCCACTGTTCTTCAGTACCTGAGTAATATACATCAGTAATATTCTCACTAAAGTAAAATGCAGCAGTATCAATTAATGTAACACTTTTCGGAATTGTTATACTTGTCAAATTCTCACAGCTAAAAAACGAAAAGATTCCAATTTCCGATACACCATCTTCAATTGTTACACTGCTCAAATTTCCACAACATTCAAATGCATAATCACTTATGCGTGTTACACTTCCCGGAATTGTTATGCTTGTTAAGCTCTCACAGTCTGAAAACATACTTTCGCCAAGAGTTACAAGTCCTTCTTCCAAAGTTACACTCTCCAAGTTATCACATGAATCAAATGTTGCATAGCCAATATTCGATACACTTTTGGGAATTGTTATACTTGTTAAACTGTTACAATACCTAAATGCATTATCGCCTATACTTGTTATACTTTCCGGAAGTATTACATTTGCTAAGTTGCTACAATCCTCAAATACCCTATCACCTATGCTGGTTAAATTCTTCGGAAACGTTATGCTTTTTAAGTTACTACAAAAAATAAATGTTGCATCACCTATACTTGTTACTCCATCCGGAATTATTATGCTTGCTAAACTGCTACAACTGTAAAACGCCCTGTCACCTATGCTTGTTACACTTTCAGGTATTGTTATACTTGTCAGACTGCTACAATTGCCGAAGGTAAAATAACCAATACTTGTTACACTCTCCGGAATTGTAATACTTTTCAGACTGCTACACCATCTAAAAGTATAATCTCCAACACTTGTTACTCCATCTGGAATTATTACACTCGTTATATTGCTGCATTCATAAAATGCTTCATATCCAATGACCTTAACAGGATACCCATCAATTGTCCCCGGTATCACCAGTTCTGTCTCACTGCCGCTATACCCGGTTATAGTAACCTCACCTTCATCCGATACCTCATATTCATATCCGTCACCGGTTATTCCTGAAAAAGCAGCTTCTGCCTTAATTTCAGACATTTCAGTAAACTTAGGTGCTGTAGATACTATCATAAGTACTACCAACAATAAACTAACTAATTTCTTCATACAAGCCATCTCCTTTATGTTTTATAAGGAAATTACCAGTTCCGCATAAATCAAAACCGGTAATCTCATAACTAATACTATAATTAATTTTAATATATATTAAATGTTATTACAACAAGAATTCTATATATCGATTATATATTTGCAACAACAATTTTTCCATTATATTGTATAAGTCAACATTTGTTTTTTCAATGTTATTAATGTACATACTCATATCCATTGACACTGATTTTTTATTAAGATAAAATATGATTATCATAACAAGTTACGGAGGGATTTTATGAAAAAATTATTAATGACTATGCTGATTACCGGCATCACTCTTTTGGCTTTATCCGGATGTAAAGGCTCCGTTGAGGATCCTACTGATGCAGATGATACTAACCTTGATAACAACGGTGCTATCTATGTTACAATTGACGCATATGGTCTACTGGGCGGAACACTGTCAGTTACCCAGGCTGGTGAAGAAGGTGTTGAATCAGTAGCATGGGGATTTGAAGCAAGTCAGGGAGATAAAGTAAGCGATATGCTTGCGAAAGAAGAGATTACAGCTATAGATGCCGTTCTTGAGGGCGATACCTTTGAAGGATGGATGATATTCGAAGAAATCATTACCTCAGATGAGGACGGATTTGATACTATCACATACGAGCTTCGTTCCGGAGACACCATTTATACAACCGAAGAACTTATGGAGCTTGCAATACCTGAGTACAATGCAGCATTTGTCGCAAAGTGGGCAAGCCTTCCGATTGAAGATTATTTTGTAGAAGACGACTATATGTTTGACGCTGATGAAACTACAGCTTCTATCACTCTTATAGCCAATGGCGGAAATATGTTATTTATACGATCTGATGGTTCTGATGAAATAGACTCACCTGTATATTCATATTGGTTGGAAGCCGGTCAGACTATAAATGACGTTATGACAGAAGAAGCATGGCACTCTTTAGTATCTGTTGAAAAAGAAGGGGCTTCTTTTACAGGCTGGTCTGTTTATGAGGGTGATTTTGTCTCATGGAGCAGTGAAGCGATAAATGACGAAACTACAACTTCATTTGAGTATGACAACAGGTATGAAGGCTTCGAATACATTACTGTAGATAATTGTGTTTTATACAACTCAAATATCTCTACAGAAGAACTTCTCCAACTTACAAACACAGGTAAATATTATATAGCGATTGCTAACTGGGAATAATATAATATACATAGTAAGGGCGTTGCAACCGCAACGCCCTTACTGTATCATCAACCTATTCTACATCAATATCACCATCGAGTTCATCCGGTGTGTACACAACATCTCCTATTAATTCAATGTCTTCTAAATCAATATCATCATTATTCTCTTCAGAATTTTCTTCAGGTATATATGGTACATCTCCTGTCAACTGATTACTGCCAATACCAAACTTATTTAAAAACGGTATGTTGCATGCAGTCATTGAACCCAATGAAACTATAGAAGCTGCAGTAATTCCGGCAACAGCTACTTTCTTACCCAACTTCTTTCTTTTTTCAATTTCACTCTCAAGATACTTTACTTCTTCTTCGCACTTTGGGCAGGTGCCTGTACATTCTCCGCTATACTTACATTCGGAAGTAACGTACTCTATGTCATTGTTTTTAGCAATCTCTTTTCTGATTTCTTTAAGAATTTTACACTTATCTCTGCCTTTCATTTTATCACTGCCTTTCTACTTATTAACCTCCACATACTCAAAGCGATCGATATGAGTAATGCCCATCTTTCTTAATATCTCTTCACTTTTATCACAGTCACTAACAGTATTATAATTCTTAATAAGCGGAACTCTTGCTAGTATTTTATCCGGGCCTGCAATATCAAGCAAAAGATTTAAATTATTAATTACACTATCATTATAAAGCCCCGTATAAGCTTTGTAAATATGCGGATTCATATCTTTTATATCAACTATAAACATATCTGCTGATAATGCAGCTAATGCTGCTTTTTCTTCCGCTACATTCAAAGATGTTTCAATATTTATCTTCCATTCCGGCTTACACATCCTTGCAAACTCATTAATAAATTCCGCATATATTAAGGGTTCGCCTCCGCCAAAGGTTATGCCTCCGCCGGTTGCCATAAAATACAAATTGTCGATTTTTACTGTATCATATAATTCTTCCACAGTATATCTTTGTATCTTAGTGTTCTCTCTGAAGGAATGGGGATTAAGACACATTTTACATCTTAATGGGCATCCGTAGGCACAAACAAGAGTAGTAACACCATATCCATCTATACCTATTCTGTGTCTGGCCATTCCAATCGTTGGAAATGTGTAGTTATTTCCTGTCACTGTTTGCTCCTTCTTCTGTTGCTTTATGTGCATTCTTCATAATGATTTTCTTGCGTCGCCTCTTATCAAATATCATAACAACAGCAATAATTATTGCTAATATAATTGCAACCGGTAATAAGAACGGAAGTATACATACCAATGCAATCACAAGATTTTTTACCATATCAACCATAGCTTCAACACTGTCTGCAAACTTTCGGCTCAATTCTTCAAAGAAAGTCTCTTCACCAATCTGTTCTGTTATCTCAATAACCTCCTGGAGATAAAGAGTTATTGTACCAAAGGATACCTGCTGGTCATAAGTACGGATTGCAGATTCGTAGAATTCAAGCTCATATCTTACGTTTGTAAGCTCATTTTGAATTGTAAGAAGAGTCTCCAAATCCCCTGACTGTTCAAGCATCTCCATCAGAGTATCTCTCTCAACCTCAAGTGCCTCAATGTGACTCTGGGTATCCACATAATCTAAAGTAATGTCAGTTACTTCTTCACTGTAATTAGTTACGTTTCCGGCTTCTTTAACTTTGTCAACAAATACAGTCATCTTATCCGCAGGAATTCTGATAACAAGATCAGCATATCTGCTTCTGTCGTAATTATAACTGTTTCCGCTAATCTCTGAATTCTCAATATAACCGCCAAGTTCGTTAATCTTGGCATAGATTGTATCTAATGTTGTATCAAATTCTTTAGTTTCTGCATTAATAAAATACTTTTTAATAAGCTTTCGGTTGTCTTTTATAGCGTCTGAACCTGTAGTAGTGGATGATGATACGCCATTTTCCATATCAGCCATTTCATCTTTTAATGAATCGCCGGCATTCATATCACCATAATAACTGTCTTCCATCTCTGCCGCATTGTCCTTAGATCTTGCGCATCCTGCTAATAAAGCCAGCACCATTAGCATAACAAATAATGCTGTAAGCTTATTTTTCTTTGTTGATAATAAATTCTTTCTCTTCATAAATACCCCTCCGTTTTACTTAAATTAATCTATTTAATCAAGCTGAGCGAACCGTCAGCCTCATTCACTGTAAAGCTAAACCTTACTGTATCAGTTTCAGTCTCCAAATAAATATTTAGTCTTGAAAACTCTAATAACATCTCGCTATCTATAATATAACTTATTTTATCTTTTTCTTCAAACAAATCATATAACTTTTCATCTAGTATTGCGCCTGTCGTGCCTGACTGAGATGATGTTGAATTATCTGAATCGCTTAAATGAGTATTATCCCGGGCTGTGTATGTAATATAGTAATCTGCTATACCCTGAGAAAGCGCTGTATTACCGGCACAATTTATCTCAATTACCATGTTACTGCCGTCCTTATAAATATTAGTAACGATATTTGTGTTAGTTCCGTAATTATTATTTCCTGTTGAAGCTGTATAATCGGTAAATTCGCTCTCCATGTCTGCTTCTATATTTTCAGCATCAGCATAATAATCTTCAGTAGGTATATTACCTATAAATGAGTTCTCCTTATCTTCAACAATTTCCTCCATTGCAACATCATTTGACTCACTCTTATTAAAGAACATGCCTCCGCCCTGCATTACAAGAAAGGCCGAACCGGTAAGCACACATATAACCGCAAAACCGGCAACATATTTTCCTGCTTTATTAATATTTGTACTTATCTTTTTTCGACGTGTCAATGCCTTCATTTTCTTTTCAAAGGATAATGAAAACACATGCTCCTGCTCTAAACTTTTAGTGGAAGGTATATTTTCAAGTTCATTTAGTCGGGCTTCGAGCAATGCTTTTTTTAGCAGTTCTTTCTTTTCGTCTAACATACCTCCACCTCCTTTTTTAACATCTCCTGCAGCTTCTTTCTCGCTCTGTACATACGCACATTTACTGTCTTAGATGATATTCCAAGTATTTTTGAAGCTTCATTATCTGTAAGCTCATGCAGATATTTAAGTTCAAAAACCAGCCTGTATTTTTCATCAAGCATTGAAACACACTTAAGCAGTATCTGATAGTTTTCTTCAGAAATATACTCTTCTAAAAGAGCCTCACTGTCAGATAAATAATCTTCCACATCTTCTATAGAAATTATCTCTGCTTTATTCTTCTTTCTTAAAATATCAATCGCCCTGCACCTCACAACCGCAGCAAGAAAACTCTTGGTTTTCCCTTCCTCTGCCTCAATAATATTATTAAGATGATGAACAACAGTTAAAAATGCTTCATGTACCGCATCCTCTGCCAGATAATCATCCTTCAATACACCTTTTGCTATGTACCACATGAAATGTTTATATTTTTCATAAAGACGGGTAAACTTATCCCTATCCTTCGATGTGTCCAGCAATGCCAAAAACACAAGCATTCTTTGTTCCTCCTATTTCTGCGCAGAAATATTACTCATCTACTATCTAAACGTAAGCGATGCAAATAATACTACAAAATATTTAATATTTATTTTTTGATTTCAAATTCTACTGCAATACAATTCCGGTCGTATCGCCAAGTTCATTCTGAACAAATCCTTCAATATCGGTTGTTTTGTTCGTAAGAATCGTGCGGAATGTTCCGTCCCTAAAACGCCAGTGCGCAAAAGGGGCATTGGAATATTGTGCATAAGTGTTGCCCGAATAAGTAGGATAGTATTCTTTAGGCATACCGCTGATAATTAGCGCATCCTGTGAACAATAGAACACATTGTTTTTAATTACAAGATTTTCATTGGCACAAGGCGTAGGAACATCTCTGCCCGTAAACACCAATGCACCGATAATGTCTTTTGCCTTTTCACCGGACGGATTTCCTGCAGGAGAAGAAAACATTACATAATTATCCTCAATGGTAATGTTTTTGAATATGTGAAGTTCATTAACTTCCTCTTCCCAATTTATCAAAGTGATGCCTGCAGTGTATTCTATTAGATTGCCCCGAATTGTATTGTTGCCCTGAGTTTCCTCAGTGTTTGCGTGTGTTTCATCAGCGGCGAAGGACATTTCGCCTGCTGCAATTCCGCCATTAAAGACGTGATGTACATAATTGTTTTCTACAAGCATATTTAGCGTATGACTGATTCCGTCACCGGAATAGATAGTTTCTGCATCGTAGAAAGTATGTGTCATAGCACCCATATAACCGACCTCGCAGTTTTGCACGACTTTGCCACCATTAGCCTCGATTGCATGACCTCCATAAAGCACAGCTAAATTATCAAGAACAGATTCCTGCCCAAAATTCAACGTGACAACACTTCCGTTATAAGGATCACAGCAAAATTCGATGGATTCATAGATTTCGCCGGGGTTACCCTCGTCACAGCGCAAATACAGTTTTCCCTCACGATCAACGTGGCTATAAACATAAATCGGATACTGTGCACCAAGATCACGATAGTCAATGTCATTGAAATATTGCAGATTTTCCATATCGCAAGCTGGGTCAAACTCAGGCTTTGCCATCAATTCTTCGTGATTATCCCATGATTCATCTTTCACATACTGACTGCCTGTCCACCAAACGGGTGCTTTATCAGCGATGTCCATATCCCCGTCAAGAACAATATCACCGCAGTCCATAATTTCTTTGTAAAAGACCCAGATATTATCTGTCCCTTCAAGTAAGCTCCATTTATCGCTTGCTGCACCATTTTCAGGAGACCCATAAATGCCGGGTTTTGCACCTTCGCCGTAGGCAGAGTATGTAACTCCATTTTGAGCAATAAGCGCTTCGCCCCTCCAAACATCTCCACGACGGAAGAATACACCATCTCCGGACTTCAGTTCAGTGGTATTGACCTTCTCCAGCGACGCCCAGGCAGATTGCTCACTTTTGCCGTCATTGTTGTCATCACCATCCTCAGATACAAAATAGCTGGTTCCTGTAACAATTATTTCTGTTGGGCTATTCAAAATTGCTTCTCTCCGTGCATCTGCGTCTGCGAGAATTTTATTATCTTCAGCCGTCATAGGGCGAGATTCAATTGCATAGTACGAGTCGTAAAGTCTGATTGCAGCCCGCAACCCCTCTGTGTATGTGAAAGGCTCTGTCGGACGCATGGATTTTGCTTCACTATCATAATCAAAAATCGTTCGTCCGCTTTGCAGAGATACTCGATTCATGGAATAAAAATAACCGGCATTAACATAGGAGGCTTCGCCATTTTTCGTTTCGTTTTCTACATTGGGAAACAGGCTGTAATCGCAGTCCCACATTTCATCCCAAAACAGCCATTCATCTACACTTGCAATTTCTTCAAAAATCTGTGTTCCAGTTGCAGTATTGTTATACTTATAATAGTTCTCTCCCAATGATTCGGCTGCAAAATACACAGCAACCATACCTTCTCGCCTGGTCATTGTTTGTTTTGATTTTCGTGCCTTTTGGAAAATACTTTCCCATTCAGCAAGAGCATCAGCACAAGATAGCTCTACGACCTTATCAAGCATTTTAAAAAATTCTGCATAAGTTATGGCATCATCGGACTCCCTGTACCGCCCAATTCCAAATTCTACTGCTCGTGCAAGTTCAGTATCAGCATATGTGGCATCAGTTGATAACGACTGCCTATCGCCACAACCGGACAGTCCCCCCAATATTATTACAGTTGTCAGCAAAACGCTAATTATTTGATTTAGGCGTTTCATATGTATTCCTCACTTTCCTTTTGGAGAATTTTATTAAAACACTGTGAGGGTTAATAACTACTTATGAAATTGTGTTTTTAAGTAATAATTTATCTCTTCAATAAGCTGAATTTTTAAAGTGTTATTAATCTCATCCTTTTTTCTTATTTTTTACTGAATATATAATTGTAACAGTTAAAGAAATTATTATAAGGATATGTAAAATGGTATGATATACATCCGGTATATATCTACCATCAATCTGTAGCCATTGTATTGTTCCAGAAAAATATTCAATCTTTCCTTCCAATGTACCCATAAATCCACTTTTGAAAATGGTGTACCATTCATGACATAAAAATTGTATCACAAACCACATTGACATCCAACAAATCACAAACCACTTTCCAAACTTTTCTTTTATGATAAACAGAACCACTGCTATCAAGTAAATCAAAAAGAATATTCCATCTTCTTTATACGACCTTGTCACAAGGCACTTGTCACCAAAATATATTCCTATCATGTCAAGGAAAAACCATAGCAACAGAATCATCTGCGCAATAATACAATGCTTCTTTTTCATCTTTATAATCCTCACTCAAATTCAAGTTATCTCTCTTAACATTTTTCCATATATACAAATTGCAGTTCCTCAGATACTGCTTCCTGTTTAAAAATTTTATATCCCAATCTTTTATATAATCTTATGTTATTAATACTTTTGGTACTGGTAAACAACTCATACCTGCAATTCGGAAATTCATTTTCCATCGCCAATAAAAGTTGCGTTCCGATCCCCTGCTTTTGCATTTTAGGATGTACCATCAATTTGCCGATATAAACTGTTCCATTCTCTTCATACGCCCTGACAGAACCAATAATATCTCCGCTGTCATCCACTACTTTTAAAACAGTACCCTTTGCAAATTCTTCGCCCACTTCCTCTATCGTTTGCTTTAAAGGCGGAATATCCATATCGCCAAAGAGTTTAGCTTCGCTTTGATAAGCCAAATATTGCAATTCAAGTATTTCCTTTAAATCTTCTTTTTGTGCCTTCTCTATCAAAATCACTTTCCTCCTAACGCAACATCATAACAGCAAATTCAAATTCGTCTCTCCGTTAATCACACCGGCTTACTGAAATTTTGGCACTCCTTTGAACTAAACTTCATGCTAAAAAAGCTTAATAAAATTCCGTTAATTTTCTATCAAGTTCTCTTATTTCCTCATTGGAAGAAATCTCGCCTAACAAAGCAATTTTTTCAATTTCTTCTCTATCTATGCGTAATTCTTCAATTTGTTCCAAATATTCTTCATCTAATGATACACCAAATATTGCACCATACTCCTCACGTACTACATTGCTAAAATAGTCTGGTTGCATTTCAAAGTGCGCAAGACCTAACCATTCAGGAATACAGTCAATCCCCAACTCCTCTTTAGCCTCGCGTACCATTGCCTCACGCATAGTTTCACCTTCCTCGGGACACCCTCCAAATATTTCCCAGCCCTTTCGCCAATGATTGAAGCCCATAAGATAATCACTACCTATCTTTACAACAAGTAGGCAAACCGTTATAGGCGAAAACTGCAGAGACGCATCCTCTTCAGTAACTTTTATAAACTCTAATAATTTATTCCCAGACTGGTCAATTGCTAACATATATGTTTCCTTTCACAACTACAACTTCAAATTTTCTTAACTATATTAAGCCCATACTTTACATAATGATATGTAAATATCACACATTAGTCATTCTCTGTAATTGCTGAGCCTCTATTATTTGATTTCTTATATTCTTATCAATTTCAATATACATAATTTCAATACTAAATTGACGAATACTCTCAGCCAATGCAGAAAGACCTTGTAACTTCTTATGCTCTGCTTCATCACATACCACAATAATCTTACGATATTGCTTGTTTGTTTTCTTCTC
>JAZULV010000128.1:0-16307 GCA_045603305.1 Lachnospiraceae bacterium | reverse complement strand
TTATTTAGTTAATACTTAATCATGGTGATAAACTTACCTGTATACTCTGAACGTATAACCGCCATATTCATTTTCGCCGATATATTCGATATAAAAAATATTGTCTACACACAGATATTTGCAACGCTCTACTATTTCATATACATCATCTTCAATGGTTAAACCAAAGGTTACATTGTATAGTGAACATTCAAACCATCCTGCTCCATCAGTTGGATACCATGCATTGTATTCTTCCTGAGTAATTCTTCCTTCAGCAAGGTATCTGTCTAAATATTCAGGAATACACTCATACCCTGCCGCCTTAAGCTGCCTTGTAGTCTCTGCTATAACATAATTCGGGTCGTATGCAGGTTTTGGTGCTTCCGTAGGTGCCTCGGTTGGTGCCTGTGTAGGTGCCTGCGTAGGCTTTGGTGCCTCTGTAGGTGCCTGCGTTGGTGCCTCGGTTGGCTTCGGAGCTGCAGTTGTTGGCTGTACCGGTGCCTCGGTTGGCTTCGGGGCTGCAGTTGTCGGCTGTACCGGCTTTGTACTGCCCTGTGTTCTGGTTGGTGCTTCAGTTGTCGTTACATCTGTACTTCCTGATGTACTGCTTTCCTGCTCTGTGCTGCCTTCAGTTTCTTCAGAAGTATTTCCCTCAAAGCTGGCTTCGGTTGTCTCTTCTGAACCTTTTGTTGCTAAAGTTGCCCCGGATATACTGCTACTTGCTGAGGTATCATGCTCGAATGCATCTATCCCTTTAGTTTCATCCTCCAACTTTGAATCTTCAGTACTATTGCTCTGAGATTCATTTGTAATTATATTGTCGCCATGCCGGCTGCAGCCTGCATAGCATATTAATAATACTGCTAAAATTAATAATAGTAATATATTCTTACGCTTACTCATGTCAATCCCCCTCTGGTATATTTCTAAATAAACAATTATAAATCGTCATATGCTCTGTTATACGGCTCATAGGGATAAAACTCTTTTAATTTACTTATATTCAAATCAAAAGCAATTTGTTTTCTCTCTAAATCTCCCATAATATCAACCCCTTTAAATAGCTAAAGCAAGTAGTAAATCGCAGCTTTCTGCCGGTTCTTCATCTTCCCATTGCCATATGTCAATATGTTTTCTGAAAAGTGGACTTTCATCTAATTCTAAGTAGCCAAGCTGCAGGCATTCATAATAAGGCTCCTCTCCTTCAAATACGAAATGCCTGTTCGACACCTCTTTAATATCAACCTTTCCGGCAACATTATCATGCGCCTCTATACATATCTCCTTAAGCTCATCAAGAACATCTTTAGGTGTATCTTCCTTAAAAATTATTATATCTCTGTACATATCATAGTTCCTTTCTGCCTGTTAACAGGCCAAATATCGCTGCTGTCCGACACTTTTGATACTATTGTACCATGTGCCATATATTTTTGTACAGAACAAATGTTCTTGTGTTGTATAAAATATCTATTAACCTAATAATCTAAAATCCTTCATATCCATGCGTGGTTCTTCTGTAAAAATAAATAGCCAGTCCTTGCATGAAGGTTTATACCATTATCAACGTTCCGTTATCTTGCGTATATGAAAAATTTTATCACTAATATATTTACAATTCAACAAAATTAGTGTCACAATTTGTTACCCCCCTAAGCAACACTGTGACACTAACTTTTACAACCTCATTTAACTTTTTCAATAATACTTCTTAATACTAATCGAGCCATCTTGTAAACTGTACCGGCTCCACATCAGAGCTTAACGCACCAAAAGAATAGCCCTCTGACTTAAGATACTCAATTACGCCAGGAAGTGCTTCAAGAGTAGCATGCTTTGAAGCACTGTCATGCATCAGTACCACAAGCTTGTCCCTTCCTGCTGACTGGTCCTTTACTCTGTTTAATATATCAACCGGTGTAACCCAGTTACCGCCGTCACCGGTACTTACATTCCAGTCGTAGTATTTAAAGCCTCGTCGCTCCATTTCAAGAATAATTGAAGGCATGGCATTTCCAAAACCATAGCCGTTATGGCTGCCGCCCGGAAATCTGAACAATGAGCTACGTACACCGGTTACTTCATATATGTGGTCATACATTTTGTAGAAATCGTCCATATAGGCATATACTGATTTGTAAATGTCCTCGTAATCGTGGGAAGCTGTATGTACTGCAATTGTATGACCTTCATCAACGATCTGCTTATAGTACTTTTGTAAATTCTCACTTTCTTTGTATGTGACAAAAAATGTAGCTTTAATACCATAACTTTTTAAAATATCAAGAACCTGCGGAGTAAGCTCAGAAGGTCCGTCATCAAAGGTCAGGTACGCAATCTTACCTTCACTCTCAGCTGCAATAAACTCGCTGCCATACATATCAGGATACATGCTCTGATACTCTTTGTCCCTGCTTACGCTGCCATCATACTCTATCTCAAGCAGTCGCTCATTTATCTCGTCAATATATTCTTCGTAAGATAATATCTGGTTAGATGCCTCAGAATATAAAACATCAAGAGATTCTTTCTCTTCTTGGAGCAGATTGTTAGCCGCAAACATGCTTTCATTCTCACCGGACAGGCTTTCCATCTCTGCAGCCAGACTCTCATTTACTTCTCCTACGTTTTCTATCTCAACAATACATTCCTTGGTCTTATTATTTGCTTTATAAAGGCTTACACCCATTAATGCTATTGCAACAGCCTCTATGGTCATAATAACACCTAATATTAATGCTACTTTCTTTTTCATCTTATCCTCCGTATTATCTGCTGAATATTTTATGCTGCTTTCCCTGTTTAGCCGGCTACAGCCCTTATCAAAGGCTGCAAGCACCATTAATATGATTATATATTCAATAACTTATTATGTCCACATACTCTGCCGTAAAACCAGCTTAATCATTGTTTTTTATTGCATAATGATTCCATTAAACAGCTTAATTAATCCTTTTGTACGTAGACAAGCAATAATATTGCACATTATATTAATGTCATATATAATCAAATTATCTTTATTAAATTTGAGAGGCAAACCTATGGGAAGCATATTAAGTATTATTATTTCAGCAGTTATATTTTTCTCTGAACTTAAAATTAAAAATCACATAGATGATAACCCAAAACAAAACAAGGAGCTCTGCAATGGTCATGTCATCATCACAAAGCTCCACAACAAGGGAATTATGCTAGGTAAATTATCTTCTAAGCCGTGCCTTATGAAAGTGCTTATTACATTAGCTCTGGTAGTTGTGTTTATTTTTTATATTCCTATATTATTTATAAAAGGTCATCTTCCTGCGAAGCTTGGTCTTGGTATGTTCCTTGGCGGTGCATCGAGCAATTTCTATGACCATTTTAAAAGAGGCTATGTGGTGGATTATATAAAAGTTCCTCATGGTCCAATTAAAAGAATTGTATTTAACCTTGCAGACCTTTTTATTGCAATCGGAGCAGTAATTGTCTCCATACACACACTGTTTTCATCGAAATAATTACCGGTTTATTCTTTCAAAGGACGAATAAATATCCAGAATACCATAGCCCCATATCCTGCTCGGATATGGTATATCAAGATCTCTGTTAGCGCCTCTGATTATAATAGTTTTTACATCGCTATTTGTCATCAGAGGTATATTTCCGTCTATTATTCCCCACTGAAGCACTAGTGCGGCCGCTCCGGCAACATGAGCCGCTGCCACACTGGTTCCGCTTCTTCTTGAGAATCTTCCACCGGGCAGAGCACCGTACACATTTACCCCCGGAGCCGTAATCTCCGGCTTAATCTCATCACTTCTGGTAAATCCTCTGCTGGAATTTATATATATGCTTTCATTTAAATGGTTATAGGCGGCAACGCTGATACCTCTTGGTGCAGCTGAAGGCACTACAACCGTTGTATCAGGATTAGGTCTTAAAAATACAATCTCGTCATTAACCATTCCTGTTATAGGCAGCCACATATGATAGTTACCGCTGATAAAATAATCATTGAACACTCTGACCGTCCACACCCCCGCTGAAGGAGCGGATAGCCTTATAAATACCAGCTGGCTGCTTGTGCCCGACTGTAATATCTGATAGTCCACATAGGCAACGCTGCGGTCCAATATATATCGGTACACGCCCCCTCCGCCTATACGCACAGGTATCCTCCTTGTTGTATCACCCGAAGGAGAAATTATCTCTACAGAGTACTGCTCCGGTGCGTCCGCCCACAGCTCCAAAGCAAAACCTGTCGCATTAGCCGGAACTCTGATTTCCACATCTTCAGATTCTCCTTCTTCTGAAATCTCCCCAAAATAATGGTGGGAACTATTTGCTTCATTCCCTGCTGCAGTTACAACCGCAGTACCTATAGTAGTAGCCACATAATCCAAAAGAAAGCCTAAAGGCGTAGCACCGGTATGACCACCATTATTCGTACCCATACCAAGGTAAATAACCATTGGCATTCCCAGCCTTCGCTGAAGATTAAGCAGATACTTAACCCCCATCATAATATCATTCTCCTGATATATCAGAGCATCTCCTGATACCAGATAAAAGTCCTTTAAATATTGTTTTGCAGGCTTAAGCTTGACCATGGCAATAAGAGCCTCCGGCGCCGCCCCTGTAAAATCATTCTCTATGTCCAGTTTTCCTGCTGCAATTGATGCCATAAAGGTACCATGTCCGTTCTCGTCAGTTTCCGGAATAACATCTCTTGGATTAGACTGTCTTAGTGCCTCCTGAATCATCTCCCTCGTGTACTCACTTCCATAAAAAATCCCCGCAGGTGTCCGGCCGGTCTGATCGGTCTGGTCCCATATGGCTGCAATTCTTGTATTCCCCAGCGTGTCAGTAAATACAGGATTGGTATAGTCAATCCCCTCTCCTGTCAAGTAGTTGCAAACAATTTTTTTGACCATTTTTCAAGGTTTTTACTGCTTTTTTCTTCAAAACCGATACCTGCTGTTAAACCAATGTCAGAATATCATTCATTGAATGTTGAATAAGTGCAAAATCAAAACAAATAACTATGCCACTCTTATTTTTTCTTTCCAGCATATCTCAATATTCTGTTCATCATAAACAATAATCTTTTCGATATAATGGTCTAGCATCTCTTTTGACAATACCGCAAATTCATTTCCAACACTTAAAGCGTCTCTGTCATATTCCATCTTAACATAAGCTGCTTCCATCTGCTGAACAGTCTCATTTAAGTCTGCCAATTCTTTCTCTACTGATTTTACCATTATATTATCTGCCTGAAAACCGTCAGTCTTTCCTAAAGCGTAATTCTGGTATGCTTCAAAGTTCTGCTGTTTCAATCTTTGTATCCTGCCATTTAATAGCTGTTGTCTCTCCTTTAGTTCCTTAATTTCTCCGTCTAACCGTTGTATTGCTTCTGTTCGTAACTTTTCAAGTTCCCCATCTGCCTGTAATTTATCCTGCATCATAAACAAGACATACTGCTCCAAGAACATTACATTGACATTTTCCACGCAATTTTCCAACATATTAGAGTAACGATTATGGCAGGTAAAATATGGATTAAGCCCTCTCCGATAACGCAAATTCTTTTTACAGCACCCACAGATCAGCTTGCCAACAAGCGGATGTGTCGGATGATACTGCGGATTTCTCTTTAATCCACGACCTTCCTGCACCTGTTCAAATATATGCTTTTCTATGATAGGCTCATGGTGGTTATAAATAACCAGCCAATTCTCACGGGGATTTAAGTGATTTTTTCCACCAACAAAATCCTTTGTATATTTCTTCTGTACGATATTGCCTATATAGATCTCATTTCTTAATATCTGACATATCGTACTGCTGCTCCACATAAATCTATCGCCTTTTGGCTCTCTACTGGTTTTACCCTTTTCAATCTTAAATTCAATCGGTGTCTTTATCTGTGTTTCATTGAATAACCTTGCTATTTCTACGGATGTGTACCCTTCCACAGTTAAAGAGAAAATGCATCTGACTACCTCTGCCTCATCTTCTGCAATCACCAAAGCGTGTCTGTCCTCCGAAGCTTTTTCGTAACCAAAAGGACAATTCCCACTTACATACTGTCCTTTCTCTTTTCTGACTGCAAGGGAAGAGCGAACCTTCTGTGACAAATCCTTACTATATAAATCATAGAGTAGATTTTTGAAATTCACATCAATATCCGTAATACTTCCCTGATAATTCTTGCTATCATAATTGTCGTTGACAGAAATAAACCGGACACCCATAAATGGAAATATCTGTTCCAGATAAGAGCCTAACTCGATATAATCCCTCGCAAATCTTGAAAAATCCTTTACAACAATACAGTTGATTTTAGAATCTCTTACCAATTCCAACATTTCCTGAATTCTCGGACGTTCAAAATTTGTTCCGGTATAACCATCATCACAAAACTCAAGAAGGTCATAGTCCGAAAAGTTCTCTGCCACATACCTTTGCAAAAGGATTCTCTGCATTGTAATACTATTGCTTTCTTCTTTATATTTATCATCTTCTTTTGACAATCGAATATATATCGCAATCTGATACCTTTCCATTTTAAATGACCTCCTTTCCCACTAACTGAATTTCATTTCTTTTAAAAGCAAATATAACCTTTACCCGATGATCCGGATAAATCTCTATTCTGTTAATCAAAGTTCTAATTACTTCTGCTGTCAGCTCTGTTTTTTCATTTCCCTTTACCAGAGTACGCAGGAAATGGTTTTTCTGAACAGTCTCATAGTCGATTGTCCTAAGTTTTTCTGCAATATCTGCTCGCCTCTTTTGATAAGAAGCAATCTTTTTATTGTTTTCCTCCTTCATTCGCTTAAAGTTATCAGCATCCATTTCACCCATCCGATATTTTAGATACTGCTCACTGGTAAGCTTGCTCGTATTTTCAATTCTTTTCTCCAGTTCAAGTAGTTCTGCACTCCATTCTGCTTTTATCCGCTCTGCTTCCCTATTATTGTTTTCTACCATATCCTTTGGTCGCATTGCTGATAATGAAAACTCCTGCCGGATTGCTTCCTTCACAATGTCGCTGAGTGCATTTAAGGTTATGCTTTTTGTGATACACTTATCTTCATCAATACGGTCAGTTTTGGAACAATTATAGCTGTAAGTCCTAATCCGATCCTTAGAACTAAACTCCTTTACAGCAGTTATTCTTCTCATTTTTGAACCACAATCGCCACAGAAGAGAACATCTGCAAATATATCCTCGTCTAACGGAATCCTTTTTGAATATCCGTTCTTATTACAATACACGGAAGATTTCTCAAACTTTCCGGCAACCTCAAAAAACATATCTTCGCTAATAATCGCTTCATGTGTATGCTCTTTTACAGACCAATCTTCGGAATCAATGTCGTGTCTGTCACGCATCATGTAGTCTTTTCCACAGGTTCTCCCTTGTACAAGACAGCCTATATATACAGGGTTCGTCAAAATCATTTTGACAGTTCCTTTAGACCACTCTTGCAACTTTTCACCAGCCTGACAGTATATCTGTCCTGTCTTATGATATTCCATAGGTCTGACAATCTTTTCTTCATAAAGCCATACAACTATTTCCTTCATATTCTTACCTGAAAGAAATAAATCAAATATCTTCTTAACAATATCCGATGTGGTTTCCTCAACAAAAAGACACTTTTTATCTCCAATCCACTCAGCTCTGTATCCATAGGGTGCTACTCCACCTGTATAACTACCCTGCTCCCACTTTGCTTGTCTGCTGGACTTTACCTTTACTGCAATATCCTTTGCATACATTTCATTCACAAGGTTTTTCAGATTTACACTCAATGTTTCATTCTGTCCTGATATATTCATACTGTCAAAATTATCCGTAACGGCTATAAATCGCACACCCATAAACGGAAATATCTTCTCGATATAATTTCCGGTTTCAATGTGATTTCTCCCAAATCGTGACAAATCTTTTACGATGATACAGTCTATCTTACGCATTCGCACATCTCGCATCATACGTTCAAAGCCTTCTCTCTCAAAGTTTGTTCCGGTTTTTCCTATATCTGTATAACAGTCAAATATAACCATATCATTCTGTTTGCTAACAAAAGCCTTTGCAATTTCTATCTGTGTTTCAATAGACTCATTCTTTCTTTCATTTGCATCCACAGATAAGCGGGCATATATGCCAACAGAATACACTTTTGAAGGCTTTGAGTTTGCCACAAAACTTGCACTTTCCTTATTCTTCTTCGAGGTTCTAGCCATTTACACCGCCTCCCCTCTAAGTTGCTGACTCGCATCCACATAGTCTGCAAGCATAATCACTTTTGAAAACAGTTCCTTATACCGAAGTTCCAAATAAACTCTTTTATCCTCATACACTAGAATACGTTTCACAAACGAAACCAATGTTGTCCTGTCAAGCTCTGTTATCTGCATTGCTGTTTTCATTCTCTCCAGATTGATACCTGCGGTGACTCCAGACTTAAAGAGTTTCTTTATTGTTTCTTCCTGATTTTGAATTGCTTGCTGAAGCTCCTGATAACGCTGCTCATATATTTCTCTGAAATTCTTAAAATCCTCCTCTGTAATAATCTGCTTTTTCAAATCTTCATACAGACCAGCTCTAAGCGTTAAATATTTATCCTGTTCACTGTGTAGCTTTTCAATTTCTTTATCGAAAGAAACAACTTCCTCAAAGTTAATTTCCATTTGCTCGATAGACCTAAGCACATTACTTTTATCCAAAAACAATGATACCTGCTGCCTAAGTCCGGTTAATACCAGATAATTCAAATCATCTTCTGCAATCGTATGTCTGCTGCACTCACCACTCTTATTCTTTGTAGAACAGATAAAGGAAACGGTTTCTTTTCCCTTATAACGATTTACCCTGCGTATCATCGGCTCCTTACAATCTCCACAGAACAAAATTCCTGCATAGATATGGGATTTCTTCTCTCCTGCACCTGCACGGGTATCTATTTTTAACAAGTCCTGCACAATTTCAAAATCTTCCTTTGAAACAATAGCCTCATGTGTCCCTTGCACTTTCGTCCATTCTTCCTCCGGCTTCATTACTGATTTTTTCACCTTATAATTGACCTTTTCTTCTTTACCCTGCACTAAAGTTCCTGTGTAATTTTCATTTGTCAGAATCCTCTTTACTGCAACTGCGGACCATTTCGTTTTTACTCCAGTCACAAAACCTGTCTGAAACTTCTCTCCCTGCATCTTTTTATATTCCATTGGAGAAAGTATCCCTAAATTATCCAATAGCTCAGCGATTGCCAGATTACTATACCCCTCAATTTTCCATGCAAAAATTTTCCGTACAATATCGGCAGCATAATCATCAGGTACAAGCAAATTCCGGTTATCATCACTTTTCTTATATCCGTAAACAGCAAATGCACCAATGAAGTCTCCATTTTCTCTCTTTATTTTCTGATGACTTCTTACCTTGCCGGATATATCTCTGGAATAGGAATCATTGACAAAGTTTTTTACAGGCACTACCAAAGATGTCTCATTATAATCCGCTGTTAAGGAATCGAAATGGTCTGTCAGTGCAATAAAACGCACTGAAAAAGCCGGGAAGGTCTTTTGAATCAACCGCCCGGCTTCAATATAATCTCGTCCTAATCTGGATAAATCTTTTACAATTACACAGTCAACATTACCAGCTTCAATGTCTTTCATCATTCGCTTAAACTCTGGTCTGTCGAAATTTGCACCAGACCAACCATCATCTACATATATATCGTAGATTTCCATGTTGTCCTGCTTTCTGATAAAGCTGCGAATCATGTCTCTTTGTGAGCTGATACTGTTACTTTCCGCTTTGTTGCCATCAATATCTTCATCATCACGACTTAAACGGAGATAAATGGCTACATTATAAAATTCTTTTGCTTTCATCTGCGTTCCTCCTGATTAAATATTGTTAGCAAAACCCGTCCTACGGGGCATTGTAACCTGCAATCAGGATTCCCACTGAAATAATCCTGTTTTTAGGTTAACATAACTTTCTTTCCTTGTAAAGAGTCATTTCCTTTTAAACCGTAATTAGTGTTTTACGCTTAGTCAGCAAAATCATACGGTCATCAATCAAATCTGTAGTTCCTTCCATAAAACCAATCTGTAAAATATATCCTCCAACATTCTGAGCAAAAGGATTTCCCGTCTGTTCCACATAGGATTTAATCCGACTCTCCACACACTTTGTTGTATCAATCTCAATATCTTCTGCATTGGCAAGTTCTTCCCGCTTTAAATCCATGATATTCATAGACTGCATACTCTTTAACTCCTCTAATGTTAAATCCATATCCAAACCTCAATACACCTGCTCTTTCCTATTTTATTTCCACCACAGATTGTCCTATGACTTCAAATCTGCTTATAATTCATTCATATTACTTCTATATAAATGACATTCCTGCCCTACGGCAGATATGTAAAAGCCGGACGCTCCCGCCCGGCTCTGCTAAATCTTCCTGATAATTAGTTAGTTATACTTATCAAATACCCCGACCTGCACCTGCACAGCTTCGGTGATTCTGGCAAGGGTATCTTTATCAACCTTACCCATATTCTCAATAATTCTGCCATAATCAAGGGCTGTCACCTGCTCGCAAAGTGCGATACTGTGCTGTTCCAGCCCCTCAGACTTATACGCTGACACAAATACATGAGTGGGAAGATTTCTCTTTTTGTTGATTTTGGTGGATAATGGAACAACCGTTATCACGGTACTATGCTTGTTCGCCATATTATTACTTACTACCACCACAGGACGCATACTGCCCTGAATGCTTCCCTGATACTGCACACCTAAATCAACATATAATATGTCTCCTCGTCTGATCTTCATATCAAGACCTCAGATTTATGATTTTACCGATAGCGGAACAATCCGGCCAGCCTTCCATATACACATGATGTCTTATCTGCATGGTGGAAAGCTCAAATACACTCACACCAATCGCAGCCGCATCATTCAAAAACTCCTCCAAGTCGGACAAATCAGATGTAAGGTCTGTGAGCTTGTCCACAACAATCATCTGATATTCCCCATCAAGAAGAAATGTGATAAGCATATTGACTGCATCACGGTCAACATCTCTGTCAGGACCTTTGTTGATTACCACATCATGCCCTAAGACAATTCCATGTGACATACATTTCTCTCTGGTCTTAGCAACCTTCTTACGGATATTACGCTCCGACTTGTTAGAGTTCATAAATAAAATAGCCGTAGGCAATTTAACCCCGGCGTCTCCTAATACAATTCCTATATTGCACATATTTCTTGTACCTGTTCTTTCATAGATTTTTACAGAGATTACGCCGGCAGTTATCCTCTGAAATAAGAAAGCTGTCCTTCATATAACAATGTATGTGTCAGCTTCCTTATCTCAAAGGACAACATGGCACGAATGCCACATTATCCATAAAAATCAAAAAAGATTTCTTGGAGCTGATTTCTCAATCAGATCCCCCAGCCGGGTAACATACATTGGGACGGCTTCATCCCACACTGCATTTCCATCATGCCCATCCAGACGGAAGCTACAGGGAGCCACTCCCGGAAAATACATTTCGCTGAAATTCCGGTGCTGTTTTACCTCATTATCTCCGGTTGCCAATCCGGTAGGCACAAACCTCTGCTTAGAACCTTCACAGGCACAATACAAAACCACCAGAACCACAAAATGAATCTGTAAGGCAATCTGCATTGAGGAGCTTCGTCGCACGAAATGGGTTTCTGCCACCCCTATCCGTCTGCTAAAGACATTACGGATAAAGGCGAAAATAAAATCAGATGTATGCGTGTCCTATTCAATTTATCAATGTTCAAGCCAACACTCTCTTTAAATCACTTATCCATTAATCTTATTAGTCATGTCTAAGTGCTCTTCTTCCGTTGTTGACTATGTATACATTCTACAAAACCAATCTTGTTTTTTTTAGGACCATGTAGGTCGGGTAACTAGTCCTTGTAGGTTGATTTGCTAAATATTTTCTATCACGCACTTCATTATGGCGATTACTTTTGCTTTCTTGATTTCATCCAATCCTTGAAATAAATCATTACATTCTTTGATTTCTTTTCCATTTACCAAGAAATCAATAGTGGTATCAAAATATTTTGACAATATAGACATCAAATCAATAGATGCACCTCTAACTCCTCTCTCAATTCTGCTTACGGTTTCCACGGTTACTCCCAAATCATTTGCCATTTGTTCCTGTGTCACACCCTTTTTCAAACGTAATTCTTTGATTCTTGCTCCGCTTTCTTTAATATCGTACATATTTCCTCTCTTTCCGGCTGATAACCGAAAGAAAGGTCTTTTCATCTGCACAAAAAGAGACGCAAAGGAAAGCCGATACGAATCGGTTATCTTTCCCCTGCGTCTCTGGTGCTGTCACACTGTCATACAGTGTCGCCCTTGTCAGGTGGCGCCCTAATTTACTTTTTATACCTTAAACACTCCGTTGTCCGATTGTTCAATTAACATCTGCTCCGTATAATTCTTGAACCGAATTACACGTTTGCATTTGTTACATTTTAACTCAATACCCTCCAGATGGAGATTACTACCAACACCTGTTATGTAGTAATTCAATAATAACTTGTTACAATTATGCCTCCTACACCTAAATTCTACCATTTCTTGATAATCTGACATATCATCTCTCCTTTTGATACAAAAATTTTTCACATCTTTGTACTTGTCAAAGGAAAGGGAATAAACCTTCGCAAGCTATTCTGTCAGGAGTTCCGACGCATCCAACGATGCCCTGGCAGTGCTGATCGTAAAATTGACGATATATACTACGTCACATTCATATAATATATCGAACACCAGTTCTTGTCAATCCTAATTTGTTTTCTTCCCCTTCTTTCCGAAACGGGTAGTTTCGTACTCGTGACAAAGATTAGGCTCTATAAAAAGCTATCTCAAAGTTACATTCATATTTAATGCCCTTTGAGCTGCCTCATAGACTACATGGTACATAGCATCCACATATGCTTGTTCGTCCAGATTTCCACTATCAAAAAATCGCTGACTATTCTTCAGAAACTTTTGGAATCGTGCCATAAATCCTACTGCTTCCTGCTCTGCACTTAGCATTGCTTTATGATATAACATCTGTCCCACAAACATCTTCGGGAATATTCTACCCTCTACAATATAGTAGAATTCTTCTTCATCCTTATCCTTCGTAAAATATCCACCAGATAATTTCATGGTTTCCTTTACAATTTTTTTAACCATATCTGTAGAAACAAAGTTTCGTAAGTTTGCTGTAAAATTTATGGAAAAAGACTTGCAATTATAATAATATGACTCATCAATATTGCATGTATAACCATCTCCGTATTTCAATCTTCTTCGCAGTGCATAATAGGAATTTCCATGTGGTGTTTTCCCAATACTTAATCTTAAATCTTCAAGTCCCGGTGCAAACACTTTCTTATTCGTAACATCCTTCAACAGATACTCATGAACAATTTCGGCTAATCTTTCTTTATCAATTCTTACACCCACTTCGCTTTCCGGTCTGTCTGTTTTTACCGGAATTTTAACTGCTGATTTTTCAAGATAGTCAGCTGTATCTGCAAATATGGTCATGATTACATTTGATATGTTATATCTTTTGACAATCTCTTCCTGCATAGAGCCATCTCTTTTTAAATAACAGGATAATGACTTAATCTTCATATTTTGTCTGGATTTTGTCTGAACATTTTGTATTTCTTCCCGTAATTCCTGCTCCCTAGCTGATATGGCACTTACAATTTCTTTACTTGACAACTCTTGTCCTAACTCCATTTCCATTGAAAGAGGATCATCCATATAGCTATCTTTTCGAATAGAGTCTACAAACAAATCCACTTTATTATGTATCATAAAAGCAGGTATCTGTTTACTGTAAGTAGCAAAAGCTGTTTTATACAACTCCTGTATTTTTTTCTCATTAGAATCTCCAAATAGAGGAACTACCATTAATAATGCATCCGCATCTCCCTGATATAACAAATCGCTCAGATAATCGGCATTATCATCTTCCGTATTTTCTGCATGAAAAAGTCCCCTCGTGTCAAAAATACCAAATGCAACTTTGTCCCTATTATCTTTAAAAACCGCATTTGTTTTCCCATTTGACCTGATTATTTTAGTTATCGCCTGACTAACCGGAATATAAATAACTATATCATTACAAAACACTTCCAAAGAAAGTCTCTGCCCATTTTGAATATCGTTGGCGGTAAACATTGCCTCTATAAATGCCTCATCCGGGTTATCTAAATAAATTTCCCTATAATAATAGCCATCTTCTGAAATATTACTTTTACTGAAATACTCAAAAAACACTTCATGAAGCCATTGATTTATTTCTGCAAGAACATTCCACAGGCTTTCGCGCACTTTTTCTCCCTGCATATCAATCATTCGCTCCACTTCATTTTTTAGAGCAGATAAAAATTTCGTGGAATTATCCTTTGCTTCGCCTTCCGGTAGATTATTTCTAACACTGTTATATATTTCATAATTGTGCTCTGACATATGATAACTATGGTATATATCTACCAAATCACTCACAATTTTCGTTTCCTGTTCCTCTGTCAAAAAAGACAATACAGCTTTTGCATTATTCTTTGACTGCATTTCTTGAATTAAATATTTTTCCAATTCTTCTTCGTCTCTTCCAGCAATGGAAGCCACTACTTTCCCTTGACTTCTAACTACTTTTGCCACAGACGAAACAAACAAATCACTCAAACTCAACTTATCATATGGTTCCATATTCAACTTTACAGCGACTAAAAGCTTATCTGTATACTCCTCAGAATACACTAACAATCGTTCCTTTAAAGTTGAATTTGTCCGTCCTACACCTCGTAATAATACTGTTCTGGCTTCTTTGGATGCAAACACCGTTGCAATCTCTGTCTTACCATCTCCCGTACCACCAGTCAATTTTAGTACATGTACATGTGGCTGCAAATTCCTATAAATGCTCACAAGTTTCACCTCCGTAATTTTTTACAATAAAAAAGTCCATAAACGACCAAATTGGACGCTATGGACATATATAACTCAAATAAATGGGTACATTGCCCCATTATCAGCTTTACATCTCATTGCACAGAATTTGGTCATTTCAGTAGCGGGTGGCTACTTAATTTTCTTATCTGCATAAATTACATATACCATGACTTGTTCACTATGTCAAGACTATATGAGTTTATGAATATGTTTATATGAATTTATGAATATGTTTACGAACCCATTGTTTATAATAACTCTGCCATTTCATAAATTAACTGTTCTGTTTTATCCCATCCCAAACAAGAATCCGTTATAGATTTTCCATATATATGTTCACCTATTTTCTGTGCACCATCTTTTATATAACTTTCTACCATAAATCCTTTTACAAATTTACAAATATCCCGATTATACTTACAATTATTTAAAACTTCTTTAACAATACGTGGTTGTTCTAAGGGACATTTTCCAGAATTACTATGATTGGTATCAATAATAATTGCCGGATTGTTTAGCCCTCTTTTCGAATACATCTCTATTAACGTTTGCAAATCGTCATAATGATAATTCGACATATATTGACCATGCTTATTTTCATATCCTCTCAATATAGCATGTGTAAACGGATTTCCTTTCGTATTAACTTCCCACCCCCTATATAAAAACGTATGCTTACATTGTGCAGCCTCAATAGAATTCATCATAATCGACAAATTTCCACTTGTCGGATTTTTCATTCCAACCGGAATATTTAATCCACTAGCTGTTAATCTATGCTGTTGATTTTCAACTGAACGAGCACCAACTGCTACGTACCCCAACAAATCATTTAAATACCGATGATTTTCCGGATATAACATTTCATCAGCACATGTAAAACCAGTTTCTTTAATCGCACGCAGATGTATTTTTCGAATAGCCACTATTCCTTTGTATAAATCTGGTTCTTTATTTGGATCGGGTTGATGTAGCATACCTTTATATCCTTTTCCTATACTACGTGGTTTATTTGTATAAATTCGAGGAATGATAAAAATTTTTTCATTCACCTTATTTTGTACATCTTTCAAACGACTAATATAATCTATCACACTCTCTTCATTATCTGCTGAACATGGTCCAATAATTAATAATAGCTTTTTCTGTTTACCTGATATAATATCTCTAATCTGATTATTTCTTGCAACAACAATATCCTGAATTTCCTTTGATATAGGATACTTATCTTTGACTTCAGATGGAATTGGTAATTTACATTTAAACTCCATATTCATTATCAGCTTC
>JAZULV010000127.1:0-9190 GCA_045603305.1 Lachnospiraceae bacterium | reverse complement strand
TATCAATGGGGAAAATTTAACAGATGAGCTTGTAAAAAAAGGGTTCAATGGTATTAGAATCTTGGTAGATTATTGTGAAAGGCTAGCACTAGAAGGGGCAAGTGCAATAGAAACAATTTAATAAAAATGTATAGTTAGAAGAGCAGGGCGAAAGTTCTGCTCTTTTAATACGAATCTGTCAAAGCAGAAAAACTAGTAATTGAAGCCCAAATAGCAGAACTACAAGCGAAATTAAAACAAATGTAATTCTGCCTGCATAATCAAACCAACAAAAGCACCCAAAGCGCAAAGGGTGCTATTTTTATACCCAAAATTCAGATATAAAGCACTTATATTACGAGTGCAGAAGGGAGATATGCTATAATTAATGCATTATTTTACAATGCCAAGAACGCTTGGTGTATCACGAATGGAATCTGTACTATTTGGTGCGACCCTGATGAGTATAACGAAACCATTCGTGAATTAGAACTTGAATTAGAAAATATCCAATTATAAACACAAACTAGGTTGTGCAATATATTATACATAAGACTAAGCCATTTTCCAAGTCGACGAACGTACAATAAGTGGGTTTATTTTAATATTATAATACGCAAATTAAAACGATAAAGTAGTAGTACATAATTTATTAATTTAGAAACATACTATATGTGAAAAACAAATAGGAGGCTGACGAATATGACAACTAAGGAACTCTTATACATTGAAGATGCATTAGGTCATGAAAAGTATTTTCAGACTAAATGCAGGGAAACTGCAAATCAGTTACAGGATCAGGAACTTAAGGCATGTGTAGAGCAGATGGAAAAGAAGCATAAGCAGATTTTTGACTGCTTATACAATTTACTTTAATTTAGGAGGCTTAAAATGGGCGATAAAAATTTAATGGAGAACATTCTTCTTTTAGAAAAGGGTACCTGTGATTTGTATTTGCATGGAACAATGGAGGCTTCAACTAAAAATGTACACAATGTCTTTGACAATGCATTAAGCGATTCATTGTGTATGCAGGATGAAGTGTACAGCAAGATGGCAGCAAAGGGCTGGTATCCGGCAGAAGAAGTAGAGCAGACAAAGATTGCTAACTTAAAGCAGAAGTATAGTTTGCAGTAGGTAAATGCCTTGCGTAAATCAGCATAAGCATATATTGAAAATGTTATGATAATCAATATAGAAAAATTAATATAAAGATTAAAGTCTCGAAACACCTTAATACAATAGGTTTTTCGGGACTTTTATATTGTTGCTAATACTCCTTGCTCATTTACTTCTTCTCACTAATAATTATTATTTGCAAGAATTATTAGCAATAGAGTCAAGAAATTGTGATAGTAAGTAATAATAAACGTGTAGTTGCATTAAAAAAGCTTGATTTTTCTGTCATTTGCGATAGAATTATATGTAATATGCTTAAGTTCCTGCTAGGAGCTTAGACAGGCTTTAGATTAATACGAAGAAACCTGAAATTGAAAGGAGTCATTATATATGAGTCAGCCGTACAATCCTAAAGTTATTGAGAAGAAGTGGCAGCAAAGATGGGAAGAGGCGAAGGCCTTTGCAGCAACAGAGGATTATAGTAAGCCAAAGTTTTATGCATTAGTAGAGTTCCCATACCCATCAGGACAGGGACTTCACGTAGGTCATCCACGTCCATATACTGCACTCGATATCGTAGCCAGAAAGAGAAGAATGCAGGGTTATAACGTACTTTACCCTATGGGTTGGGATGCTTTTGGTCTTCCAACTGAGAATTATGCTATTAAGAATAAGATTCATCCGAAGATTGTTACTAAGAACAATGTAGAGAGATTTAAGGGTCAGCTTCAGGCTCTTGGATATTCTTTTGACTGGGACAGAGAGGTTAATACTACAGATGTAGATTACTACAAGTGGACCCAGTGGATTTTCCTTAAGTTATTCAAGGCAGGTCTTGCATACAAGTCTGAAATGCCTATTAACTGGTGTCCTTCATGTAAGTGTGGTCTTGCGAACGAAGAAGTTGTTAACGGTGCATGTGAGCGTTGTGGCAGTGAAGTAGTTCGTAAGGTTAAAAGCCAGTGGATGCTTAAGATTACTGCTTACGCAGACCGTCTTATTGATGATTTGGATTCAGTAGATTACATTGAGCGTGTTAAGGTATCCCAGAAGAATTGGATTGGCCGTTCAAATGGTGCAGAAGTAGAGTTTAGCATTAAGGATAAGGAAGAGAAGCTTAGAATTTATACTACACGTCCTGACACATTATTTGGTGTTACTTACATGGTAGTTTCTCCTGAGCATCCTTACCTTGACAAGTATAAGGACGAGATTAAGAACTGGGATGAGATTCTTGCTTACAGAGATATGGCATCTAAGAAGTCAGATTTCGAGCGTACAGAGCTTGCTAAGGATAAGACCGGCGTTGTTATTGACGGACTTTCAGCAATCAATCCTGTAAATGGCAAGGAGATTCCTATCTGGGTATCAGATTATGTACTTATGTCTTACGGTACCGGTGCTATTATGGCGGTTCCTGCTCATGATGAGAGAGACTGGGAGTTTGCTAAGAAGTTTGGTCTCCCTATTATAGAAGTAATTGCCGGTGGCAATGTTGATGAAGCTGCGTTTACTGATGTGGCTACAGGAACATTAGTTAATTCAGGCTTCCTTACAGGTATGTCTGTAGCAGAGGCTAAAGAAGCTATTATTAAGTGGCTTGCTGATGAGGGCGTTGGCGAGGCTAAGACTAACTTTAAGTTAAGAGACTGGGTATTCTCAAGACAGAGATACTGGGGCGAGCCTATTCCGATTGTTAAGTGTCCTAAGTGTGGATATGTTCCGGTGGATGAGAGTGAGCTTCCGTTAGAGCTTCCTGAAGTAGAGAACTACGAGCCTACAGACAATGGTGAGTCACCACTTGCCAAGATTAGAGACTGGGTTGAGACTACATGTCCTTGCTGTGGTGGTCCTGCAGAGCGTGAGACTGATACTATGCCACAGTGGGCAGGTTCATCATGGTATTTCTTAAGATACATTGACCCTAAGAACGAGGAAGCACTTGCAAGCCCTGAGGCATTAAAGTACTGGCTTCCAATTGACTGGTACAATGGCGGTATGGAGCATACAACCCTCCACTTATTGTATTCACGTTTCTGGCACAAGTTCCTCTATGATGAGGGAGTAGTTCCCTGTGTAGAGCCTTACCAGAAGAGAACTTCTCATGGTATGATTCTTGGTGAGAACGGCGAGAAGATGAGTAAGTCCAGAGGCAACGTTGTTAATCCGGATGATATTATTAACGGTTATGGTGCAGATACTCTTCGTACCTATGAGATGTTTATCGGTGCTTTCGACCTTGCAGCTTCCTGGTCAGAGGATGGTGTAAAGGGCTGTCGTCGTTTCTTAGACAGAGTATGGAAGCTTCAGGATATTGTATCTGATGCTGAAGGCTACAGCAAAGATTTAGAGACAAAGATTCACCAGACTATCAAGAAGGTGTCAAGTGACTTTGAGGCTCTTAAGTATAACACAGGTATTGCTGCGATGATGGCACTTATCAATGATTATTATAAGGCCGGCAGCATTACAAGAGATGATTTCAAGGTATTACTTGTTCTTCTTAATCCTGTTGCTCCTCATATTACAGAGGAACTTTGGGAGATTATGAACTATGACGGTTGCGTATATCAGACATCATGGCCTGAGTATGATGAGGCTAAGACTGTAGAGAATACAGTAGAAATCGGTGTACAGGTTAACGGTAAGGTTCGTGGCAGTGTTAAGCTTCCAAAGGATGTTTCTAAGGAAGATGCATTGGCTGCAGCTAAGGAAGCAGTTGCTGACAAGCTTACAGATAACATCATCAAGGAGATTTACGTTCCTGGTAAGATTATTAATATCGTATGTAAATAGTAATTAAGAGCACTTATTGTGCGTGATTTGCAATTTATTTTAACGGATACTGATGATAATATTTCATTAGTATCCGTTTTTACGTACTTTTGTAGTATAATTTATTTATCAAAATATAATTAATTAGTAGAAAGTGTGGGAGAAAGTATATGACACCAAAACAGACATATTATGAAAATGTTGCCAATACAGTAATTAAGAATTTTGCAAAACGTCAGATTGAAGCTTACTATTGTCCTGACAGCGAGTCTGCGGTTAAGAAAGCATTAGAACTGATGCCTGAGGGAGCAAGCATAGCCTGGGGAGGTTCTATGACTCTTTCAGAGACCGGTCTCATGGACGCAATTAAGAATGGTTCTTACAAAATAATTGACAGAGAAGCGTGGAATACTAAAGAAGAGGAGAGGAAGCTTTACGGTGAAATCTGTTGTGCCGATTATTTCCTTATGAGTACAAATGCATTTACTTTGGATGGTGAACTTATTAATGTAGATGGCCGTGGTAATCGTGTGGCATTTCTATGTTATGGGCCTCAGAATGTTTTGATTCTTACCGGTATGAACAAGCTGGTAAAGGACGTGGAAAGCGGAATTGAAAGAGTGCACCTTGCTGCAGCACCACCTAATGCGGTGAGACTTAACAGACAGACTCCATGTGCGGTAACCGGTGTATGTGCCGACTGCCAGTCGCCGGATTGCATTTGTGCACAGACTGTAATTACAAGACGTTCTCATTATCCTAATCGTATTAAAGTGATATTAATAGGAGAGGAACTTGGTTATTAATATTCTGATAATTTGAATCACTAATAGAGAAAGTTGCACAAGTTGAAAAATAATGGTATAATTACATATCAATATTATGTTGTGAGTTCAAAGGAGAAAGTGATATGAGGGTTAACTTGTACAAAAAAGCAACTGTCATGATTTTGGTTATAGTGATGCTTGTTTCCGCGACTGCCTGCTTTAAAAAGAATAATAATGATAACAATGATAACAATGAGGGACTTGCTAATAAACCGGAAGAGACCAATGATGTTCAGAAAGAGTTTAATGACTTAATGCAGGACATATTTGTTTATGATGTTACAAGTGATATTTATACATTAGAAACAAGTGTGAAGGATCCGGCTAATTTTGATATCGAAGTTCCGGAGGATATAAGTTACGATTCACTTAAGCTGGAGTATAGCGACGAAGAGATGAATGACAATAGAGAAGCTATTGATGAATTTGTATCAAGACTTGAGGCTATTAACTATAACCAGCTGACAGAGTATCAGAAGTTTGTATATGATAAGATGGAGGCTGACCTTGATATTGCAGTTGAGTCATTTGAGATAAACGATTTGTCATCTCCGCTTGCAGTTAATAACGGATGGGTATCTAATGTCCAGATTGGTATGTACGAATACATTTTTGATGATGAAGAGGATATTGTAAACTATCATAAACTCTTAGAAACCATGCCTGATATTATGAAAACCATACCTTATTATGTGCAGATGCAGATAGATGATTATGGCTTGCTTCCAAGTGATTATATGATAGAGGAGACAATAAATACACTTATTGATCTTCAGGAAGTAAAAGACAATCCGTTTATTGATGGATATGATTCAAAGATAGACGAGATGAATTTGGATAAGGTAAAGGCTGAAGAATACAAGGCTGCAAATAAAAAGTACGTTACTGAAGTGCTGATACCTGCATTTGCCGGATTACAGGCTGGTGTTGAAAAATTTAAAGGAAGTACAGATGAGCCGCTGGGAGTGTATTATGCTGAAGGCGGAGAAGAATACTACGATTATCTTATTAAGAAGTACGGATTTGATATGAATACAGATGAGATGTTTGAGTATCTCTACGATAAGTTTTATGTAGTATATAGTGCCCAGTTCGACTTGGCAAAATCTGATTATGATGCTCTTTTAACGTATTATAATAAGAATTATAAGTTGAACGTACCGGAAGAACCGAATGCTATGATGGAGAAGCTGACAGGTGAGTTTTCTCGTGAGTTTCCGACACTGAAAAATTCAGGATACAAGTTGTCATATCTTCCAAAGTCTCTTGAGATTGACGGTATGCTGGCATATTGTGTGCTTAACCGCCTTGACGATGCCGATGCTGCTACTTGCATAAGAGTGAATGGTGCCCAGGTTGGCGGAGATATGGAGACTCTTTATACAACATTAGCCCATGAAGGTTATCCGGGACATATGCTTCATTCAAACTATTATTATAATTCAATTCAGTATCCGCAGGAAGGTATGCTCAGTTATCTTGGATATATAGAAGGCTGGGCCAGATATGTGGATAATAAGGCTTACTACAAGATGGGCATTGACAACGATATTGCTGACTTCTGCCAGACTGATAATGATTTGAATTATACACTTTGCGGTTTGATAGATGTAGCTGTAAATGGGCTTGGTTATGATGCTGAAGCAGTAAGAGGATTGATTAATGACCTGCTTGGCACTGATGATATGGCTCAGGCTGAATCAATGGTTGAGTCTTTTTCATCGGACCCGGGACTGTATCTTCCATATAGTGCAGGTTACTGGCATACGACTGAATTAATTGACGAGTATAAAGAGATGCATGGTGACAGTATGAGCCGCGTAGAGATGCACGAGAAATATATGAGCCTTGGACCGGCACCGTTTAGTGTGTTGAGGAAGTATTTGTTAGAAGAGTGAGTTGTTGTTAATATACAATAGAAGATGGTTGAGTATAAAAAATCCCGCCGAGTTTGGCGGGATTTTATAAATATCAAAACATGAAAAAGAAAGTCTTGTTTTTTGTTTACATAGTAACACTTTATGAAAATGGTATTATCCCATGACATAATTTATATAATTGGCTTTATCGGATAGCGAATTACAGTTTTTAGCTTCTCTGGTGCAGTTTTTCTTGGGTCGCTTAAATAAATCTCGTGATGAAAGCGTGTTCCCGATAAATCAATAGTATATCCTTTTTCATAGGTAAATAAATCCATCATCTGTGTTGTTGCAGGTTCATTGTCGTAACTTCCGATATGCATACATTGAGTACAGAGTCCTTCACAATATGTAAAAAATTCAACTTTGGAAAAATCACTTTTTTTATTGTCGCTTCATTAATCGCCCAGTCAAAATCAGTCTTTGTAACAAATTCAGGCAGTCGAATCATAGCTATCCATTGAAAGTTTTCCTTGTGTGCATAATCAATGCGTTGTGTGTCTTCTTGCCACCAGAGTCCTTCTAATGGTGGTACTACATAAGAAAAATATCCTTTGATTTTATGGTTGTTTTTGTAACTCATCTTAATGGTAAATGCAATTCCATACAACATGCTTATTGCAGCTTTGTATTCGCCATCGGGCTCATTGGGATTACCCTTTCCTCGAACAGCAATATAGTTCATCTTGGGTATTTCGATGATTCTGGGAGTTTTAGGTGGCAGATAAAATTCTTTATATTCTTTTTTATAATCAAATGACACTTTATTTTCTCACTTTCATTAATCTGTTCATACGTTCTGTGATATTCTTTTCAAATTCTTCATCTGAAAAAGCAGGATCCTTCGTATTTCTCCATATACTGCATGGCATATCTGCACAGCTGCCGCAGTTATTTAGTTTTTTCAGATTAATAGAGCATTCATAAATAGGACAGGCTTGTCCTTTAGGTGCATGAAATACCTTTCCAAGGATTTCGTTGCATCCCATACATATTGATTTGTAGGCTTCGCATTCAGAACATTCTATACCACAGCAGCTTAAGGAGTTTTTAATAACAGAACTCTCCAAAATCTCTCGTTGTTTTTTCTTACTAAAACCACCAAGCACCAGTTGATAGGATTTATCCAGCAGGTCTTTTAACAGGTCGTCAGGAACATTACCGTTGGGTTTAATTGAATTCCAGTGAGTTTTATTCATATAGAAGCCTGGGACTATATCCTCATACTGTGACCTTAAGAAATCACCTTCTGCCGGTTCGAGCTTTAGTGTAATATAATAGGGTTCATTATTATCGTCTAAGCAGATAGCAGCAAACATCTTGCCGCAAATCTGGTAACGAATCCAGTTCCAGTCTTTTTGCAGGTCTTTTGTAACTCCCGGCTTGCTTAATAAAAAATCATCAATCCATACATATATCATATATTTTTCCTCACATATAATTTTTTCTCATGTTTTCAATAATTGTTTTGATTTCTGCCCGAATTTCTTCTGGTTCTAATAGCTCCACTTTATCTTGAAATGACATCAACCAGGTAATCAGATTTTCTTTATTTGTATAGTCTGAATGAAAGAGTAGTTTTCCATCAGGCTGTTCATCAAAGCAGCCTGTACCAAATTCCTCAACTAATCTCCATTTGCAATCCGGTTCAAACAGAGCTTTTACCTTGATGCCACCCGGAAATATGCATTCGTTACTTAAATCGGGCATTGGAATCTCTTTTTTGATAAATTTATTGCCTAATAAATACAGTTGTTCCATGCGGTTTAATTTGAACAGACGAAAATCTTCTCGGTCACTGCACCACCCATATACATACCAGCTTGACCATCTGAAAATCAAATAGTACGGTTCTATATTTCGCTGACTTTCTCCTTTAGGAGAGTAGTATAGGAAACTCAATTCAGTATTATTGTCAATGGCACTGCGTATCAGTTCAATTTTAGGAGCAAGGGAGCCTTTATACCAGGAAGAAAGGTCGATTAGCACAGACTGGTTTCCTGCCATAAAGTTTGAAGAACCAACAGACAGTTTTTCCATTAGCTGACCATAGCGGTTTGTACCATTGACACTGTCTAAACTTCTAAGACCTGCCAGAATATCCTGCATCTCGGTGTTTGTGAGAAGAGTACGGTTCATCTTATAATCTTCCATAATGGAAATGCCGCCATTGACTCCCTGTTTTGTTACAATAGGGATTCCTGCCTTGCACAAATCTTCAATATCACGATTAATAGTTCTTCTGGAAACTTCAAATTGTTCTGCGAGATATGGGGCGGTAACGACATTCTTTTGCAGTAAAACAGATAAAATGCCTATCAGTCGGTCTATCTTCATGTGGGCTCCTTTATTAATATGAGTTTATCATATAAAACATGACATCTGTGTGACATGTTTATTATAGCAGAGAAAAAGTATTTATGAGTAGTTTTATTTATAATTATTGCATGCCTTTTCTAAAGCCATAAAATCATTACATCTTTTTGCTAGGGGAGTTTGGTTTCCTTTGATTAATTTATGTTTGTAGACAATTTCAGAATTTTTAAGAATTAGTTTTTGATTTGCTTTAAT
>JAZULV010000126.1:0-34297 GCA_045603305.1 Lachnospiraceae bacterium | reverse complement strand
CTGACACTATAATATAATCTAGCAGTTGAAAATTCATTTATGATAATTTTTCGACGCATAGATTTTGTTATTTGGATAAATATATATGTTTACTTACTATAAATTATAATCCGTCACCCAAATGTAGGTTCTTCGTCTGTGGTATAACGAATACTTTTCGGTTTTTCAAGAATATACGAATAGCTCAGTTCTTCTCCTGAAAAATCAGTAAACTTTTCATTTGCTGATTGTAAGTCTCGCTTAGAAAATTCCATCACCACAGTATCCAGAGGCTCTATTTCCAAAGCTGCATCAACATGCTTGACATATACATGTCCTATATTCTCTATCCATACAACAATACCGTCATCTTTCAAGCACAGCACACGACAAAACTCACCTTTTTTATCGACCTTTTCGTTTTTTTTAGAACATGCGCTAAAGACGACCGCAAGGCAAAGTGTAATTGCAATTATAAAAAATATCGTTTTTTTCATAATCAAACCTCCATTCTATAATTTCCAATTTGCCTATATTATACTATTTCTCTGTTAGAAACACAACTTTAAAAGGAGAATATTATAACTAAAGACACTTACACTGAATATTTTTCCATAATAAATACTACTATATCAAATCATTTAATTATGATATAATGAGCAAATAATCGTTTTAATAATACTAAAGGGAGACAATTTTTATGGAACAAAGAGAAAAACTTGCTTCACGCCTGGGTTTTATACTTCTATCTGCAGGCTGTGCAATCGGTATAGGTAACGTGTGGAAGTTTCCTTACATTACCGGTCTGTACGGCGGTGGAGCATTTGTATTAATTTATTTATTCTTTTTAATAATCATGGGTGTACCAATGATGACTGTTGAGTTTGCTGTAGGACGTGCCAGTCAGAAGAGTCCTTTTCTGGGCTTTAAGGTATTAGAAAAGCCCGGGCAGAAGTGGCATCTGCAGGGTTACCTCGCTATTATAGGAAATTATCTATTGATGATGTTTTATACCTCTGTATCCGGCTGGATATTATATTACTTCTATCTCACCGCAAAAGGAGCTTTTATAGGCAACGACGTTGCTGCTGTTCAGAATATCTTCAAAGACATGCAGAGCCAGCCTGCTGTTATGGTTGGCATGATGATTATTGTAGTAATCGCCGGTTTTTTAATCTGTTCTCTTGGTGTACAGAATGGTGTCGAAAAGATAACTAAATATATGATGCTTGCGCTTTTAGCTCTGATAGTTATACTCGCAATCAACAGTATTACTTTAGATGGCGGTATTGAAGGTTTAAAGTTCTACCTTTTACCTGACTTAGACAGGATGAAGAATATCGGTATTGGCGCAACCATTGTTGCTGCAATGAATCAGGCTTTCTTTACTCTAAGTCTTGGTATCGGTTCCATGGCTATCTTCGGCAGCTATATAAATAAGCAACACTCTCTGATGGGCGAGTCACTCCGTGTTGCTGTCCTTGATACCTTTGTAGCAATCTGCTCAGGATTAATCATATTCCCTGCATGCTTTGCTTTTGGCGTAAATCCGGACAGTGGCCCAGACCTTATATTTATTACCCTGCCTAATATTTTTATTAATATGCCCGGCGGCAGATTATGGGGCAGCCTGTTCTTTGTATTTATGAGTTTTGCAGCCTTATCAACTGTAATCGCAGTTTTTGAAAATATTATTTCATGCTTTATGGACATGACCGGCTGGAGCAGAAAAAAGGTATGTGTGGTTAACGTCTTTCTTATGATACTTCTTTCACTGCCTTGTGCCCTCGGATTTAACTTATTATCAGATATACACCCATTTGGCGGAACATCAACAATTTCTGACTTAGAGGACTTTATCGTCAACAATATCTTCCTTCCGCTTGGTTCACTCATTTACTTAATCTTTGCAGTAACCCGTTATGGCTGGGGCTGGAAGAACTTTATGAGTGAAGCTAATGAAGGTAAAGGTTTGAAAGTGGCTAACTTTATGCGTTACTATATGACCTTTGTACTTCCGATAATTATTGTTGTCATATTTGTTATCGGTATATATGATAAGTTTTTTAAATAAATAACCAAAATAACTAAGCGGTTCCTTGATGACTTTTCCCTCAAAGAACCGCTTTTTATTATATGAATTTATTTACTGTCTTTGGATTTACCCGGAAGCTGGGCAAGTATAATCGCCACAAATACCAGCACGCAGCCCCAAATTTCCTTTGAACTTAAACTTTCATTTAACAGCACCCAGCCGGCAAGAGCCGAAACAACCGACTCCAGACTAAGTATCAGTGACGCAACCGTCGGATTCATGCCCTTCTGACCTATAATCTGCAAGGTGTAGGCAACTCCACAGGACATTACGCCTGCATATAAAATCGGCTGCCATGCATTTATTATCTGCATTATATCCGGCTCTTCAAATATAAACATAAGCACCGCACATATCACACCACAGACTAAAAACTGAATACATGACATTTTCACTCCGTCAACCTTTGGAGCAAAATAGTCGATTACAAGTATATGCACTGAAAACGAAAGCGCACATAACAGTTCCAGCAAATCACCTATCTGTAGCATAAAGCTCTCTGAAATACAAAGAAGATAAAAGCCTATAACTGCTATGACAACACCCAGCCACACCATAAATCCGGCCTTTTTACGAAGAAATATACTGAGCACCGGAACTATTATTATGTACAATGCAGTCGTAAATCCCGCCTTGCCAACAGTGGTATACTGAAGTCCAATCTGCTGAAAATTACTCGCTATGCAAAGAATTACACCGCAGCTTACACCACCCAGAATTAACTGCTTGTTTGCTGCTGATTTGGAAGCCCTACTGTTATTTGCTTCATCTGATAAGCCTGAACCACTTTTTTGAACCACTAATTCATCATTCTGCTTATTTTCTTTTGACTTAACCTTATTCAAAAAGTATATACATGGTATCAGAACCAAGCCACCAATAATACATCTCACCGCATTAAATGTAAAGGGCCCCACATAATCCATTCCTGCACTTTGTGCCACAAAAGCAATTCCCCATATCACAGCTGTAAGCAGCAAAATCAATGACTGTCTTAACACAAATCTATTCATAAGTAAATCTTCCTCCAACATAAATATACCAGTAACATCTATCCTATTCATATTAACAGGACATATAGCAGTATATCCCCAAAAATAACATCTGTAAATCTTATATTGCCTGTCTCTCATATTTTCTTGTTGACAATCAAAATTTTAGTGATAAAATAACAAGCGTAATTAAATAAACAATTCAGCTAGGGGAGCCCTTTGGGGCTGAGAGTACATTATGTTAACCCTCACTACTTGATCCGGATTATACCGGCGTAAGGAAGCTAATACCTTATACTTTTTAGTAGGCCCCTCCTGGATGTATATTCAAGGAGGTTTTTTTATGTCGTTTTTTATAACACTAACAGAAGAGGGGTACTCCCTCACCACCGGCGGTTATATTGCCGCCGCTATCATACTTGCAGTTTTGCTTGTTGGTGCTGCCATGTTAGCACGAAAAAAGGAGCGTAAGCAGATGAACGCGAAGCAGCTTGCTTTCTGTGCAATGTCCATCGCCCTTGCATGTGTAACATCCATGATGAAGCTCTATGATTTTCCTTTCGGAGGCTCCATCACATTTTTCAGCATGCTCTTTATATGTCTGCCTGGATTTTTCTACGGTCCTGCCACCGGAATATTTACTGCATTAGCCTATGGTGTACTCCAGTTTTTACTCGGACCTTATATTCTTTTCCCTGTTCAGGTAATTGTAGATTATCTGCTTGCCTTTGGTGCTTTAGGAGTATCAGGCTTCTTTTGTAAATCAAAGCATGGCCTGATTAAAGGATATATTGCCGGTATTATGGGCAGGTATATATTCGCGGTAATTTCAGGCTGGATTTTCTTTGGAGAATATGCCTGGGAGGGATGGGCACCACTGCCTTACTCTCTTGCTTACAATGGTGCCTACATATTCTCAGAGGCTGCACTTACCATAATTATTTTACTGATTCCGGCTGTAGCAAAAGCATTTTCGAGAATAAAGGAAACTGCCATTAATTAATATGCTTGCAAAATATTATAGTTAAAATGACTGCCGCAGGAATGAAAAATCATCCTGCGGCAATTTCAATTCTTATATGTAGTTTATCTTCGACTAAATATTACTTCAATAAACCTGTAAGCAGGTCTGCTACATCTCCTAAATCAATACCTGCAGCCGGCTCTTCTTTCTCCTCTTCCTTCTTTGAAGATGTTTTCTTCTTTGAAGATGTTGTCTTCTTCTTTGATGAAGATGTCTTCTTTGATGATGATGTCTTCTTCTTTGATGAAGTTTTCTTCTTTGAAGATGTTGTCTCTTCTTCTTCATCTTCTTCTGCTGCAACAGCTCCGCCACCAAGTAAACCTGTCATAAGGCTTCCTAAATCAACATTGCTTAAAAGAGCTCCAACAAGACTACCAACTGCTGCTGATGAGTTATCTTCCTTCTCTTCATTGGTCTGCTGACCTAAAAGACTCATAAGTAAAGGTGCTGCTGCTGATAAAATACCACCAACTTTGTCTGCACTTACACCAGACTCCTTAGCTATTGCATTAGTAGAACTGGTTTTCTTTGAACCTAATAAGTGTCCAACTATCTTAGCTCCGTCTTCCATATCTACACCACCGAGGAATGATGCTAAGTTTGATGTATCCTTCTTAGAATGGTCTGATAATGCATTAGCAAAACTCTCTGCTGTATCATCGCTCTTTGCCTGAGTGTCTGCACCATTAAGCAATAATGGTAATGCTGCACTAAGTACACTTGTTACATCTTTTTTAGAAGCATTGGTAACCTTACCAACGTTCTCAACACTGTCACTACTTAACAAAGTACCAACTAAAGAATTAATATCCATATTTCACACTCCATTTTTTCAAATTTTATATAATTATTATGTATCGAAATGCAAGAAAAGTCAACAAAACGAATAATATTTGTACTATTCTATTGAAAAAAATCTAGAATATTGTATAATAAATTTATAATTAACCATTATAAATTCATAAAATAGGAGTGAGATTATGGCAGAAAAAAAAGATCGTAAAATTGTTTCATCCAGCACTGGCAAAGAAGTAAAACCTAAAAAGAAAACTACATCAACAGGTAAGACAGCAAAGAAGGCTGCACCTGCAGGTAATGCTACCGGCTTACGTATTGGTGCTATCGTTCTCTGGCTTTTAGCTATCGGATTTGAAGTTGTTGGATTACTCTTGTTACTTGGCAAGATTAATTTTAACTTTATGCCAACCCTTTACCAGATCATTGCAGCACTTGTACTTGACCTTATTTGTGTTGTTATTGGTTCTCAGTTATGGAAGAAGGCTAACCACATCAAGCCGGCTTCAGAGTCTAATAAGTTTTTATTCTGGCTTTGGAACAACATGGGCGTTATTGTTTGTGTTATTGCATTCGTTCCAATCATTGTTTTATTACTTACTAACAAGAACACAGACAAGAAGACTAAAACTATCGCTACTATCGTAGCAGTTATCGCATTACTTATCGGTGGCGCAAGCAGTATCGATTACAACCCTGTATCTAAGGAACAGCAGCAGGCTGCAATCAACGCACTTGGTGAAGAAGATGTATACTGGTCACCATTTGGTAAGGTATATCATACTCATGATGACTGTCATGCACTTAACAGAAGTGATAAATTAACATATGGTCCTGTTGAAGATGCAATTGCTGATCATCGTACACGTCTCTGCTCATACTGTGCAAAGGCTGATTCTATCACTGGTGTTGTAACAGACGGTTCAGTTGATGAGATTGAAGATGTTGTTGATGAAGTTGTTGAAGGCGACGACGCAGCTTAATTAATATCAGTTATTTATACATACTTTAGTATAAGATTTTAGGCTCCATAGATTTATGGAGCCTCATTTTTATACTCTATAGTTTTTAATCTTCAATCCTCTTTATAAATCATCCATTTAAGTCAATCACGATAAATTCATGTAACTTTGTGCTACTCATCCCTGTCTTCTTCTTTGCATGCTGCCTGTGCTACAAGCTTCACATCTCTTCTTTGCATATCTTCTTTCACTATTCGATATAATGCAGCCACCAGCGGAACTCCCACAAGCATTCCTGTAATGCCAAACAGACTACCGCCGATTGTTACCGCTGCAAGCACCCACAATCCCGGTAAGCCAAGAGAAGAACCAACTACCCTCGGATAGATTAAATTGCCCTCAAGCTGCTGTAATACAACAATAAATACAAGGAACAATAATGCTTTGATTGGTGACACAGTTAATATCATAAATGCTCCGACTCCGGCACCAATATAAGCTCCGGCAACAGGGATAAGTGCTGTAAAACCTATCAGAACTCCAACCATCATAGCGTATGGAAATCTGAAAATCGACATACCTACAACACAAAGAACACCCAGAATAACAGCCTCAACGCACTGTCCTACTATATATTTATGGAAGCAGTCATTCAATACTGCAAATAAATATAAAATCTTTTCACGCCACTTCTTGGAAACGTAATGATTCATAACTCGAAGCCCCTGAGCTTTAAGCTTATCTTTACTAAGCAGTATATAAATCGCAAATATAATACTAAGCAAAGTGGACACAATAATCGAAAATACAGAAGAAACTACGTTTGCCACAGTGCTTAATGCTCCGCCAATTCCTGATGTAAAGACCTTTGCAAACTTCTCAACATAGGACTGCCAGTCTAAATCAGAAAGCTCTGCTAAAAACTCTTCAGAAATTAGTTCCTTTAAATATTTATTCTCTGCCAGTTTCCTCATTAACGGCGGTACTTCTGCAATAATAAGTTTAAAGCATGATACAAGCTCAGGAATAATCAAACCTACAATCAACGCAATAATACCTGTCATCGTCAGCATAGCAGCTATCATACACACCGGTCTGCGACTCTTTGCGACAAACTTTCTATTAGACTTCTTGACAAAATAATGCTTCTCATACAAACTCATAAGAATATTGAGAAGGTACGCAATCACACACCCCGCTACAATCGGCACTGCCGCACCAATTATCATCGAAATGAGACCAACAGCTAAATCCCAGTAACGTACACAAAGAAAAAGCAAAAACAAACTAATGCCTATACGCAGACAATACTTCCACTCAATTTTCATAAAGCACTTCTCTATCCTTTCATCAAAATGATATTACATACTACAATATTTGATGTATTACATAATTATTAAACTATATGAAAGTATTATAATTTACAAGAAATAAAACTTCAATGGGTGGTTTGGAAATCTTTATTTATTAAATATAAATTTTATATATTTTGCAATAGTAAAGCCGGACATTGTGCCCGGCTTTGTAATAATACTCTATTTTTTACTTCTTCTCTTTAAACACCTTGAGGCAAAATTACGTATATCATAGTTGCTTTCACACAAACACTCCTGTAATATATTCTGAGTTAATAGATGCCTCTTGCCCATTTGGTGCAATGCATATTCACGACAACAGGAACAAAGTGTAGATTCATATATGTAATTTAACAACATTGCTGGTGGCTTTACACCATCATCCTCCATTCCAAGAACGCTTAACTGTGCACCATGCCATCCCAAAGATTCATCACGATCAATAGGAAGCGATTTTATAAGTTGCTCCAGTAACTCAGAATCCTTCGCCTGATAATTTTTAGTTAGCAGAGAAATGGCATTTATCAAATCCGAATCAATTATCGAAAAAGCAAACTCCCTTACTCTAGGGTGACGTATCTTTTCAAGAGCCCTCCATGCACTATCCCGTAATTTCTCACAATCAGACCTTGTATCCTCAATAATTGGCAAAGGATCCTTCGGATATGGGCACCATCTAAAAGCATCTAATGCTTCTGCACGTTTTATTGGGTCTTTCTGAATTAAATAATTGTTAACATACTGTAAAACAGTATCCTCATCTGCCTTTAACTTAAGCCACCGAGAAAGAGCAATACCTTTCTTCTCCATAGCAGGTTGCTTGTTGTTAATTTCTTCATTCTTTTTCTCACGCTCCAGTTGTTCCTTTAAATAATATGCAATATCCTCTGATTTTTTAGCTTCATTCTTCAATGATGCCAAATACCTCTTCCCTTTACTATCATAGAACCACTCAAAATCATAACCATCATAAAAGGACCTGCATCGATATAATCTTCCTATATCTGCGACAATTTTAGTAACCGAAGCTTTGTCTGTGGCCATAATAATACAAAGACTTTCGAAAGCATCTCTTTCATTATTCAATCCATTCTTAGGTCTCTTTCTCGCCATTAGCGCCTCATACAACTGAATATACTTATTATTCAGTGCAGTCTTGGCAGCTTCACAGCCTTCATTGGCAAAATATGACAGTAATTCACTTAAATATAGTATCTTCCAGCTATCGACAGAAGAACACTTCTTCAATGACTTCACCGCAACTTCAACAAATGGTGTATTATCAGAAAACAAGCTCGCTAACTGATATACATACCATGCACGACTGCCTTCGCACTGGGTATCAAAAGACAAATTGTTACCACATGCCCACATAACCAAATCCTTATACTTCTTCGGATTATTCTTTGCAGCCAATATACATCTCCCCTGCCCCCGCAGCAATGAAGCCTTAAATTCTTTTTTAGTCATAGTTCCTCCAAATTATTGACAAGCCGCTCCATTTCAGTGCGACTATTCATCCTGCGGCTCTTTTCTATAGCGGTCTGTTTCTCATCCTCACTCATATTTATAAAAGCATCCAGCAAAAGTTCAATTACGTTCTTATGAATATATGAAATAATGGTCTGATTTTCTCTAAATAAACATTTCTTCTTACCATTTATGCCCCCCATTCATGTTTTGTAATTATATTATAGTACTTACTTTCTGTTTTGCAAAGTAAGTTCGTTGTCACTAGACTTTCTTTTGTTTTTTACAATTAAGTTCGGCGTTCTTATTTGTTTTTCAGCCCATTCCTCACATTCCTCTAAAATAACACAAGGAGTGGCTCACACCACTCCTATCATCTTTCCTATCCAATATATCAACCCCAGTACCCAGCTTGTGAACACGCCATACAGTATTACCGGTCCTGCAATGGTGAATATCTTCACGCCGATACCAAACACATGACCTTCTGCTTTGTACTCTATCGCCGGCGAAGCAATACTATTTGCAAATCCGGTTATCGGCACCAATGCTCCGGCACCACCAAACTGAACTATCTTACCAAACAAATTAAGTCCTGTAAGAAGTACCGTTATCAAAATTATAATAATCAGTGTCCACGAACCAGCTGCTTCCTCATCATATCCCCAGCCTTTAAAAAGTGTATTTATAAACTGAGCAATTGTGCATATCACACCTCCGGTTATAAATGCTTTAAGCATCTGCAAACCGGTACTAAATGTAGGTGTAACTGATTTGACATACTTCTCATACTCTTTCTGTTTCTTTTCGTCCATAATTTTTTTGAGAATATCTGCAGTCACTTGCATAATAACGGCAGACAATCTCCGCCTCCTTTACCATACAACTAATCAATGTATTTTTAGTTTGGCTTATATAATTATTTATATTCATTATTTAAGTATTATCTGAATACTAATCTGTTAACTTAAAATAAAATTAAATTCATTTTTTCATTTCTATTGATTTAAGCAAATAAAATTATTATAATTAAATTGGTTGATTAGAAATCTTCTAATATTGCCAAATAATTATAGGGAAAAGAGGTTATTTATGAAGATTATTAAAGCAAAAGATTACACAGAAATGAGCCGTATCGCAGCTAACCTTATTGGTGCACAGGTTATTATTAAACCTAATTGCGTTCTTGGTCTTGCTACAGGCTCTACACCAATCGGTACTTACGAACACCTCGCAAGCGCATATGAAAATGGTGATTTAGATTTCTCTCAGGTTAAATCAATTAACCTTGATGAGTACAGAGGACTTTCTCCTGAGAACGACCAGAGTTATCGTTACTTTATGAACACTAACCTTTTCTCAAAGGTTAATATCGACATTAACAATACACACGTTCCAAATGGTCTTGAACCGGATGCAGCTAAGGCTTGTGCTGACTATGACAAGATTATTGAAGATGCAGGCGGTATTGACCTTCAGCTTCTTGGACTTGGTTTAAATGGCCACATCGGTTTCAATGAGCCTAGCGACAGCTTTACATGCGGAACTAACTGCGTAGACCTTACACAGAGTACTATCGACGCTAATTCAAGATTCTTTGAATCTTATGATGATGTTCCAAAGCAGGCTTACACAATGGGTATTAAGTCTATTATGCAGGCTAAGAAGGTTGTTGTTGTTGTAAATGGCAAGAACAAGGCTCAGATTGTTAAGGATGCATTCTTTGGTCCTGTAACTCCACAGGTTCCGGCATCTATCCTTCAGCTTCACCCAGATGTTACTATCATCGGTGATGCAGAGGCTATGTCATTAATCTAATAACAATTGAAGGAGCTTACATTCCCAATAGTCTCCCAGAGATGGTCTGTGACTGTGGGACTTAATAGTTCCTGATTTATATCAGAAGATATTTATACTGACATCGTACCCTCAGTGTACAGCGGACAGTACGTTGTCCCTTGTTTACTGAGGGTATTATTAATTAACAGGGGTGATATTATGATTATTAAAAATGGATTGGTTTTTACTGAAGACGGCAGTTTTAAGAAGTGTGATATTAAACTTAACGATGGTGTCATTTCTGAAATTGCTGATTGTATTGAAACAGACAGCTCCGATATCGAGACTGTACTTCTTGACGAGAGCAAGTATGTGATTCCGGGACTCATTGATATCCATTTTCACGGTGCAGTAGGTCATGATTTCTGCGAAGGTACTGATGAATCAATTGCAGCTATTGCAGAGTATGAAGTGTCAAAGGGTGTTACATCTATTTGCCCTGCTACCATGACCCTCGGCGAGGATACACTTTCCGCTATCTGCAAAAATGCAGCTGAATATAATAAAAAGAACTCCGACTCACCACTTTGTGGTATAAATCTTGAGGGACCTTTCCTCTCTGAATCAAAGAAGGGTGCTCAGAATGGTGCATACCTCCACAAGCCGGACGCTGACATGGTAAAGAGACTCCAGACTGATGCTTGTGGCCTTGTTAAGCTGGTTTCCATAGCTCCGGAACTTGATGGTGCCATGGAATGTATCCGCGAATGTGGTGCTGATGTAAAGTTTTCAATTGCCCACACTGCTTCAAAATATGACACTGCAGTAGAAGCAATTAAAGCCGGTGCAACCCATGTAACCCACTTATACAATGCAATGTACGGTCTCACCCACAGAGAACCGGGTGTTATCGGCGCCGCCTTTGACTGCCCTGACTGTGAAGTTGAGCTTATCTGCGATGGTGTGCATATTACTCCTACAGTAATAAGAGCAACCTTTAAGTTATTTGGTGATGACAGAGTTATCCTTATAAGTGACAGTATGATGGCATGCGGTATGCCTGACGGAAGATACGCTTTAGGCGGACAGCCTGTAAGCGTAAAGGGCAACCTTGCTACTCTTGATGACGGTACAATCGCCGGAAGCGTAACCTGCCTTATGGACTGTATGACAACTGCCGTAAGCTACGGCATACCTTTAGAAAGCGCTGTTAAAGCTGCAACTCTCAACCCTGCCCGCTCAATCGGCGTGGATGACAAGTATGGCAGCATTGCTTCAGGTAAGGTTGCTAATCTTGTCATATTAAATAAAGATTTAAGTATTGACCGAGTTATTTATAGAGGTAAGATATTATCAAAATAATCAATTCCAGAATATGACCAAAAACCGGCTGGCCCTATTGGCTAGCCGTTTTTTTATTAGTAATCATTTTAACAATTTACTTTCAAATTAGTTTGTCTTATTGCAAAATATCAAAAAAGCTTCTCTCATGTTCACCTTACAAAAACATCTTAAAAATTACTTTCGCCCATCCTAAATATACCGGTACCTTTTCATCCAATAGTTGCACTACGCTTTGACGCTCCGCACTGCTAATTTCTCCGACTTTCTCAAAAGCACTGCCTACAGCTTCAGTCTGCCCCAAAGCAATCATAGCTCTTGCTTCATCTCCAATAGCTGCATATTGCCCAATTGCTAAGGCTCCTGCCGAAAATTGCCCCACTGCAACAGCTCCCATTGATACAATACCGAAGGAAATTGCTCCTGCCGATATAATTCCTGCCGCAACAGAACCGGCTGATAAAATCCCAAATGCAAACGCTCCAAGTGACAACAGTCCCAAAGAAAGCACTCCAAATGAAATAAAACCTACAGATAATACACCAAAAGAAAAAATACCTTTTGATATTAATCCTATGGCAATGATGCCCTTTGCTGTTCTTCCAAAACCAAAATTGATATGCCACAGCGGAATACCCTTAATACTTCTTTTACTCTTTTTCTCAAAATAAATTGATTTGAAATTCCACATACACTTACTATTTGCAGAATTCTTTTCATTAACATCATCTTTTAATAAGTAATCCAAAGAACAATTGTACATGTCACTGAGTTTAATTATTTTATCAGTCTCCGGAAAAGCAACATCTGACTCCCATTTACTGATTGCCTGTCTTGAAACTCCAAGAATTCCGGCTAACTGCTCCTGAGTATAATTATTCTCCCTACGTAGCTTTGATAGCTTTTCACCTAATGTCATAGTTTTCCTCCATTTAGAACAAATACTTTACTCAAAGAATACTCCAAAACCAAAAAACAGACCACCACTTTTAAATTTCTATATGTAAACTTTGGGTTGCATCCCGGTAAAATCAACAATATATCCCTGACAAGCGGCTTACAGTAAAACTGTCGCATACTCTGTATACCTTTGGTAGGCAGTTTTACTGCATACTTTGGTATCGCAGGCGTCAGCCGGAGCCTCTCCCCCTCTTTATTAAAGTTCTGAGTAATCATCATCTTTTACTTTATAAAATGCAGATATATTATCCCTGACAAGCGACTTCGCAGGCTTTAGCCGGAGCGGAGCTTGTGGGGATAATATATCTGCATTTTATCAATCCACCAACCTATCGATTACTCAGAACTTTATTCCTATATTCATTGGCGGAGATTCCGGTCTGCTTCTTAAACACCCTCGAAAAATGTGCCATATCGAGGAAGCCAACCGCTTCAGCAATATCACCGATTCTAAGTGCAGGATTCTCTAACAGTACCTTTGCCTTTTCGATTCTTACACCATTAAGAATCTCTGAAAAATTCTGTCCGGTATGCTTGTTTAAAAGCTTGCTTAAATGCCACTGGCTTACAAATACCTTGTCAGCCACATCCGACAACTTAAGCTTCTCACTGAAATGCTGTTCAATATATTTTAATGCGTTATGTACTATAAAGTTGCCGGCTTCGTTATTCTCAACGCAGTCACTCTCGTCCTCTAAGCAGCAAACAAATTCTTCACTCGCTGCATCATCTAATGAACTATTATCATCTGTGTCACTACCTACAGTCTGACCTAATGACTTCTTCTCATCTAAATTAGCTGTCATGGTAAGTATGGCCTCTTTTAACTCATCCATCTTAGACGGTTTTAAAAGAAATCTTGTAACTCCTAAACGTATTGACTGCTGGGCATAATCAAAATCTCTGTACCCGGTAAGAATCGTGATCTCCATATTCTTAAATTCGGACTTGAGCGCAGCAATCATAAGCAGACCATCCATATTTGGCATACATATATCAGAAAAGATTATATCCGGTTTCTCACGCCTTATAACCTCCATGCCTTCCAGCCCACTGCCGGCAGTCCCCACTACCTCACAGTTATACTCTTCCCATTTGATACTTCTGCTTATACCCTCAACTATAATCGGTTCGTCGTCTATTATTACTACCTTATACATAAGTCCTCCCATACAGAGAAAATGCCCTTTAGCTCCAAAAATATTTTATCACATTTTCATCAAATATCAACTTCAAGCCAACAGGCTGTCGAAACATCTCTGAAGCATTGCCACAAAAACATCCGACAGCCTAAAAGCTTAATTTATTATTCTATTAATATAAATCGCAGTAAATTAACCCTTTACCGCACCGGCAGTCATACCCTTTATAATATACTTCTGCAGGAATACGTATACGATAAGTACCGGGATTACAACTAATGAAACCGCTGCTGCCATAAGACCGTAATTGGTTCCTTCCATAGAAGTAAGCTCGTTCAAAAGTCGTGTAATTGCCCACTGATCTTTATATCTTAATGTAAACATCTGTGTGAACAAATCGTTGTAACTCCAGAGGAAAGTAAATATCGCTACTGTAGCAAAGGAAGGCTTTGCAAGTGGAAGTACCACCTTAAAATAAACCTTAAATATACTACAGCCTTCAAGATATGCAGCCTCCTCCAAATCTATAGGAATACTCTTAATAAACCCCATGAGAACCACTATTGCAAAGGACATATTACCTGCAATCTGCGGAAGTGCCGTAGCCAGAAGTGAAAGTGCTGTACTGTTAGTATTTACAATACCCCAGGTATTCATCATTCTGAATACCGGAATAATCGTTGAGAATACAGGGAACATCATACCGGCAACTACAAGGCTGTATAATAAGTTCTTTCCTTTAAACTGGTATCTTGCAAGTGCATATGCCGCAAGTCCTGCAAAAAGCATTACAAACAATGCAACTGAACAGGAAATTATAAGACTGTTTTTATATGCACCTAAAATGTCAACTTTATCAAATGCAAGCTTGTAATTATCCATTGTAAACAAATCACCCAATGGTAATGCAAAAGAATTGGATAATATCTGCTTTTTATCCTTAAATGAGTTCATTACAACCCAGATTATAGGATATATGGTTGTCAAAGCCCATACTGTAAGCATCACATAGGCAAGCATCATTGAAAAAGACATTTTACTTTTTCCATAATAATTTCTATCTTCCATAATTCATGCCCTCCTAGTAATCCTTTTCCTTAAAGACTGTGTTTACAACCTTAGAAAGTATAATTCCAAGAATTACAATTATAACTGCAATTGCCGAACTGTAGTCAACGTTCTCTGTAACAAATGCCTGATAGTACATATAAGTACCGGTCAGCCATGTCTGACCTACCGGCAATCCCTTCGGGAACATGGTCCACGGCAAGTCGAATACCTTCAATGCTCCTGTAACCGCAAGCACGATACATGTACAAATAACATTATACAACAGTGGCAGTGTAATAAATCTGATTCTCTGAAGCTTAGATGCACCATCAATTGCTGCTGCTTCATAAAGTTCACCAGGTATATTATTTAAGCCGGTTATAAGAATTACGAAGTAAAAACCTACGTACTGCCATACAACCGGAATCATCATCGTAATTAATGCAAGCTTCTCGCTCTTCCAATCCGTAAGCTTGGCAGCTCCGAAAAACTCCAGTATCTGATTAATCATACCCTTGTCATAAAGGAAAATCAGATTAAATAAAAGACCAAGCGCTGTAGCTGAAACTACTATAGGGAAGAAATATACTATTCTATAGAACTTAGCACCTCTTCCTATATTATCTACCATAAGTGCCAGTACAAGGGCTACTCCAACCTCAAATACTACTGTGGCAATTATCATAAACATCGTATTTCTTACCGCCACTCTCATGTTTTCATCGTTAAACATCTCCACATAGTTCGTATACCACGGACTATTAATTCCGGTAGCAGCAGTTCCAAGACCAGAAATACTCTGGAAACTGTTAAGTATATTCTGGAAAAATGGTATGTATAAGAACACAATCATAAAAGCGAAAGCAGGGATTAAGAAAACCAGCAATGGCCATTTCTTTTTATATAAAACTGAATTCATGGTATCCCCCTTTGAAATACAAGGGGCTTTTGCAGCAATACACATTGCAAAAGCCCCCGTTATTTATCTTTTAATAGTTAAGTTTAATTTTGACTATTATTCAATTCCGAGTAATGTTAATACTTCCTGAACTGATTCAGCAATATCAGCTTCACCTGTTACAAGCTTAGGCATACCATCAAATACCGGAACTCTTGCCTCTGCAGGAACCTGATCCTGTACTGCACCTGTCATACCTGTAGCGCCTTCGATCATATCAAGACCAGCGATAGCAAGTGATGATAATGCACTCTCGTCAACCTGAACACCATTTACAAGTGCTGTAGCTGAAACCTGAGCAAACTTAGAAACCATCTCGTCTGATGTCATGTGCTTAACGAAGCTTACAGCAGCCTCTCTCTTAGCTGGGTCATCCCAAGCCTTCTTTGTAATATAGTAACCTGATGAAAGACCACCAATGATATCTGTTGACTTTCTGTTGCCCTGTCCAGGTACGTATGTTACTGTAAAGTTATCAATATTATCTGTAGCAGACTCAATACCGCCAACCTTCCATGAACCATCGATAAGGAATGCAGCCTTGCCATCTACGAACATCTGAACTGTCTCATCATCTGAACCTGTAAGAGTATTCTCTGGGAAGTATCCAGCCTCGTAAAGGCTCTTAATGTCTTCAAGACCTGCAACCCAGCCCTTGCCCTGCTCGCTGTCGATTGCTGTTGGAAGTACATTGTGTGATGCTACTGATAAGTGGTTGTAGATACAGAACTCAAACCAGTAATGTGGAACTGTAGCAAGTGAACAAGCGATTGGAGCATAACCTGCATCCTTAATCTTCTGACACATATCAAGGAACTCATCCCATGTTGTATCAGCGTCAGGAATCTCAACACCGGCTGCCTCACAAACTGCCTTGTTTACAAATAAACCTTCCCAGTAACCGTTAACAGGAACTGAGTAATTAACACCGTCAACCGGTGAAGCACCCATCATGCCGTCCTTCATGTTTGTAGCATAATCAGGATACTCTTTTCTAATCTCGTCGATAGAAACAACCTTACCTGCTTCTACGAATGGGTTTGAGTCAACGCCATTGAAGAAGAAAAGTACGTCTGGTTCTGAACCAACTTCGAAGTCTGCAAGAACTCTTGCCTTGAATGTCTCATCTGATGTAGCAGATGCATCATTTACTTTGTTTCCTGTTGCCTCTTCCCATGCAGCAACTGCATCCTGGTAATTCTGAGCATTACCATCATTACCTGCATAAGTAGTAACAACATTGATTGTTGTGCCGCCCTTCTTATCACCTGAATTGCCACATGCAGCAAGTGAAAGAACTAATGTAGCAACAAGTGCTAAAGCTAATAATTTTTTCATTTTACATATCCTCCTTAAATAATTTCTGATGATTTAATCATCTTTACATAAATAATACAACAATATTAGAGGTTAATTAATAGCTCGATTTGCAATTACTTGCCTAATCTTGTGAATTAATCGATTTTTGCCAATAATGTACTAATGGTATCGTCATCTTTTCCCTGCTCTATAGTCAATCCGTATCCTTTTCCGTAAATTATCTTAAGTCTTTTGTTCACATTTCTGATACCAAGGCTAATAGACGTGTCATTCTTCTCATCAAAATCATCACTAAGCAGTCTTTCGACATTCTTAATATCTGCACCTGACAACTTACCGTTATTTCTAATAATAATCTTGAGATTATCTTCTTCGCGATAAATATACAAACCAACCTTCTTATATCCTTGTGCGTCTCCACCGTGTTCAACTGCATTCTCAATGATTGGCTGAATAATCAGTCTAGGAACCAGTACCGGCTCTAAACTTGTGTCTATCTCGCTCTTAAGCTCAAACTTATTACCAAAACGCTGCCTGATTATATAAAGATAAGCCTCCACATATGTAAGTTCTTCTTTGAGTGTAACCATAGGCTGCTTCTTACGGTTCATAGTTGCTTCAGTCATAATTGATAAAGCCTCAATCATACTGCTTATCTTTTCATTGCCGCTCAATCTTGCCTCCCAGTTAATAATCTCAAGGGTATTGTTAAGGAAGTGAGGATTTATCTGGGACTGCAACGCTCTGATATTTGCATCTTTTAATGCCAGCTCCTCAATATATCTTTGCTCAAACTGATGCTTAAGTTCTTTAGACATGCTGTTAAAAGCATCCCCCAGTCCCTTAAACTCTTCGCTGTAATTAAAGTCCTCCAATTGGTATCCGTAATGTCCGGAGGTTATCTCCTTTGAAGCCATGGAAAGCTCATGAACCGGCTTAGTAACCTTCTTATGGAATAAATAGAACACCATAACCACCAGCGGAATCACACAAAGGCACATTATTACCAGCATATAGGTAATTACGTTTTTACCACTGAATATAGTATCTCCGTCTAACATTATATAATATTCAAAGTTGTAGCCATTCAGTACAGAATCAGTGATAACCCATGCATTCTCTCTTTTATGAATTATATCGGTATCGCTCTCACTACTATTGTTAACCGAGCTAAACAAAACTTTATTGTCACCATCACAGTCTCTTACAATATACCCATCTAATATAATCTGACAGTCCTTATATCCTAAAACGCTCTGAAGATTCTCAAAAATTGATTCGGTATTAATCTCCATAACTATTACTGCAACCGGACTAAAATGTGCGTTCATTATATTTCTCACCATATACATTCTGCCGTTAATAGTGACAAAAGCAATACCGGTATCCAGAGTCTTAGCTGTTGATATAATAGTCTCCTTCGCATTATATGCAAAGGCCATCACATTCTCATAGGTGGCACCTATTGTATTATTGATTGTAAAAAACATATCGTCCGGATCATCAGCAAGATATACTATAGTTGTTTCAAAATCATCATTATATCTGTACTGGTCATTAAGAAACTGATTAATGCTATTATAGAGTGCTAAATGGTCGCCATCTTCATGATATGTATTAATACTATCCCTGATTGTTGTCATATAGGAAGCATCTCTTGACGCGGCCATAGCATTTTCCAGCCGGCTCTCACAGATTTCAATAGCCTTCTCTGTAGAAGTAATCATAGTCCTCTGAATCTGTGCATTAAATCTGCTTGAAGTAAAAGCTACTATCATTATTGTAAAAATTGCAACCGGAATAACCCAGGCAATAATCAAAATATTAATTATGTCCCACTTAAGCGTTCCGGGCTTCTTTTCTTTTCTTAATAAAAATATTTTGTTCATAATAATCTCCATGATTTATTATTCCGGATAGTGAACAACCCTCTTCGTTTTTTTCACTACCTTAATCTTCATACAAAAACCTTACAATCCAGCTTACCTAAAAACCGGTGTTAAGAACTACTCCTAACACCGGTCAGTATATTATAAATCAAGGAATTCTTCAAATACTTTTATTGTAGAAAGTGCCTCTTCCTCCGAAGGCATCTCGCAAAATATACGAAGTAATGGCTCTGTGCCGGAAAATCTGGTAATTATCCAGCCGCCATTCTTAAAGTATACCTTGCAACCGTCCATATAAGATACCCTGTCTACTTCATAGGTTAGATTTGGAAGTTTCTTTTCTTCCATAAGTATCTTCTGCAACTGTTCTTTCTTTGCAAAGGTAAACTTATAATTCTTCTCTTCCATACAAAGCTTACCGTATTCACTCTCTATCTCATCAATAATCTCTGAAAGCTTTTTATTCACAACTGAAACCATTTCTATAAGAAATGAGGCTGCGTATATTCCATCCTTGCCTTTTATATGTCCTCTTACTGTAAGACCTCCGGAAGACTCACCGCCGATTACTGCATCAGTCTCATTCATCTTCGCAGAAACATACTTAAATCCAACCGGTACCTCATAACACTTCTCTCCAAAGCTTGCTGCCACGCGGTCAAGCATATGGGTGGTTGCAATATTTCTTACAGCAGGTCCCTTCCAGCCCTTATACTTCACAAGATAGTAATAAAGCAATACCAGAATATCATTTGGATGAAGATATCTTCCCTTATCATCAATTACACCAAGTCTATCCGCATCTCCGTCAGTAGCAATTCCCAAATCGTAGTCATATGCCTCAACATAATGCTGCAACTGCTTAAGCGTCTCTTCTGTTGGTGCGGGAAGCTTGCCGCCAAACAAAGTGTCGTGTTCTTCATGAATTACTGAAATATCACATCTTGCAGTGTGAAGTATAGTCTTTAATGAAGTATCACTTACTCCGTACATAGGGTCAACAGCAATCTTAAGGCCTCTCTTCTTTATTGCCTCCACATCTATAGACTGAAGAATATTATCAAGGTATTCATTCAAAGGATATATCTCTGTTATAAAGCCATTTGCCACAGCCTCGTCATAATCCATTGCTTTGACCATGCCCGGCTCAATCCTTTCAATGTAATCCTCAATATCCTTTGTTTGTTCTTCACTGGCATCCCTTCCACCATAAGTAAATACTTTTATACCATTATATAATGCAGGGTTGTGGCTGGCAGTAACCATCATGCCGTAGTCCAGTTCATGCTTCATTACATAATACATAATAAGAGGTGTAGGTGACTGCTTATTTATCAGGCTTGCATGTATGCCCTCTGCAGCAAATACCTGTCCTGCCCACTGCATCGCTTCCTTTGAAAGAAAACGTCTGTCATATCCTATAACAATTCCCTTCGAGGTCTTACCTTCAGCCTTCATCTTATCAGCCATTGCCTTAGCAAGAAGCTGGATATTTGCTTTTGTGAATTCATCTCCGATAATGGCTCTCCAGCCTCCGGTTCCAAATTTAATCATTCTTATTCCCCCATTGTTACTACTACGCGGTGTACGCTTCCATCAGTAAATGCCGGAATCTTATCACAAACCTCACCATCAATAGTAACAGACTTCACGCCCTTCATTACTCCGTCAGGATTCTTTACTTCAATCTCGTACTTTGTGCCTCTCCACTCTCTTACTACAGAGAACTCCTTCCAGTCAGCCGGAATACAAGGGTCTATTAAGAGATAATCAAACTGTGGCTTGATACCAAGCATATATCTTGTTGCTGAGAAATATGACCAGCCGCCGCTTCCTGTCATAAACGGATGTCTTGCACGGCCATGGGCTGTATGATCCTTACCCATAATAAACTGGCAATAGGAATATGGCTCTGCCTCTCTAATCTCAATCATATCATTCTGATAGTATGGGCAAAGGGAATTGTAGAACTCCATAGCCCTGTCACCACGGCCAAGCACACACTCTGCTGCCCATGCCCATGGATTTGGATGGGAGAATATCGCACCATTCTCCTTAAGGCCCGGATATACTCTTGTTACAAAACCGATATCATCATCCGGCACTGTATATGAAGGAGCATTAAGCATGATACCATATGGAGTAGCAAGGTACTCTTTTACGCTATCCATAGCCTTAATACCCTTATCGTAAGGAGCCGCACCTGAAAGTACTGCCCAGGAATTAGACTCTAAATGCACTTTACCTTCAGCATCTTCTGATGTACCAATCTTCTTGCCGTTCTTTGTGATACCTCTGATGTACCAGTCGCCATCCCAAAGCTCTTTATCACATACTTCCTTAACCTTTGCCGCGATATCACTGTATTTCTTAACGTCTTCTTCTTTTCCAAGGAAATCAGCAAGTTCAATAAAATTATTCAGTGCCCAGTAATGCAAGAAGGAAACCATGGCACTCTCGCCACCGCCAAGATTTAAGCAATCATTCCAGTCGGCACGAAGTCCCTGACAAATACCTGTTGCTCCAACCATTCTTGTAGAGAAATCAAGAATCCTTGTCATATGCTCGTATACACTGCCTTCGCCACCGTCCGCATATGTAATAATCTCGTCTGCAAGACTAAACTCACCGGTCTCCTTTATATATTCTACAATTGAAGATACCAGCCACAATGCATCATCCGAGCAGGCATCCTTTATACCGTGAACAATACTGTCCTTATCAGGAGTAGGAACTACTGTCGGTGAATTAAATGGCTTCATCTCATTGTCCGGCTCAAACCACTCAGGCTGGAACAAATGAAGTCCGTAACCTTCTGAAACCAGTCCACGAAGCAACTCAACAATTCTCTGGCGGCACTTTTCCGGATTTGAATGAGGCACTGTCATAGAATCCTGGGCCGTATCTCTGTAACCCAGACCGGTTCTTCCGCCAACCTCTATAAATGACGCAAATCTTGAGAACATAACATTAATCTCTGACTGGTAAAGAGTCCATGTATTTATCAGAGTGTTCATGCCCTCATTTGGTGTTGAAATCTGAAGCTTATCTAACTTATCCTGCCAGTATGCTGCAAGGTCTGCATATGCCTTGTCAACATTCTCATGGTTGCTGTATTTTTCTCTTATAGGCTTAGCAGCCTCTCTGTTACCCTCACCAAGCATAAATACAAGACGAATCTCCTCGCCCGGCATCAATGTGATATTCTTCTGAAGGGCACCACAGTGATTGTTACCAAGCTCATAAGAACCACTGCACTTGCCATTAATAACCGCCACCGGGTTATCCTCTGTATGATAAAGCCCCAAAAACTTATCTCTTAAACAATCAAATCCGTCCGGAGTAAAGTCTGCAGTAAAATACTGATAACCAAACTCCTCGTAGAATAAGTCGTGTTCAATAATACCTTCATCATAAGATGAACCTGCACAATACATACTCATCTGGAAGTTCTGATTATCAATCATAATATGGTGGAAGGAAAATTCACAGTAAGAGAATACACTTAAGTTCCTAGGAACACTGTCCTCATTCTTAATCTTCACATCCCAAAGCTCCACATCATCACCGCGTGGAATAGTCATTCTCTGACTTGCCTTAATGTTGCTGTAATCACACTCATATATAGTATAGGAAAGACCATGACGGCAGGTATAGTTCGCCTCATCCAAAGGCTTGCCTACAGGCTGCCAGGAAATACTCCAGTAGTCGCTGTTGTCATTATCCCTAATGTAAACATAATGTCCCGGTCTGTCCATAGGAACAGCATTCCCCCTAAAACGGGTAACTCTATGATACTCCGGAGTCTTATAAAAGGTATAACCTCCGGCAGTATGATTAATAACTGTACAAAGCCTCTCCACACCCAGGTAGTTAGTCCAGGAAGTAGGTAAGTCCACCCTGTCAATTACATATTCTCTTTTTTCGTTGTCAAAATGACCATACTTCATACCACAGTCCTCCATTTTGAATATTCAAATTTACCTTCTTAAATTATACAATCTGTAACGTTTTTTATATACTGTAATCCATGCGATTATTTGATTTTTATTGTGTACTAAAAGACCATGCATTAACCTAAAGTCAACACATGGTCTTAATTACATTTATAAATCCAGTAATTCTTTTCTCTTCTTTTCATACTCGGTGTAAGATATAATGCCCCTGTCTAACAATTCTTTATATTGTTTTACTTTTTCTATATTTACAAATTCTTTATCTACATATTGAGACAGCATATGACTATCATTAATCTCATTCTGCATAATTTCAGAATCTACTTTAATATCATCAGGATTACTTTGCATATTTACAAACCACTCCTGGGCTATTTCACCTTCGCTCTGTATATCTTCAATCCAATCCGGCTTTCTTTCAGTCTCATTCTGAATATTTTCAGACACTTTCTGTACATTCTCAGAAGTTTTTATATCCGGTCCCTGATGCTTTGCTGATATATCTCTCTGATTATTTGCAGTCTTTGTATTTCCACAGGCACAGGTTCCTACATAATCTGCATTAATTCTATTACATTTTTTGCACTGCCAGTTTTCACTCTTTGAGCTATAGGTTGCTCTGATACTATTTCGTTCGCTATACATTGCATCCAAAAGTGGCGTCTCTCCTGTATAAAAACTATGTTGTTCCTCTGTATCTAATGATAAAATGTATGCCTTACGCCCTCCGAAAAAACCTTTCAAAAAGCCTTTTTCATAGTCTCCCCTTTTCTCCATAACCCTACCAGTTTTATTTCCCCAATAGACTCCATTTAATATAACATCTAAAAATTTAAAAACAAATCCTCCCATTTCTGCATTCATCCTCTATGTATCAAATATAAATTACATCGTGTTATCAATTTATTCTATAAATTATAATTCCAGTAACTCTTTTCTCTTCTTTTCATATTCTGAATAAGTTATAATGCCCCTGTCTAACAGTTCCTTATACTGCTTCGCCTTTTCTATATTAAGAAGTTCCTCATCCATATACTCCTGTGGAATCTGAACATCTTCAGGCTCACTCTGAAATTCCTCTTGCCCTATAGATGCAACCAGTGATTCTATTTGCGTATCGATATTCCAATCCGTGAATTTTTGAGGTTCTACGCTAGCAACGTCCGTTTTGCCTTGTGAACCTTCAAACCAGTCTTCTGCTTTCTCTGCTTCTTTCTGTACTTCCTTAATCCACGCCTGCTCACTCTCAGTTTTGCGCTTAATAATCTCAGCAATCTTTGCTTCAAGGTCAGCCTGATTTATAACAGTATCCTTCCCATTATTATCACGTTTTGTATTGCCGCAGGCACAGGTTCCTACATATATCTCATTGGCTCTGCCACACTTTTTGCATCGCCACCCATGCTCAACTTCTATCCTAGGTTTCTTCTTAATTACAAAATCTTCTTCTAGCAATTCTGTAAGGTGAGATTTTTCATACTTTTGGGTGTATCCGCTTAAATCAGGAACTAACCACGCTTCATATAGCGCTTTCTCCCCCCTAAAAAAGCCTTGCCAAAACCATTCTTTACCTCTATAACCTTTACTAATTGCAGCCTCTTCTACCACTCTGCCCCAATAAACACCAACAGCAACACCAATAAATATTGCAATCGCAAAGGCAATACTAAAAAATAATATCTTCATGCTTCCCCTCCATATGCCTTCTCAATATAATTGATTATATATTCCAGACCACAAAATGTAAACCCTAACAACTTACATATTAATATATCTTATCGTATCAATTCTCATCTTTTAGTATTATATTTTCTTTGTACATATCAAAAACCATGTGTCAAACTAATATCAACACATGGTCTCAAAATAAACTATAATTCTAATAATTCTTTTCTCTTCTTCTCATATTCTTCATGAGAAATAATGCCCTCGTCAAGCAACTGCTTATACTGTCTTACCATTTGAATATTGTCAGTTTTCGCGGTTTTATAAACATTTTCTGCAATCACAGCACCATTGTCCTCATTGCCTGAATCCACTGTTGCCTCCTGAGTTTTGGTAGCAACAGAACTCTTATTGTTTTCCGATTTTGTATTACCGCAGGCACAGGTTCCTACATAAGAAGCATTAACATTTTTACACCTTTTACATATCCACCCGTTATTTTTTAACATAGCATTTTCTCTTTCTATGTCTCTTTTCTTATCTACATCAGAAAGATATGATGGAATTTCCATATACTCATAGTTACAATCAGATTTAATCAGTGCAACAAAAAAATCCTATATTCCAAAAATAAATCCCCACAAGAACCATATATCAGAATAACCCTTATCAGTCGCAACCTTATTAGTTACAGCTCCCCAAAATATTTTAACTACAAGTGCAACAAAAATCGAAACAACTAATATCTCAAGATTATCCATTTTTATCTCATCCTTCGTATCTAACCCCTAATATTGTAACAACGCCAAATCACATTATATAAGACATTTGTCCAATTATAAATACTTTTTTACAATTTGTTAATATGTGCCACCCCAGAAATATACAATCGCACCTGCAAATTTCCCCACTGCTAGTGCCATAATAATATACTGTAAACCAACAGCCAGATTAAATCTTCTGTTAAGAATGGGTATACCGTCAAGAGTCTCTGTAAGTGACATCACAATGCACCCCACAAATATTCCTGAGAACAACCCAAAAAGAACTGTCAGCCACAGTCCCAGAAATGCATCCGGACTATATAGAGAAACTATACAGCCAAATGTCCCACCAAGAACTATAAACACCTCATAAAGCCTTATTCTGTGTGAGGTATGGGTCTTGCCAATTATTCTTGTAACAGCACCAATGATTACTATAAAATCAAACAAACCGCCGGCTATAATAGCACCGGCGCAAACTCCTGCTGCTGCAAGTAATACATATTTAAGCAGTATCAACTCCCCGCTCCTTCCTCTCAGCATTTTTAATTATGGCCTCATTAACTTCCGACTCATAATTCCTCATCTGAACCTCTATAGGAGTAGGGTCCTTTGCCATATTTTTTTTACTGAAATGATTAAAAAAAAGAATTATTCCAACAGGAAGACCAACACTGTAAGAGGCCTCCAGTATAGATGCCCCCTCTGCTTCTCTGCCTATAGCCAGCTTATAAATCTGTCCGAATACATCATTCATGCTGCAATCGTTGTTAAACGCCATTATCGCAAAGGCTCCGCCGAAAAATACTGTCAGGCAGACAAATATCGTCTTAATCCAGTCCCACAGACCTATTTTTCTGGGCTTTGGCTGATAGTCAATAATTATATCAGTCTCACCCAGATTGGTAACCTGCCTTTTTGGCTCCTCGTTTAAAATCAGTTCAATAACATCCATTACTGAACAGGTAATGCGCACATGCTCTTTCTTATCAATATGCATTACTTTTATTTCATTACACCTGTTTTCAATCTCCTTGTCAGTGCAGCAGACAGAACCCAAATCCTTAAGAAACACATCCTGACAATACACCTCTGAATTCTGCCTGAGATTAAGGTAAATTACTTCACTCATACTTTCGGCTTCCTTGCACATACTAAACTATCGGACGTGCTATCAATAAAGGCTTCAATCTCCGAAGCATATATATTTGCAGCTACACGCTCTGCAATAACAGAATTTTTTGCATAAGCATGCACTGCCTCTTTTTCAGATTCCTCTACTTCATAACCAAAAGCTTCACAATCATTTGAAAAGGCATGTACAGCTTCGTCGCCGGCTTTAATAAGCGTTCCACCGGTATATTTTTCAGTATCCTCTGAGGAAGACCTTAATAAAAAAGCTAATGCAATAACTACAATTACTGTAACCGCAATAATTTTTATTCCATAACTACGCATATTCTACTCCAATCCGCCACAAGGCAAATATTCATAAATGTTTTGTTATGGTGTTAGTATTTGTGGTTATTCTTAATTTATTCATTGAACAAGTATAAATTAAAAACATGTATCCTATAACTGTAGCAATTAAATGCAACTGATAATTATTATTTAAAAATTTAATATAAAAATTAATTATAGGGTATACTTGAAAATGTCTACTGCGTATGATATAGTATGTGTAGGCAAAATGACGGAAATTATCCATTGCAAGCAAAACGAACCCCCAAAGAGATGGTAGCTCTTTGGGGGTTCTTGTTCATTAAGGAGAACCATACCTAGGCTAGTTACCGACTACTCATCACCGTCTAGCCATTTGCAAATGTAATAGGCTATTACACTTGCCATAACGGAGAGTAAAAATGACGAAAACAACTCCACTGCAGGCACCCCTTTCCGATACCAGTCTAGGGGCGGTAACACCTTAATTATACCACTAACCTATATTATTGAATATTATACTAACTGCCAATATACTGCCATGTTTTTGCATAAAAATAATACTACTTACCTCGTACCAATACTCTCCCTCATCCTTTTAAGTACTTTCTTCTCCATCCTGCTCACCTGCACCTGACTGATACCAAGTACATTCGCAACCTCTGTCTGGGTTCGCTCCTCATAATACCTCATTCTGATTAACTGTTCTTCGGTAGCAGAAAGTTCCGAAATCACCTGCTCCAGCATCATATGATTTAACAGGCTTTCCTTCTCCGCATCCTGACTCTGCATAGTGACACCGGCTGCACCTAAACCACTGCTGCCAATTCTGTCTACCAGATATATCTCGCTGCCATCACCTTGGTAAACAGTTTGATATATAGACTCCACCTCGATATTCGCCTCCATGGCCATGACAATATCCTCAGAAGTCAGCCCGGTCTCAGCACTGATTTCTGCAAGGGTGGCATCCCTGCCCATAGCATGTCCCAGTCTCTCCATCGCCATCTTTATCTTCCAGTTATTCTCCTTAAGTGTCCTTGATACTTTAACCATGCCGTCATCTCTTAGAAATCTTTTTAGCTCACCGCTAATCATCGGAACAGCGTAGGTTGAAAACTTAACATTGAAGCTTGTATCAAATTTATCAATTGCTTTAATAAGGCCAATACAGCCAATCTGGAACAGGTCCTCCATATCAAGACCCCTGCCGGTAAATCTCCTTGCCACACTCCAGACCAGACCTACATTTTCCTCAACCAGCTTGTCTCTTGCTTCTTTATCCCCTGCGTGTGCAATCTCAATCAACTCGATATTATCTGCCATACGCAAGTCTCCTATTATTTATTCATATTTCCCGGTCTGCCCAAACACTTTTGTCATAACCACCTCTGTTCCAAGTCCCGGAAGAGATTTCACTTCCACAGTATCCATAAACGCTTCCATAAATGAAAATCCCATGCCGGAGCGCTCCTTTGACGGCTTTGAAGTATACATCGGCTCCATTGCCTTACTAATATCCTCAATACCTACACCGGTATCCTTTATAGCAATCGTAACCATATCTCCGGTAAGAGTAAGCACCATCTCTATTATGCCTTCTCTGCCTTCGTATCCATGTATGACTGCATTTGTTACTGCCTCTGATACCGCAGTCTTCACATCATCAATCTCCTCAATAGTCGGGTCCAGTCTGGACACAAACATCGCAGCCACGCTTCTGGCAAACTGCTCATTGTGAGATTTACTCTCCATAAAAATCTTTATACTTTCCTTGGTTATTACCTCGTTATTCTGAATCATATGCCCCTCCCAAAGTTAAATATGTCAGTGCAACACTTTCTACTGACTAATATATATTATTGTCCTTAAACTGCCTTAATTATATCGACTTACGGCAGCTATATACTGTCCCTTCCCGCAATAGCCTCTTCAATACTTTCAAATCGCTCTGCAATCTTGTAAATCCCGGACATATCAAGTATTCTGTGAATTCTTCTGTCAACCCCGCATACTGCAACTCGTCCACGCACCGCTTCCATCAGCTTGTACTGACCTAACAGAACTCCGATACCGGAGCTGTCCATAAAGTTTGTCTTCTCAAAATCAAAAATAACATATCTTATGTGACCATTCTTAATGTGAGTCTGGGCGGTCTCTTTCATGCCCTGACTACTGTGATGATCAACCTCACTGGGCAGACCTATCACCAGCACATCCCTGTACCTTCTATAAGTTGCCTCCTGCTGCAAATCCTTACTCATTCCATTCCCTCCAGCTAAAATTGTAATCAGTTCTGCCAAAAAAGGCATAGAAAAACGCGGAAATAATAATTAACTTATCTTCCGCGTCTCTTTAGTAACTTATCTTAAATTTTATCAATAGCCTCTTAAAACCATCGCCTGGGAAGCATACTCTGTTCCCGGATAGTTATCTATAACCTGAGTAAAATAAATATTTGCCTGTTCTGTATTGCCTAAATTAACATATGCAAATCCAAGTCGTAATATCGCCTCCGGATGATCCGGCTGCAGAGAAATGCACTTCTCAAAATAAGCCCTGGCAGTCTCAAAATCACCGGCATCATAGAATGCTATACCCATACTAAGGGTAGTTGACACTCCATTAATGGTAAACTCCTCATTCAGTGCATTATACACCTGCTGAAATCTTTCATTGGTAACTATCGTGGCATTAATCTCAGACATAGCATTCATGGCACCAAGATAATCTCCGCCTCTAAGTGCCATAAGCACATCAATCAGCTTGTTATATGAAGCAAGAATACCACTGTCGGAGCTATATGCTCCCAGTTCCTCATTCAGTGTATTAATATCTGACTGGAGAGTCGATATCTTATTATTAAGACCGGTTATCTCTCCATCCTTAGCCGCAATACTCTCATGATATCCAACAATTGAATCATTAAAATCATTGTTCATGGAAGTCTTAACCGACGGCAGTATCAGATATGTAAAGAACAATACTCCGGCAATCAATCCAAACAAAAGCAATGCCACTGCATGCCAGTTATCCGAAATTTCTGTGTAAGTTGGAACAATCGACTCATCCTTAACATGACTCTCATCAAACGGATCGTCCTCCGGCTTACTTTTCTTCTTAAGGCGAAGTGCTTTAAGAACGTTCTTCTTATTGGCTGTACGCAGCTCTCTCTCATATCTGATAGCTGTACTGTTAACACAGTCTATCTTTCTTACCCTCTTAATGGTTCGCTCTGCCTTTGCATATTCACCTTTGTCAATATACAAAAGTGCAAGCAATAAATACGCCCTTACATAATTAGGGTTCATATTAATAACTTTCTTCGCCTGCAGTAAAGCAACGTCTTTATGATCGGATCTTGCACTGGCAAGCGCCTGATTAAACTTCTCCACTGCCTTGGCATAGTATTCAAACTTGCCCTTATGAGTACGCATCTTCGCAAGATATCCTGCTGACTTGTTATCCTTGATCCTTAAACCGCGGCTGATATACCACTGCTCCAAAGCATCAGCAATCTCGCCCATCTGGTAATACACAAGTCCGAGAAGATTTCTCGCTTCGATATTCATCTTGTTAAGAGAAAGGCTCTGCTTTAACACCATAACCGCACCACTTAAATCACGTGCCTTAGCCCTCTCCAAACCTATATTGTAATAAACATTAGAAGCCCACACTGCTTTCTTGTAACCTGACAAATCCTGACCACAGCGGACACACTTATCAAGGCTCTCAATCACAGGACTCCCACAACGAAAACACTCCATATACTTCCCGCTTCCTATTTATCTTCTTTATTAATCTCTTGTATAATGTCTGATATATCAACAGTACCACTGCTGATAATAACATCTTCCATATCGCCAACTTCTCTGCTAGGCTTAAACTTCTCTAACTCTTCCTGAAAATCTAACATACTAATCCTCCGTAATCATTGCCAAAGCTATTCACAGACTCGCCAATAATTCTAAATCTAAATTAACATATATACTATATCACAGATTTACTTATATTACACTTAATATTATAAAAATAACAGATTAAAGCCAAGGACGCAAGCACTTTAGGTCGCATATACCGACAATATAAGAGTATTTTTTTGTCTCAAGATATATTTGTAAAATATATATGGAAAGTATATTGACACAAACATAAACCTGATGTATTATCTAACTGTACTATTCGTCGTAGTACAGTTGTTACGCAAATTAATTCAAGGGGAGAAATCGTATGAACTTTATATGTAAAACAATGAGAAAATATAAAAGAATACTCGCCGTGATGCTAATGGTAATAATGACAATCAGCTGCAGTGGTTGCAGTAATGTTATTGATTCTCTAACCGGCGATGACGATATAGAATATGAAGAAATTATATATTCATATTACGCCGAAGATGATGATACATTACTTCAAACCGATACTCTTACTAACAGAACACTCTACGAGGCTGAATTCATGGAAATTGCAACCGGAACGCATATCGTACCTCGTCTGGTAACCACAAATGGTAACTGCTTATACTATGTAACCATGGAAGGTGAAAACTCTGAGAATGCAGAATCATACACAATATGGTGTGAAAACTTTGAAAATGATCACTCAACAGAGCAGATAACTCAGCTTCCTACTGATAATCAGATAATGCAGATAGCTGTTGATAAAGAACAGAATATTTATCTTTTTACAAAAACACGAGTAGATATAGAGGCAGGAGAAATTTCACGATATTACATTACTAAGTATAAAAAAACAGGTGATGTAGTATTACATAAGGAAATCACAGAGGATATAGTTTGTGATGAACAACCGAAACAGCTTGTAAGACGTGATAACAGACTTGTCTTTGATTCGTTTTTCTTGGATACTAAATTTTACTATTCACCTTATGATATAGCAGGAGTAGGAGTAAGCAAGAATGGTATAATTTATGCAGCCAACGAAAAAGGAATAGCCACATTTAATAGCAAAGGCAAAAAAATAGCATGGATGGAAGAATCTAACAGCATTAAAAAAATAATAAACGATCGAGATGGAGACACATATGCAGTATATGCTTTTGCCTCTGACTACTCTATATATAATAATTCTATGGTAGCAGATAAAATACGCAGTATCAATTCATATGGTAAATTATCTAACACAGGGTATGACTTACCATGGTTCTCTAATCGCGAAGACACCCTTATTTTTGTCGGGGAATCAATCTGCTCAGCAGGTATGAATTACGATATGCTTACCAAAAGCAGTTTTGGACTGTATGGTGTTAACTTTGAAGATAGAAATGCAAATGAAATTCTTATCTGGGCTAATGCCGGCATTGACGGCAAGAATATAGACTATATTGCAGAACTTGCTGATGGCAGATTCCTCGCTATCAGCCACTGCTTTGATGACGAGCCTGTAGAAGCTGCTATTATAAGCCCAAAGAAAACTAATCCGGAAAACGAACCTAAAATAATAACTGTAGGCGTATATTGGATGGATGAATATACCCAAAATGCCGTTATCGAATATAACAAGAGTCAGGATGACCATATAGTACAACTTGTATTGGCGAACAGCGTAGCTGAGGGAAGCCAGTGTGATATATTTGCCATCGACGGTAACTCTGAACTGGCCGAGCAGTATGTATCAGAAGGTAAAATAGAAGACCTTACGCCTTACTTTGAAGCCAGTACAAAAGTAAATACTGATGACTTCTTACCTCAGGTAGTAGAAGCACATACATACGATGGTCTTCTTATCGGTATCCCAAGCACAGTTTACTTGAAAGCAACAAATAAGGAGTCTGCTGGTGGAACTAAAGACTGGACTTTAACTGATATGCAGAAAATAATAGGCAACAATCCTGAATTAAAGGAACAATTAAATGCTTACACGGTTGCTTATACTTTAGCTTATTATAATTGTCATGACTCTATAAATTTCGATGTGGTAAGTCATTACTCTGATAACGCTATTAATTCCGAAGATAATGGTTTCTATTTTCACTCCTACTCCCAAGAAGCCACTAACTTTGAACAAATAGTAACTTATGCTAAGACATTTTCAACAAAAACTCATGATGACAGCATACTTCCAGAAGGCTTTATGAAGCCAGCCGACTCTCTGATATATATTGATAGTATTAATAGATTTTATATGTATATGGAAGATAATTCTTCTACTTATGAAGAATTAAATCCCAATAATATTGACAGTTATTCAGGTATATTAAGTGATAATGGTGCAACATATTGTATTTCAACTTTGTCGGCAAACAAATCGGAATCATGGCAATTTCTTGAATCCATGCTTTCGGCAACTACAGATCCTTCATTTAGATTTGGAACCGAAATAAAACCAACCGTTTACGGTGGAGAGGGTATTCCTACGAGAATAGACATAATAGAAAAATTAAATTATCACTTGATTGATTTATACGCTAATGACTACACAGATCAATTCATACAACTTGTATCTGAATCCACTTACATGAAGTATAATATTTCAGCGTATCTTATGGACTGGATTAGTGGCAATATTGATTCATTGATAAACGGATATGCAGAAGATGTCATTCATAATATGGAATATAGTATGGAATGTCGACTAATAGATTATATCAATTACTACTATCGATAAAAAGCATCTGACTTATTTAATAAAAAACACTTAAAACAAAGGGGTAACATATGAAATTTATTAAAGAGCATCCGTTTTTATGCAAATTAATAACTATAGTCAGCATAATAGCATTAATAGCAATATACTTAGGATACGGCTACAAGATATCTGAATGGGCATCATCTTTTGAATTCAACTCTTCAGACACTACAAGAATTTCTTACCCGCATGATGTAGACCCAGATGATGCCGATGTCCAGACTGATACTATTGCCAACAGAACACTCTACGAGGCTGATTTTATCGAAATCGCTACCGGAACACATATCGTTCCTCGCCTGGTGACCACTAGTGGTAACTGTTTATACTATGTAACCATGGAAGGAGAAAGCTCTGAGAATGCAGAATCATACACTGTATGGTGCGAAAACTTTGAAAATGATCACTCAACAGAGCAGATAACTCAGCTTCCTACTGATAATCAGATAATGCGGATAGCTGTTGATAAAGAGCATAATATCTACATATTCACAAAAACCAAAGTAGATATTTCAGCAGGTGAAATTTCAAGATATTACATGACTAAATATAAAAAGACCGGTGATGTAGTATTACATAAAGAAATCACCGAGGATATAGTTTGTGATGAACAACCGCAACAAGACAAAAGATACTATGACAAATTAAATTCGGAGTCTTATTTTTTGAATACTTATTATAAATATTCAATATATGACATAGCAGGTGCAGAT